>DATCEK010000179.1:0-53050 GCA_036510155.1 Solirubrobacteraceae bacterium | reverse complement strand
GGCCGGTTTCTCGGCACCGCCAGCCTCGCTCACACCGCCGGCATCACCCGTCCCGCTCGCACTGCCCGCATCACCTGCCTGACCAGCTTCGAACAACGGCAGCACTTCTCGCTCCAAACGCCGTGCGGCAATCGCCTTCTCCTCGAGCGAGCGGGCGCGCAAAGTGGATCCGTGGATGCGTGCGCGCTTGCCCATCAGCGCGAGCAAGTTCAGCTCAGCCTTGGCCCCAGCCGAGACGCCGATCACACAAATGCGCCCCCCGGTGGCAAGCGCCTTCAGGTTCTCAGCCATGTTGGGAGCGCCCACGAGCTCGAGGATCACATCGAACGGGCCGTGCTCGGCAAAGCCCTCGGGTGCTATCGCCTCGGCGCCCAGCGCCGCCACCGCTTGGCGCGACCCCTCGCGACGCACGGTCGCCGTGACGCGAGCACCCGTGGCTTTGGCGAGTTGGATTGCGGCCGTGCCGACGCCACCGGCACCTCCGTGCACGAGCAGGCGCTCGCCAGGGCGCAGGGCCGCCTGAGTGAAGAGGGCGTCGTGGGCGGTCGTGAAGGTCTCCGGCAGGGCACCAGCCTCAGGCCAGTCGAGACCCGCCGGCACTGGCATCAGCTGGCGTTCGTGTACGACCGCCAGCTCGGCCTGGCCACCGCCACCGACGATCGCCATCACCCGATCGCCTACTGCAAAGCGCGGAACCGCGCCCGGTCCGAGTGCCTGCACAACGCCTGCCAGCTCCATCCCGGGGATGTCCTGGGGTGAGCCGGGCGGCGCGGGATAAAGCCCACGCCGCTGCATCATGTCGGCTCCGTTGAGCCCGGCCGCACGCACGCGCACGAGCAGCTCGCCGGCGCCGGCCTGCGGGTCGGGGTGCTCCTCGACGAGGATCTCTCCATCGCGAATCGTGGCCGCGCGCATCTGGCGCTCACCCTAGCGGGTGATCCCAGGCGTGCGGCCATGCACGATGGTCTCGCGCCGCCCTACGCACGCTCGAGCAACGCCACGCACTCGATGTGCGGCGTCTGCGGGAACATGTCCACCGGGCGCACCTTCACCAAACGCCAGCCGGCCTCTACGAGCTGTGCCGCGTTCGGGGCCAGCGTCGTCGGGTTGCAGGAGACGTAGACGATGCGCTTGGGCGAGGCGTCGATTATGCGGCGCACGACCTTCTGCGACAGGCCCGCGCGCGGCGGATCGACGACCACCACATCGGGCTTGCCGGCGCGCTCGATCAACTCCGGCAGCGCCAGGCGCGCGTCGCCGGCGAAGAAGTGGGCATTGGTGACGTCGTTGTGTTTGGCGGCGGCGATCGCGTCGGCGACGGCCTGCTCGATTATCTCGATGCCCCACAGCTCGCCGGCGCGCGGGGCGAGCGTGAGCGCGATCGTGCCAATTCCACAGTAAAGGTCGTAGACCCGCTCCCAGCCCTCGAGCGCCGCGTACTCGGTAACGATCCCGTACAGGACCTCGGCCATCTCCGTGTTGGTCTGAAAGAACGCTTCGGAGGAGATGCGCAGGTCCAGCTCGCCCAGGCGCTCGGGCAGCTCGGCCTCGCCCCAGACGAGCTCGGTCTCGCCGCCCATCGTCGTCTCCGCGAGCGAGGAGGAGCGCGTCCACAGCACGCCGCTGATTCGCCCCTTGCCCATATCGGTATCTGAGCCATTCCCTGCGCCAGGGCCACCGGCGTCGGGACCATCCTCAGCGCCCGGACCACCACCGGCGTCGGGACCATCCTCAGCGCCCGGACCACAACCGGCGTCGGGGCCACAACCGGCGTCGGGGCCATTCTCGGCGTCGGGGCCATTCCCGGCGCCGGACCCCAACTCGGCCACCAACGCGGCGGCGAGCGAGGGGGCGTCCAGCTCGCCGTCGGTGCTGACCAGGCGGATCTGCAGCTTGCCGCCATGACGCCCTTCTCGCACGACGAGGTTGCGCAGCAGCGGTACCGGCGAGTCGATGCTGTCGCGACGGCGATCCCATGCGCGCAGACCCTGAGAGCGCGCCCAGGCAAGCGCCACCTCCCGTGCCTTGTTGCCTCGCTCTGAGGCAAGCAGGCAGTCCTCGATCGGATCGACTCGCTTCCAGCCGCCGGGAGCGTGGAACCCACACACCAAAACCCCTGTCCCGGATTTCCCAGTGTTTTCTGAAACAGTGTTTTCTGATGTGCCGGCAGATGATGAAGCGGTATCCAGCGGATGCTCGACGCCGAACGAGTACTCCAACTTGTTGCGATAGCGCCATTGCTGGAGCGCCGGCACGATCGGCTCCAAATCGAAGCCATCGAGCCTGCCGATGCGTCGCAGGGCATCCTCGACCTGTTCCTGCTTGATCTGCAACTGGCGCTCATAAGGCAGCACTTGCCACGCCACACCTGGGTGATCCGCCGTCGGAGCGATGCGCTCGGGGCTCTCCTGCAAGACCTCGACCATGCGCGCGTGCGCATAGCTGCGCTTGCGCTTGACGACGACAGCACGCACGCGATCGCCGGGGAGAGCGCCGGAGACGAATACGACGTAGCCGCCGCTGTGTGCCCCGGATGGGGTATCGCCGCCCGCCTGTCCCCCGTCATGGGGGGTGTCCGGAAGGGTGAGCCGCCCAACGCCCTCGCCCCCGTGAGCGAGCGAGTCGATCTGAAGCTCGATCTCCTCGCCCCGCTCGGGGCGCTTGAAGGTCACTTGCGAGCCGTCCGTCGCAGGCAGATGCAGATCGAGACCGTTGGCAGCCAGCTTGGCGCCCACGTGGGGGATCGTGTCGCCGGCGTTGGCGCTCACGCCGTCCGCTTGGGGGGCGCTCATGTCTGCTGACCGCGCGCGGCCGTCGCACTCATGGACGGCGACTCGACCAAAAGCTCGAGCAGCGCCTTCTGCGCGTGCCGGCGGTTCTCGGCCTGGTCCCAAATTCGCTGGCGGGAGCCGTAGAGCACCTCGGCTGTGATCTCCTCGCCCGGGTGCGCCGGCAGGCAATGCAAAGCGATCGCAGCCGGATCGGCCGCATCGAGCAGCGCGTCGTCGATCCGGTACGGCGCCAGCGCCGCGCGGCGGTGATCGGCGGTGTCCTCGTCGCCCATGCTCACCCACACGTCGGTGTACAACGCGTGCGCGCCGCTCGCTGCCTCATAGGGATCCTGGTAGAGGCTCAGCGAACCCTCGGCGCCAGCCGGCAATACCGGCGAGTCCTCGGCCGGAGACAGCGCGGAGGAGTCCTCGAGCGTATAGCCCGGCGGCGAGGCGATCGCGACGTCCATGCCCGCGATCGTGCCGAGGATCGCCAGCGAGCGCGCCACGTTGGTGCCGTCGCCGACATAGGCGATGCGCAAGCCCCTGAGGCTGCCAAAGCACTCGCGCATAGTCATCAGGTCGGCCAGCGCCTGACACGGGTGATGCAGAGCCGTGAGCATGTTGATCACGGGAACCGAGGCGTATCGCGCGAGCTCTCCCACCAGCGCATCCGGCCCTGTGCGGATGGCGATCGCAGCCACCTGACGGGAGAGCACCAACGCCGTGTCGCGTGGCGACTCGCCGCGCGAGAGCTGCATCTCGCCGGAGCGCAGCACGACCGCGTGGCCGCCCAGCTCGTGCACGCCCATCTCGAAGGAGACCCGCGTGCGCGTCGAGGGCTTCTCGAAGATCAAGGCGACACCGCGACCGGCCAGCGCGCGCGAGGACAGCGGGGCGCCCTTCAGCTCGATCGCGCGATCCAGCAAAGCGTCGAGCTCGGCGGCGTCGAGCTCGACACCAGTCAGGAAGTGATGAGGCTGCATCGGAGCGATCAGTCTAGGCGCAGTTCCGACACACCGGGGGCCGGCGCTCGGCTAGGCTGACGGGCGGACACATCGAGAAAGGGATGTCGATGAAGAGGGGACTGAGGTTTGTGCCGGTTGTGCTTGCCTGCGCCGCGCTTGCGTGCGCTGCCGGGTGCGGGTCAAGCAAATCCGGGACATCCGGGACAACCGGGGCCGCAACGGGGGCAACGAGCACGAGCAAGACCACTCACGGCGGCCTGACCGTGCCGGGCAAGATCAACTACGCGAGCCCGCCGGCGAGCGCGCCCGTACAGAGCGGCGTCGTCACGATCACCTACCACGAATTCGCGATCGAACCCGACACGCTCAAGGCGAAGGTTGGCAGCACGCTCGAGTGGGTCAACAACAACACCGAAAAGTGCAACGTCAAGAGCGAGGGCGGGCCTTACACGTTCGACTCCGGCGAGCTTGCGCCCGAAGGCGGAACGTTCGAACTGAAGCTCGACAAGCCCGGCACGATCCACTACGAGTGCACGTCCTATCCCACCACGATGAACGGCTCGATCGAGGTCGTGGAATAAACGAAAAAGCACGATGCCCCGCGTGCGCGCGGGGGGCATCGCCATTTTCAGAGCCGAGAGCACGGGGCCATCTGCCCGGTGGCCGAACCTGAGCAACGAAAAAGCGCCAAGCGCAATACCCCCGCGCGCGCGGGGAATCGACGATTTGGCAACCACATGCCAGGCCCGCGCAGCGATCGAAAACGGGGGTCGCGTGGGGTCTGCGAATCGAATTCAGCGCCGGAGGCCAGGACCGCGAATCCAAGTCGGTATCGGAGGCCAGGACCGCGAATCCAAGTCGGTATCGGAGGCCAGGACCGCGAATCCAAGTCGGTGTAGGAAGCCAGGACCGCGAATCCAAGTCGGTGTAGGAAGCCAGGACCGCGAATCCAAGTCGGCGCCAGAAGTCAGGGCCGCGAATCGAACTCCGCGATCCCTGTCTGCGGACTTGAAGCAGTCGCATAGGTACGCCGCGGGATCCGCCCGGCGCCGCGAGCCAGCCGTCCCGCCTCCACCGCGTGGCGCATCGCGCCCGCCATCGCCACGGGATCCTGCGCGCGCGAGACGGCGCTAGCCACCATCACCGCGTCGCAGCCAAGCTCCATCGCAAGCGTTGCATCCGAGGCGGTGCCCACACCGGCGTCGAGCACCACCGGCACGTCAACAGCCTCGCGAATCAAGCTGATGTTGTAGGGATTACGGATGCCCATGCCGCTGCCAATCGGAGCGCCCAAAGGCATCACCGCCGCGCAGCCCACGTCGATGAGCCGCCGTGCGAGCACGGGATCGTCAGTCGTGTAGGGCAGCACCACGAAGCCATCGTCCACCAGCAGCTCCGCCGCCTTCAGCAACTCGGGCGCATCTGGCAACAGCGTGTCCTCGTCGCCAATCACCTCGAGCTTGACCCAGTCGGTGCCAAACGCCTCGCGCGCCAGCTTGGCGGTCAGCACGGCGTCACGCGCGGTGAAGCAGCCGGCGGTGTTGGGCAGTAGCGCAACACCCTCATGCTCGAGCACGTCGAGCAGCGAGTCCTTGGCCGCCGGATCGATCCGGCGCAGCGCCACCGTGACCAGTTCTGAGCCGCTGGCACGAATCGAATCGGCGAGCAGCTCGAGCGAGGGAAAGCCGCCGGTGCCGAGCAGCAGCCGCGAATGCAGCGTGCGCCCAGCAATCGTGAGCGCGTCTTGGCGCGAATCGGTCGAGCTCGAACCGGTCGAACGCGGAGCCATCGCGCTGTGGTCGCCTGCGAGCGGATCGGCAGAAACCGCTGAGACGTGTCCATTCTCGGACGCCGTTTGGCGCGTCATGGAATCGGCCATGCTCAGATCATCCCCCTTGCATCGCGGTCAAGACCTCGACGCGTGCCCCGTCAGGAATCGCAACAGTGCTCCAGTCGGCACGTGGCACGACCTCGCCGTCGACCGCCACCGCGATGCCGCGCGCGTCGGGCTCGAGCTCGAGTACCCGCAACAGCCCTACGACGGTCTGCTCGCCGGCATCGTCGTGCGGATTGCCATTGAGGTAGATCATGATGAGGAAATCGGTTCGTGCCTGGTCTCGCTACCCAACAACGACCGCGTCACGAGCTCCGCGGTCAGGGGAGCGAGCAGGATGCCGTTGCGGTGATGGCCGGTAGCCCAAGTCAACCCCTCGAGCTTCCCAGGACCGATCACAGGAGCATTGTCTGGCGTGCCCGGACGGTATCCGACGCCCAGCTCCTCGATCCGCAGCTCTCCTATACCCGGCACCAGCTCGTGCCCGTCGCGCAACAGCTCATATACCCCACCAGCCGTCGCGCAAGGCTCGAACCCGCGCTCCTCCATCGTCGCGCCCAGCACGTAGCCACCGTCGCCGCGCGGCACCAGATAGCCGCCCTCGAAGCGCAGGGTCCGCTGCAACAGGCCCGGCCCCGCCGGATCGCGCAGACGCATGATCTGGCCCTTGACGGGGCGCACGGGCACACCGGCGCCGGCCGGCAAGCCGGCCAGGCCCCCGCTCCAGGCGCCCATGGCCACCACCACATCGCGCGCGGAAATCGATTCGCACGCCCCATCCTCCAAAACATCCACATCGGCAGCGCCACCAGCCTCCACAGCGCCCGTCCACTGCGGCAAGACCCGCACCCCCACGACACGCTTGGCATCGACGTCGAGCTCGAGGCCGTGGACATGCCGGTGCTCGCCGAGCAGCACGCCCTCGAGCTCGCAAGCACGACGCAGCGCGGCCACCACGCAACGCGGGTCCACACTGTGGTCGTCGGGGGCCTCGAGAGCCAGACGCACCGTCGGCGCCAGCGCAGGCTCGCGCTCGCGCGCCTCGCTCGCGCGCAGGCGGGTGGCGCGCAGGCCGAGCGATTCGCGGAAGGCGAGCTGGCGCTGAAGCTCGCGCGCCTCGTCCTCGTCGCGCGCCACGAGGAGCGTGCCGCTGCGACGCAGGCCGACGTCTATGCCTGAGGCCTCTCCGAGTTCCTGCGCGAAATCGAGCCACATCGCGGCCGAGCGCAGGCCGAGCTCGAGCACCCGCCGGCCCGCCTCGCCGAACTCCACCTCGGCGACCGGTGCCAGCATCCCCGCCGCCACATGCGTCGCGCCGCCGCCGAGCTCGTCGCGCTCCAGCAGCAGGACCGACAGGCCGGCGAGGCGCGCACGCCAGGCCACCGACAGGCCGACGATGCCGCCGCCGAGGACCGCCAGATCGACCTTGGGGGCATCGCTCGCGTTCATAGGTTGATGCTAGAGCCCGCCTTGCCGGCACAGCCACAATCGCACCCGAGCGATCCTAGAGCCCGCCATGCCGGCACAGCCATAACCGCACCCGAGCGATCCTAGAGCCCGCCATGCCGGCACTGGGTAATCGAGCTCGAGCGAAGGCGTCAGCGGCCGCCATGCCGGGCGTGCCTGACCTCGGGCAACACAAAACGCACGCGATTTGTTCGAGCATCTGACCGGCACAAGCGCGCCCAGGTGTCAGACTGGCGTGCGATGGCCCACCTGCGGCCCGTGCCCGACCCAGATGGCGAGCAGCGCCGAGCGCGCCTGGCCGCCGCACGCCTGTACCTCGTATGCGATTGCATGCCTGGCGATCGCGACCTGAGCGAATTCCTGGCCGAGGCGATCTCGGGTGGTGTCGATGTGGTGCAGCTGCGCGAGAAGCACCTCGAGGATGAGTTCCTCGCCGAAGCGGCAAGCGTCGCTGCGGATGCCTGCGACGCCGCCGGCGCCCTGTTCATCCTCAACGACCGCCCAGACATCGCCGCGATGGTGCGGGCCGACGGCGTGCACATCGGCCAGCAAGACATGCCGGTCGCCGAAGCCCGCAAGGTGGTAGGCCCGGACATGCTCGTCGGCCTCTCGACGCACGCTCCGAGCGAGATCGACGCCGCGCTCGCGTTGACGCCGGAGGGAGCGCCGTTCGTCGACTACATCGGCGTTGGCCCGGTGCACGCCACCCCGACCAAGCTGGGCCGCCCACCGGTCGGCCCAGAGCTCGTCGCCTACGCCTCCGCCCATGCCCAAGTCCCCTTCTTCGCGATCGGCGGGATCGACAGCGAGAACATCGTCTCCGTGCTCGACGCCGGGGCAGGCCGTGTATGCGTGCTGAGGGCGATCTGCGACGCGCGCGACCCGGAGCAGGCAGCGCTCACGCTGCGCGGCGCCCTGGAGCTGCGCCCGCTGCTGAACGGCTATGGACGAGCCTAGAGAGGGTTTGCGGGTGGAGTCTTCTGAGAGCGCTGCCCCCCCGCGCACCCTCACGGGCACAAGCGCACGGGGAGCAGGACGAATTCAGGCATCCGATGCGCTGCTCGAGTCTGGAGATGACGCCACAGCCGGGCTCGGGGACGGCGAGAGCGCGCGGGTGCAGGGCGGGGCCACGCCGGCGGAGGCTCGCAAAAGCGCAATCCCCCCCGCGCGTGCGGGGGGCATGCGGCAAATCGACATCCCCGACGCCCTGCAACCGCTCGGTCAGGACGAGCGCCCAAGGCCGCTGCTCGTCGCGGTCGCGGTCGCGGCAGCATTGGCCATCGGCATCTGCATCAGCCTCGCCACAGTCCACGACCTCAAAAGCCACGGCGGCTCGCTGCCAGGAGGCCTGTTCCTCGCCGCCGTGCTCATCCTGCTCGCCCGGGGCATGTACCAGCGCCGCTACTGGGCGGTGCTCGCCTTCGAGGCGCTGCTGGCTTTCCAGATCATCGTCACCTCGCTGGCCCTGATCGTCGCCGAGACGCTGCTGGCAGCCGGCCTGTGTCTACTCAGTATCTGCCTGGCGGGCTGGCTGTTCTGGAAGCTGGTGCGAGTGATGGGCCGCATCCAGGCGGGTGAGCCCGGGACGAGCGCCGACGTGCGATAGGCTCGCGCCGGTATGGCTGACAGCAATTACGACTGCATCGTGATCGGCTCTGGTCCTGGCGGCTACGTCGCCGCGATCCGCGCCGCGCAGCTGGGCAAGAAGACCGCCGTGATCGAGAAGGACAGGGTCGGGGGCCGCTGCCTGAACTACGCCTGCATCCCAGCCAAGGCGGTCTTGCGCTCGGCCGACCTGCTCTCGGAGATCCGTGAGGCCGGCGAGTACGGCCTGACCGTCAGCGGCGTCGAGGTGGACTACGGGGCGGTGCAGGCACGTCGAGAGAAGGTCGTCACCACGCTCACGGGCGGCGTGGCGGGCCTGTTCAAGAAGAACGGCATCGAGCTGATCGAGGGCGAGGCGTCGCTGATGCGCCCGTCTGCCACGAGCCGTGACGCCACCCCGGCGGGAAACGGGGCCGGGGGCCAAGCCGATGGAGATGCGCAAACCGGCGATGCCCCGCGCGTGCTCGAGCCTGTGAGGGTGCGTGTGGGCGACCGCGAGCTGGCCGCGACAACGGTGATCCTCGCCACCGGCTCGATCAAGCGCTCGATCCCCGGCGTCGAGTTCGGCGCCGGCGTGATCGGCACCGAGGAGGCGTGGGCGCTGGCGGAGCTTCCGGACCGCCTGACGGTCGTCGGCGCAGGCGCATCGGGCGCCGAGATCGCGTCGGGCTTCGCGCGTCTGGGCAGCGAGGTGAAGCTGTTCGAGGTTCTGGACCGTCTGCTGCCGACCGAGGATGCCGACATCTCGCGCCTGGTCGAGCGCGGCCTGAAGCGTCAGGGCATCGAGGTTCACACCGGCACCCCTGTCGAGGGGGTCGGCGTCGGTGAGAGTGGCGTCAGCTTCAGCTACGGCTCGGAGTCGGCCGAGGTCGACTACCTCGTGATCTGCGCCGGCCGCGGCCCGGACGTGGACGCGCTAGGTCTGAAGGACGCGGGCGTCGAGCTGGACGAGCGCGGCCTCGTGCGCGTCGACGGCGCGCAGCGGACGACGGCCGCCGGCGTCTATGCGATCGGCGACCTCGTGCACGGCCCGGCGCTCGCCCACAAGGCATCGGACGAGGGCATCATCGCCGCCGAGGACTCCGCCGGCCTGCCGACCCATCCCCTTTCCTATGTCGACATCCCACGCGCCACGTTTTGCACGCCGAACGTCGGCTCGTTCGGCTTGACCGAGGAGCAGGCTCGCGAGCAGGGCTACGACGTGGTCGTCGGCAAGGTCCCCTACGGGGCGGTCGGAGGCGGGACGGTCTACGGCGACCGCACGGGCCTCGTCAAGCTGGTCGGCGAGTCCAAGTACGGCGAGCTGCTCGGCGGACACATCGTCGGCTCGCGCGCCACCGAGCTGATCCAGGAGCTCGTCAACGTGCGCGCCCTGGAGGGTGGCTTCGCCGAGGTGGCCCGCATCGTTCATGGTCACCCCACATTGTCTGAGGCGGTAATGGAGGCCGGCCGAGCCGCCGACGGCTGGCTCATCCACGGTTGAGCACCGCTTTCGGGGAACCTCAGCAGTGGTCGAGGCTCACGGGCTCTTCGCTCCTCGAGGCCCATGAAAGTCTTCACCCGGCGAGACGCACGGGCTTCGCTGGATGAGACTCACGGACTCGGACGAGGGAGTTGTATGCTTCTTTTTCAGAATTACGATTGTATATCTATGCGTATCTATAAAGGTATTTTGCCCAAAAAGATATACACCCTTTCCTCCTTTATTTTGCCCTTCCCCTCTTTGCCCTTCCCCTCTTTGCCGAGGGGACACCAACACATGCCGAGCCTCTAATCTCGAATTGATGTCCGCCCCGGACGCCGCGTTCTATTTCGATCTCGCCTCACCGCTCGCCTACTTTGCCGCCGAGCGCGTTCTGCATACGATGCCCGTCGTGTGCGAGTGGCAGCCGATCCTGGCACGCACCCCGAAGGACACACCCTCTGGGGCGCAGGCAAGCGAGCCGCCAGACGCGGAGTCTGTCGAGGCGTTCCGCTGCCACAACGACGAGGAGATCTTCCGCTTGGAGATCGAGCAGCGCGCTCGCTCACTCGGCTTGCAGGAGCTGCGCTGGCCCGATCCGTTCCCGTTCGACAGCACCTTCGCGATGCGGGTCGCCACTTACGCGAAGTCGACCGGGAAGGCAGTCGCGTTCGCACAAGCGGCGTTTCGCCAGGCGTTCGCCGGGGGCCGCCCACTCGACGTGACCGACAACGTTCTGATCGCGGCAGCCGCCTGCGAGATGCACCCTCTGGCCGTCCAGAAGGGCGCCGCGTTGCGCTCGGTGGGCGAGCGACTGTTCACCGCCACTGCGACGGCCGCCGAACGCGGCATCACCGACGTTCCGGCGATAAGGGTAGGGGAGCGCGTATTCCACGGTGAGCGCGCCCTGGAGGAAGCCGCCAACCACACGGCGGTGCTGAGCCAGTGAGAGCAGGACGCTGTTTTCGCCTGATCGTGCGTCGCGGCGGGCTCGCTCCCGCATTCCTGGCCAGCCCAGACCGCATCGACCATATCGAGGTGGTCGAGCTCGACGGCGGCGAGGTCGTGTTCTTCTGGGACTGCCCGCCCCACACGGCTACGCGCCGTGCTCGTGAAGTGCGCGAGGACCTCGGCCGCATGGATCGCGAGGACTTCCTAGCGCGCTGGAGTACCGTGGAGGCGTGATCGGAGTCCCCACACGTCTCCACGCGTCCTCGTCGAGGTTTCAGCGCCCGGCGGTGCGCACGAGGACATGTCGCTAGGCCGCCCCAACGGATGGGCTTCTGAGCCGGCCCTCCCGGCAGGCGCGGCCGCGGCCCTTCCGGCGCCCGAGACGGCGCGCGAGTGGCTGGCCGCGATGGTGCTGATCCGCCGCTTCGAGGAGCGAGCAGGCGAGATGTACGCCCGGGCCAAGATCGGCGGCTTCCTGCACCTGTCGATCGGCGAGGAGGCCACGATCGTGGGCAGCGAGCGAGCGCTGCGCGACAGCGACTACCTGGTCTCGACCTACCGCTCCCACGGCGACGCCCTAGCGCGCGGCACGCCGCCCGAGCGGGTGATGGCCGAGCTGTTCGGCAAGCGCGACGGCTGCAGCAAAGGCCACGGCGGCTCGATGCACATGTTCGACGCCGAGCGGCGCTTCATGGGCGGCTACGGGATCGTCGGCGGCAACCTACCGATCGCCGCGGGAATCGCGCTTGCATGCGACCAGCGTCGGGGCGCGGATGCCGACGAGCCCGGCCCGGCAAACGCAAGCTCACCGTCCGAGCCCGGCCCGGCAAACGCAAGCTCACCGTCCAAGCCCGGGCCGGCCGGCGCGAGCGGAGAAGGCGCCCACGACGAAGTGACCCTTTGCACTTTCGGCGACGGGGCCTCCAACCAGGGCACTTTCGGCGAGACCTTGAACCTCGCCGCGCTGTGGCGCCTGCCGGTTGTGTTCATGGTCGTCAACAATCAGTTCGGCATGGGCACGTCGCTCAGCCGCCACTCGGCCGTGACCGACCTGCAACGCAAGGGCGAGTCGCTCGGCGTGCCGGGCATGCGCTGCGACGGCATGGATATTCTCGACACTCACCGAGTCGTCTCTGAGGCGCTCGAGCGCGTGCGTGAGGAGCGCCGACCGCTGCTCATCGAGGCCGTCACCTACCGCTTCCGCGGCCACTCGATGGCCGACCCCGAGGACTACCGCAGCAAGGAGGAGGTCGCCCAGTGGCGCGAGCGCGACCCGATCCCCGCGTTCAGCGATCTGCTGGAGCGGGAGGGGGCGCTGACGAAAGAGCAGCGCGAGCAGATCGACCTGGATGCCGTACGGCAAGTGGACGCTGCGGTCGAGTTCGCCGAGTCCTCACCTTTCCCCGACCCGGACATGCTCTACGAGGATGTGTACGTAGTGGACGAGCAGGTCCACGGCCACTACCACGGGTCCCCGCAGGTGGTCGGATGAGGCACGTGCTCAACAGCCAACCTGCCCGCGACAGAGAGCTGCACCGACAGCAGAAAGTTGCCGACAACCTGTCCCTGGGAGCTGGCCACGGACGGTCCCAGAGGCACTGCGTCCGCATTTCCAAAGCTCGCTTTGCGCCTTCCCCCCACGGGGCTTGGCAATGACCGAGATGCGCTA
This sequence comes from Solirubrobacteraceae bacterium, assembly GCA_036510155.1. Classification (GTDB taxonomy): domain Bacteria; phylum Actinomycetota; class Thermoleophilia; order Solirubrobacterales; family Solirubrobacteraceae; genus Palsa-744. Next base: position 40,323 of record DATCEK010000179.1, on the reverse strand, counting down.
TCGCGACGCTCTGAAACTCGCGCTGAGCGAGGAGATGCGCCGCGACGAGAACGTGATCTTGCTAGGCGAGGACATCGGCGTGTTCGGCGGTGCCTTCAAGGTCACCGCGGGCCTGCTAGAGGAGTTCGGCGAGCGGCGCGTACGCGACACACCGATCTCCGAGAACACGATCGTGGGAATGGGCGTCGGAGCGGCGATGGTCGGCTTGCGCCCCGTGGTGGAGCTGATGACGGTCAACTTCGCGCTGCTCGCGTTCGACCAGATCGTCAACCACGCCGCCCACATCCACTACATGTTCGGCGGGCAGGTACGCGTGCCGCTCGTCGTGCGCATGCCCCAGGGCGCCGGCCATCAGCTCGGCCCGACCCACTCGCACAGCTTCGAGTCGATGTTCCTGGGAGTGCCCGGCCTGCTCGTCGCCGTCCCCTCGACGCCGTCCGACGCGCGCGGCCTGTTGAAGGCGGCGATCCGCGATGAGAACCCGGTGATCTTCATCGAGCACGAGTCTTTGTATGGGATGCGCGGCGAGGTCGACGAGCACGACGAGCAACCGCTCATGTTCGGCCGTGCCCGCATCGTGCGCACAGGCGGGGACGTCACGATCGTGGGGGTCTCACGCATGGCGCTGACCGCCGAGCGCGCCGCCGCGCAGCTCTCAGACGAGCACGGCGTCGAGGCCGAAGTGATCGACCCACGAACGCTGCGTCCCTTGGACCTCGACACGATCCTCGAGTCGGTGGCCAAGACCAACCGCTGCGTGATCGTCGAGGAGGGCTGGCCTCACGGCGGCGTCGGCGCCAACCTTTCGGCCTTGATCTCCGAACAAGCCTTCGACGACCTGGACGCGCCTGTGATGCGGGTCAGCGGGGCGGATGTGCCGATGCCCTACTCAAAGCCCTTGGAGCAGAGCGCATTCCCGCACGAGCCACAGATCGTGCGGGCCGCGCTCAGTGTCCTAGGGCGCAACCCGAGCCAGACGCCTGCCGGCGATCCCGTCCGAGCGCCAGCAGGCCGAGCCGAAGCGGGCGAGGGACACCGAGAGGGCGAGACAAACGCGCCCGGCGCGGTCCAGGAAGCGATGCAGGAGACCGGCGTCGAGCGTGAGATCAGGCAGGCATCGCGATGAGCGAGATCGTGATGCCGCGCCTGTCGGACACGATGGAGGAGGGCACGATCCTGCGCTGGCTCAAGCACGACGGCGAGCATGTGGAGCGCGGCGAGGAGCTCGTCGAGATCGAGACCGACAAGGCCGCGATGACCTACGAGTCAGACAGCGAGGGGGCTTTGCAGACCCTCGCGCGCGAGGGCGACACGCTGGCGGTCGGGGCACCGATCGCGCGGGTGGGCGAGCCGAGCGGTGAGACGGTGGCGACACACAACGGATCGCCCACCGCACAGAAAGCGTCCGTGACACCGGACAGCTCCAATGCACAAGCCACTGTGACCCTGGAGTCCGATCAGCTCCGGGCAGATGCCGCCGCCGGCCAGTCGTCATCCGTCGAGTCCTCACCACCTCCACACAGTGGCGAGCGTGTCAAGGCATCCCCCCTGGCCCGGCGCATCGCGCACGAGACGGGAGTGGACCTGGGCGGGCTCACCGGAAGTGGACCCGGCGGGCGCATCGTCAAGGCCGACGTGGAAGCGGGTTCGAGCCTCGCCGCTCCCGCTACTTCGCCGACGACCCAACCGTCCTCCGCCGCCTCGCCCTCCGCCGCCGCCTCGCCCTTCCCGGTCTCCTCGCCCTCCCCGGCCTCCTCGCCCTCCCCGGCCTCCTCGCCCTCCCCGCCCTCCCCGGCCTCGCCCTCCCCGGCCGCGTTCGCGCCCGGGCCGGAGCGCCCTTCATCCGGGGACGTGGCAAGCGCCAAGGGCGAGACGACCACCATCGAGCTGTCGCGCACGCAGCGCACGATCGCGAGGCGCATGGCCGAGTCCAAGGCGACGATCCCCGACTTCACGCTGAGCGCCGACATCGACATGGAGCGCTGCGTCGATCTGCGCGCTGAGCTGAAGCGACTCGCGCGCAGCGATGGAAGGAACAGGCAGGCTAGCCGCGGCAGCGACGTTCCAGGGAAGTCAACGGCGCCCGACGCCGATGGGCAGGACAGGGCAACAACCCCCACCTACAACGACATGATCGTCAAGGCCTGTGCCCTTGCATTGCGTGACCACCCACGAGCCAACAGCAGCTACCGTGACGGGCGCTTCGAGCTGCACGCGCGTGTCAACGTCGGTGTGGCTGTGGCGGCCGGCGCGGAGGACCCCACAGGCGGCGCGCTCGTGGTGCCAACCATCTTTGACGCGGACACAAAGGCACTCGGCGAGATCGCCCGCGAGACGCGCGCGTTGGCCCAGCGTGTACGCGACGGCTGGATCACCCCACCCGAGCTGAGCGGGGGCACCTTCACCGTCTCGAACCTGGGGATGTACGGGATTCGCAGCTTCACCGCGATCGTCAACCCACCGCAGGCCGCAATCCTCGCGATCGGCACGCTTGCGCCGCGCCCCGTCACGCGCAAGAAGAAGATCGTGTCCCGCAACACAATGACGGTGACACTCGCCTGCGACCACCGCATCCTCTACGGGGCTGACGCGGCGCTGTTTTTGAGCCGAATCCGCGAGCTATTGGAAGAGCCGGCCGCACTGACTCTGTGAAAAATTCCTACCGGACCCATCTGTAAACTTGCAGACAGGAGTCATCATCCCTTTTCCGGATCATGCCGGCCCGAGAAAGGGGGTGAGAGAATGAACAACTACATAGTGTTTGTTCTGGCGATCACACTCATGTTTGCGGTCATCCGCCAGCTGAGGTAGCGCCGCTCCAGCCCTCGTGGGAGTCGGCCTCGATTCTCGCCAGGGCGCCTACAAAGCGGAGCCCGGCAAGCCGGGCTCCGGGGTGATGCGAATGAACAAAGACATAGCGCTCATTCTGGCGTGCCACATATGCTAACACGAAAGAAGACACATGGAACCAGATCAGCGCGTCCCAGCCCTCCGCATCCGTCAACACGGCACGGTCCCCTACCGCGACGCGCTCGCCATCCAGGTTGAAGTCCAAGCAAAGCGCCAGGCCGAGGAAGTGCCCGACACTTTGCTCCTCCTAGAACATCCACCCGTCTACACGCGCGGCCGCCGCGCGGCCGACAACGAGCTGGCTCTCGGCGAGGATTTCTACCGGGCACACGGCATCGAAATCGTCCCGACCGACCGTGGCGGCAAGGTCACCTACCACGGGCCCGGCCAGCTCGTCGGCTACCCGATCATGCGCGTGAGTGACATCGGCGTCCATTTGCGCAGAATGGAGGCGGCGATCGTGGCCGCGCTCGCCGAATACGGCATCGAGGCGCGCTCGCGCTGCGAGGAGGGAATCGACTACACCGGCGTGTGGGTGCAAGAGCGCAAGATCGCCTCGATCGGCGTGCACGTCTCGCGCGGCGTGTCCACACATGGCTTTGCCGTCAACGTCAGCAACGACCTCACCCCATTCACCTGGATCGTTCCCTGCGGCCTGCCGGATGTGACAATGACATCGATCGCCCAAGAGCTGGGCCAAGAGCCGCCGGGCGGCATCGATTCGTTTGCCGAGCGCGTCGCGCATCGCTTCTGCGAGGCCCACGAACGCACCGCGAATTTCCTCGCTCCAAGCAAGCTCGCGCTCGCGCGGTCGGAGCCTGAGCCGCTGCCGCGGGACACGACGTCCCGCGCCTCCAGCCGCCAGCCACAGACGGAGCTGCGCGGATGCGACCCAAATGAACACCTTCCTCACTCGAGGACAGCTCGGCCCGAGCAGGAGCGCTCGATCGCGTGAGCTCGACCCGCTCCCGCGCCAACCCGGGCGGCATGGACGTGCTGCAAGTGCTTGGCGACGACGTGCGCCCGCTACGCGAGCGCAAGCCCCCGTGGTTCAAAGTGCCAGCGGCAGGTGGACAACGCTACCGCGAGCTGTCGAAGCTGATCAAAGAGGAGAACCTGCACACCGTCTGCCAGGAGGCGGCCTGCCCGAACGTGGGCGAGTGCTGGGAGCGGGGCACGGCGACGTTCATGATCCTCGGCGACACGTGCACGCGCCGCTGCGGCTTCTGCAACGTGAAGACGGGCAAGCCGAGTTGGAACGATCCGCTCGAGCCAGCACGCGTAGCCCGCTCGATCGCGCGCATGGGCTTGCGCCATGCGGTCGTCACATCGGTCGACCGCGACGACCTCCCAGACAAGGGCGCCTCGGCGTTCGTAGGAGTGATCAGGCAGGTGCGAAAGCAAGCGCCGGACTGTCAGATCGAGGTGCTGACGCCCGACTTCCAGGGCCAGGAGATGCCGCTCGCACGCGTCATCGCCGAGCGCCCGGACGTGTTCAACCACAACGTCGAGGTGGTGCCGCGCCTATACCCGATCGCGCGCCGCGGCTCTGAATTCCTGCGCTCCTGCCGCGTCCTGCGCAGCGCAGCGGAGATGAGCGAAGGCGAGGTCATCACCAAGTCGGGCTTGATGGTGGGCCTGGGCGAGACCCACGAGGAGATGCTCGCCGCCTTCCAGGCGCTGCGCGAGCACGACGTGCAGGTGCTGACAGTCGGACAGTACCTGCGCCCCTCCGAGCGCCACCTGCCGATCGTGCGCTACTGGCATCCTGATGAGTTCACAGCCCTCGAAGAGGCCGCATACGCCCTAGGCTTCGATCACGTGGCAGCAGGACCGCTCGTGCGCTCTTCCTATCACGCCGATCAGCACGTGCCGCAGCCGCGCCCCGGCGTCGGCCCGCTCGCCGCGAGCGGATAGCTGCGTGTGCGCGAGCGGATAGTCTCGCGCGATCTTTCCGATCGAGACCAAGCTCAGATGACCCGCGTCGCCGTGCTCGCGATATCGCTCGCGTTCATCCTCGGCTTCGCCTTCTTGACGATCGGGGGTATCGAGCAGTTCGGCTTCAGCGTGCAGGGAGTGCTGTCGGTGATCGTGCTCGTGATCCTGACGGTTGGCATCGTCGGGGCCTTGCGCAATCCTCCAAGGAGATGAGAGAGCAGTCATGACCGGCGCGCCGCCCCCGCCGCGGAGGAACGCTCGACCCGCCCAATGCGTCCGCCTAGGCAACGGACCAGCACGCTGCATCTGCCGAGGCGACCGACATGACCGGCCCGCTGCATCTGCCGAGGCGACCGACATGACCGGCCCGCTGCATCTGCCCAGGCGACCGACATGACCGGCCCGCTGCATCTGCCCAGGCGACGAGCATGACCGTCTCGCCGTTTCTGCCCCAGGGCGGGCGCTCGCGGCGGGCGCGGGCGCTCGCAAGGCACAGGCGCAGGCGCAGGCGTATGCGCCTGCTGGCCGTTTGCCTGCTGGTGCTCGCGGCCGGAGCGGTAGCCGTCTCGATGGGACTGGCGCGTTCAGGCACCGCGCACAGCCCCGCGTCGCACGCTCGGCACACGGGGACGAGCGCGGACGCAGGTGTAGGCGCTCCGGAGGGATACGCGAATGGGCTTTCGCGCGCGCTCCCAACACACTCGCCCACAGGCTTGCCACTCGGCAAAGCCCCCATTGCGCTCGAGCTCAGCGGCGCGCGAGATCCCGTACAGGCAAGCTTCCACAGTCCGCCGCGCGCGGGGCTGCTGTTCGACCTCAGCAGCGGCCGCGTGCTGTGGCAGCTCAACCCGCTCGAGCGCCTGCACATGGCAAGCCTCACGAAGCTGATGACCGCGTTGCGAGTGGTTCGCTCCACGACCCCCGACACCCCAGTGCTGGTCACCAGGCAGGCCACAGAGGCCGCCGGCTCGAAGGTCGGTGTGCTGCCGCTAGGCAAGCATGTCGAGGCCGAGACGCTGCTCTACGGGCTGCTCCTGCCTTCCGGCAACGACGCCGCGACCGCGCTCGCCCAGCACGTCTCAGGCAGCGTCAGCTCGTTCGTAGCGAGCATGAACGTCGAAGCGGCGCAACTCGGCTTGGGCTGCACGCGCTACAGCTCCCCCTCCGGCTACGTCAACGCAAGCAACTACACGTGCGCCGCCGACCTCGCCGAGCTTGCCTACGTGGACCTGCGGCAACCGCGCATCGCACACATCGTGGGCAGCGCGCAAGCGGTGCTGCCGTTTCCGATCAAGGGCGGCAAGCTGTACTTGTACAACAACAACCCGCTGCTGGTCTATGGCTACCCGGGCGCGACCGGTATGAAGACCGGCTACACCGAACTCGCTGGCGACTGCCTGGTCGCGACCGCCGAGCGCGGCGGTGTCAGGCTCGGCGTAGTGCTGTTGCACTCGCCCGACATGGGCCAGCAGGCCGAGTACTTGCTCAACGCGGGCTTCGCCGACGTCTACCACCAGCGCCGGATCGCATCGCCGCTGGTGCCGCCGGGTCGCTAGCGCGAGGCCATCCCCAGCGCCGACCGCGCCTGGCGAGACCTCGGGCGCAGTCGATCGGATGCCGCCCGGCCGCCGAGGGAGTAGCCTTAGAGGCCGTTATTGACTGGCCAGTCAGCCAAAGGGAGAGCAACGTGGATCTTGACGACACGCCCGAGCAGGCAGCACATCGCACCAGGGTTCGCGCCTGGCTCGAGGAGCACAAGGGAGAGGCGCCCATTCTGAGTGGAGAGGGCGCAATCACCGACGAGGCGGAGATCGTCTCCGCCAGGCGCGCCTGGCAGGGCAAGCTGGCCGAGGCGGGGCTTGCCGGGGTGACCTGGCCGAAGGAGTACGGCGGGCAGGGCCTCGGCCCGATCGAGCAGGTCGTCTGTAACCAGGAGATCGCCAAGGCCGGCGTGCCCGGCATCCTCGACGCGATCGGCGTCGGCATGCTCGGACCGACCTTGATCGCGCATGGCTCGGAGGAGCAGAAGGGCCGCTACCTCGGCCCGATGCTGCACGGCGACGAGGTCTGGTGCCAGCTCTTCTCAGAGCCGGCCGCAGGCTCGGACCTGGCGGCGGTGCAGACGCGCGCGCGCCGGCAGGAGGACGGCAGCTGGCGTCTGAGCGGACAGAAGGTGTGGACGACCAACGCCCAGTTCTCCTCCTACGGCTTGCTGCTGGCGCGCACCGACCCGGAGCAGCACAAGCACAAGGGCTTGACGATGTTCGTGCTGCCGATGGACGCTCCCGGCGTCACGGTCAGAGGCCTGCGCCAGATCTCAGGCGAGGCCGAGTTCAACGAGGTGTTCCTCGACGACGTAGAGCTCGACGCCGATGCCGTCGTCGGCGGTGTCGGCAACGGCTGGGGCACGGCACTGACGACGCTGATGTTCGAGCGCGTCACGATCGGCCTCGGCGGCGAGGGCCTCGGCTTCAACTCGCTGCGCTTCACCAAGGCGATCGCCTCCGATGAGCACGGCCGCCAAGATCCGGAGGTGCGCAAGGAGCTCGGCGAGATCGTAAGCGAACTGCTGGCGGTGCGCTTCACCGGCTACCGCACCCTGACGGCGCTACAGAAAGGCCAGATCCCTGGCCCAGAGGCGGGCCTGGCGAAGGTGACGATCGTCAACGGCGCGATCAAAGCCGGCGACCTGATCGCCGACGTGCTCGGCCCGGACGCGCTCGACGAGGACAGCGAGTGGGCGTACATGATCTCCTTCCTGCCGGGCCTGAAGTCGGCCGGCGGCACCGAAGAGATCCTGCGCAACACGATCGGCGAGCGCGTGCTCGGGCTGCCGCCGGAGCCGCGCCTGGACAAGGGAATCCCATTCTCGGAGCTGCGCTCGAAGGAAGGGGCGGCGGCATGAATTTGGCACTTTCAGACGAGCAGGTGTTCCTGCGCGAGGCGGCTCGTGGGGCGCTCTCGCGCTTCAAGACATTGGAGGCCGCGCGCGAGGCTCTGGACGGCGAGGACAAGGCGCTGCCCGAGCTGTGGCCCACGGCTTGCGAGGCCGGCTGGCCCGGCCTGTTGATCGACGAGGCGCACGGCGGCGCCGGCCTGGACGCGTTCGACGCGATGCTCGTGCTCGGCGAGTGCGGGCGCGTGCTCGCGCCGGTCGCGCTCCTCGGGCACCTGCCGGCCACGGCGATCCTGGGCGCCTCACCGGCCGGCGCCGGGCTGCTGGAGCCGCTGGCAACAGGCGCGCGACGCGCGGCCTACCTGCCGGCGATGCCGCCCAACGATCTGGTCGACGGATGGTGCGTCGATCCCAAGCACGGCAGCGCGCGCCCCGCGGCTCCGCAGGCCAAGGACGACGGCAAAGGCGGCCTGCTCGTCAGCGGCACGCTCGCCTTCGTGCCGGACGCGCCCGGCGCGGATGTGCTCGTTGGCGTGGCGCTGCTCGATACCCCACAAGGGGGCACACCCCTTGATGGGGTGCAGGCAGGCGGCAGGCCCGTCGGCGTCGCGATCGAGTCGAGCGCAAGCGGCGTGTCGATCGAGGACGTGCACCGTTACGACGCGACCCGCTCGCTCGGCCATGTAACACTCAGCGACGCGCCCGCCACACTGCTCGACACGCCGGTGGAGGCGCTGGCCGGCGCGTGGCATCTGACGCAGGCCCTGATCGCCGCCGAGTCGCTCGGCAGCGTCGAGACGGCGCTCGAGATGTCAGTCGCCTACGCCAAGGAGCGCCACACGTTCGGGCGTGCGATCGGCTCCTACCAGGCGGTCAAGCATGCCCTGACCGAGGTGTTGCGCCAGCTGGAGAACGGGCGCTCGCTGCTCTACTACGCCGGCTGGTCGCGCCACGGCGCGCCGGCAGAGTTCCCGCTCGCCGCAAGCGCCGCGCGCTCGGTCGCAGGGCGCGCGCTCGACCAGGGCGCACGCACGATGATCTCCGTGCACGGCGGCATCGGCGCCACCTGGGAGCACGACGCGCCGCTGTACTTCCGCCGCGCGCAGCTCTCGCGGCGGCTTGTCGGCGGGACGGGCGCGGCTACCGACAGGGTCGCGGGCGAGTTGATCGCCCAGGCCGAGGCCGCGTAACGGATTGCGGGATTCGCAGTCGGTAGGGAGTGCGGGTAGTTATATATTTTTTGTGTAATTTACTATGGTAACTACTTTTTGTAGTCACTATGGTAAGTTGCGCAAAAAGAGTACACAACACCTCTCCCGGGTTTGCCCTGTACCCCCAGTCGACCCCCCAGTCGACCCCCAGTCGGGAAACTGCCTATCCATCGAATTCAGCGCTTGCGCCGATGACGCTTAGAAGGTTTGGCGCGCGCCACGGTGGCGACTTCGGCTTCCAGCGCGGCTGCCACCGGCGCGCCGTAGGCAGCGTTCACCGCCTGGACCATCGCCGTTTCAAGCCCGCAATTGATGCAAAAGCCGTGCTGGGACCAGCCGATCGCGCGGGCCAGCACCTGGTCGGCGTAGGTGACGCCCGTCAGGTCGTGGCCGTAGTAGTCATACGCAGCGTCCCAAGCGGCGCCGTTCAGTTCCTCGCCGGCGCCGTCGGCCGACAAAAGGTGCGCGGCGGCCATGATCGCGTCGAAGTCGTCGTAGATCGAGGGGTGCCTGGCGGTCATGTGGTCGTAGGCGGCCGGGCGGGCGCCGTAGCGGTAGGAGTCGCTGACGAGCGCCCAGGTTGATTGAGATTCCCCGGGCGGCCCTCCATTAGTGACGTTGAACTGCATCGGCCCGCCGCAACAGCCGGCGAAGTTCAGGCCGCTGTAGATGCCCGGTGCGGTCGAGAAGGCCGACTCCTGGCCGTGGATCGAGGCGAGCAGCAGCCAGTTGACGCCAAAGGTCTTCTGCGCCGTGGCGTAGATCGGGTAGAAGCCCTGCATCCAGCTCTCGGAGATGTGCGTGCTGGTCGAGTCTTCATACAGCGCGAGGTCGCGGTGGGCCTGCGCCGAGGAGGGATCACCGACAATCGCCTGTGCGCGGCGCCCCCCGCGCGCACGCGGGGCATCGGCCGCCTCAGAGGAGACGCCGCGCAGACCGGCCCCCGACGCGTTGGCCGCGTCTGCGGCGCCGGGCGCTGGCGTCGGCGCGCGCGCGAGCACGGGCGGCGGCGCGGCGGCGCCGGAGGACGAGCCGCCCACGACGCCGCTCAGAGCGAGCGCGAACACGGCGGCGCCGAGCAGGCCCAGCGCGAGCGCGAGCGCCCACGCGCCCCGTTCGGAGGGCGGCGCGGGGATGTGGTGTTCCGGCGGCGTTTCCATCGGACCTAGCTTCGCACGAACCCGTGCCGCACGTGGCCGGTCGAACATGCGAACTTACGTTGGATGCTGAGATTTGTGGTCTTCGAAAACGGTGTGCACGAAAAAGCTGGGGTTTTCCTGCACACCGTTTTTTCTATGCCGCCGCCAGCGCTCCCAGCTTGGCCGCGAGCGAGTCGAGCAGCTCCGTGAACGACGCTTCGAACTTCTCCACGCCCTCGCGCTCGACGGTCTCGGTCAGCTCGTCGTAGTCGACTCCCGCCTTGGCCAGCTCGCCCAGCAGCAATTCCGCCTCGGCCAGGCCCTCCTCGAGCGTCGCGCGCGGCGTGCCGTGGTCCTGGAAGGCGCGAACCGTCTCCTCGGGCATCGTGTTGACGGTGTCCGGGCCGATCAGCTCGTCCACATACAAAGTGTCCTGGTAGGCCGGGTTCTTGGTCGAGGTCGAGGCCCACAGCACCCGCTGCGGCGTCGCGCCCTTGCTCGCCAGGTACCTCCAGCGCTGACCGTGGAAGGCCTGCTGATAGTGGCGGTAGGCGAGCTTGGCATTGGCGATCGCGAGCTTGCCCTCGAGCTCGGCGGCCCCCGACCCGGCACGCGTGGAGCCCTCGCCCGCGGCGCCATCGCTGCCCTCGCGCGCGGCGATCTCCTCCAGCAGCCGATCCCCCTCGGTGTCGATGCGCGAGACGAAGAAGCTCGCGACCGACGCCACCTTGCTCGGGTCGCCGCCCTCGGCCACCAGCCGCTCCAGGCCGCGGATATAGGACTCGGCCACCTCGGCATAGCGTTTCAGCGAGAAGATCAGCGTGACGTTGATCGAATGGCCCTTGGCGATCACGTCCTCGATCGCGGCCAGGCCCGGCTTGGTGGCTGGGATCTTGACGAGCAGGTTTGGACGGTCGACCTCCTTGTGCAAACGGATCGCCTCGTTGAACGTGCCCAGTGAGTCATAGGCCAGGCGCGGATCGACCTCCAGCGAGACGTAGCCATCGCGACCCATGCCTTTATCCCAGATCGGACGGAACAGGTCGCAGGCCTCGCGGATGTCCTGCTCGGCCAGCGCCCAGAACGCCTGCTCGACATCGCTCGCCTGTCCCCCGTCATGGGGGATGTCGAGCTCTCGCAGCTGCTTGTCATAGGCGTCACCCGCGCTCATCGCCTTCTGGAAGATCGTCGGGTTGGAAGTGGCGCCGACGACGGCGTCCTCGTCGATCAGCTGCTTGAGGTGTCCCCCGCGGATCGCCTCGCGGGAGAGGAAGTCGATCCACACGCTCTGGCCAAGCGCGGAGAGGCTCTGCAGTGGTGAGGGAGTCGGCATCTCGTCCTCCTACGGGCGTGTCTGGATCAGTTTATTTGGGATAGCTGTTCGTTGCGCACCAAAAGAGATGGGCAGCTACCGAGACAGTGTCTCAGCACGCCAGAAATGCGCGAGCCTTCTCGGCAATCGCCACGGCGGTGAAGCCGAGCTTCTCGAGCACCGTCGTGCCGGGAGCCGAGGCCCCGAAGCGGTCGATGCCGAGCACCTCGCCGGAGTCACCGACCCACTTCCACCAGCTCATGCTGACGCCGGCCTCGACGGCCATGCGACGTGCCCCGCGCGGGATCGTGCTGTCGCGGTACTCGACCGGCTGGGCTTCAAACAGCTCCATACACGGCATCGAGACGACACGAACGCGCGTGCCCTCTTGGGCGAGCGTGCGCGCGGCCTCGAGTGTCGGCGCCACCTCCGAGCCGGTCGCGATCAGGACGAGTTGGAAGGGGGAGCCAGCGCCCGCGCCGGAGGAGGAGGAGGAGGAGGAAGAAGAAGAAGAAGAAGAAGAAGGGGAGGAAGAAGAAGGGGAGGAAGGGGAAGGGGAGGAAGGGGAAGGGGAAGTAGGAGTAGGGGAAGACGAAGGGGAGGAATCGTCGGCACCCGACTCCCACAGCACATACGCACCCCGCGCGAGCGCATCGGCAGATGCGACCAACTCGCCGCCCGGGGGCGCCGCACCGTCCGCACGATCCAGCACCGGCAAATTCTGTCGCGAGAGCAAAAGCGCCACAGGCCCATCCTCGCGCTCGAGCGCCAGCTTCCAGGCGTGCGCCGTCTCGTTGGCGTCGGCGGGGCGCATCACCCACAGGTGCGGGATCGCGCGCAAGGCGGCGTAGTGCTCGACCGGCTGGTGCGTGGGGCCGTCCTCACCGAGGCCGACGGAGTCGTGCGTCCACACCCACAGCACCGGCAGCTCCATCAAGGCAGACAGGCGCACGCTCGCGCGCATGTAGTCGGAGAAGACCAGGAACGTCGAGCCGTAGGGCTTGACCATGCCCCCGTGCGCGGCCAGCCCGTTGACGATCGCGCCCATCGCGTGCTCGCGGATGCCGAAGGGGATGTTGCGCCCGACGTGCACGCGCGAGAACTCGCCCGCCCCCTCGAACGTGGTCTTGGTCGACTCGACCAGGTCGGCCGCGCCGCCGGCCATCGTGGGTCCGTACGCGCTGATCGCGGACATCGTCTTCTGCCCGGCCGAGCGCGTCGCGATCTGCTCGCCTGCCGCGAAGCTCGGCAGAGCGTCCTGCCAGCCATCGCGCAGGCGACCCGACCAGGCGCGCTCCCACTGCTCGATGAGTTGGGGGTAGCGCTCGGACCAGGCCCGGGCACGCCCCTCCCATTCCTCCTGAAAGGCCTTCCCTGACTCGCGCAGGCTCATGTGCTCATACACGCGCGCGTCCACGTGGAACTTCAGCTCGGGGTCGAAGCCCATCGCTTCCTTTGTGGCGCGCACCTCGTCTTCGCCGAGCGGGGCGCCGTGGGCTTTGGCGGTGTCGACCGCGTTGGGCGCCGGGTAGGCGATGTGCGAGCGCACCTGGATGAACGAGGGGCGCCGCGTTTCCGCGCGTGCGATCTGGAGCGCCCGGTAGAGCGCGTCTGTGTCCTCGGAGTCGAGCAGGCGCTGCACGTGCCAGCCGTCGGCGTGCATGCGCGCGGCGTGGTTCTCGGTGTCGAAGGAGATCGAGGTCGTGCCGTCGATCGTGATGCGGTTGTCGTCGTAGCAGACGATCAGCTTGCCGAGGCCGAAGTGCCCGGCGATCGAGGCCGCTTCCTGGGAGACGCCCTCCATCATGTCGCCGTCGGAGCAGATCGCGTAGGTGTGGTGGTCGACCAGCTCGTAGCCGGGTCGGTTGAAATGCTCGCCGAGGAAGCGCTCGGCCATCGCCAGGCCGACAGCGTTGGCGATGCCCTGTCCCAGGGGACCGGTCGTGACCTCGACGCCCGGGACGTGGCCGCGCTCGGGGTGGCCCGGCGTGCGCGAGCCCCACTGGCGGAAGCTCTGCAGGTCCTCGAGCGACAGGTCGAAGCCGCAGAGGTGGGTGAGCGCGTACTGTAGGACGCACGCGTGCCCGGCCGACAGCACGAAGCGGTCGCGGTCGCGCCAGGCGGTGTCGGCCGGATTGACGCGCAGCACGTGGCGGTAGAGCGTGTAGGCAAGCGGCGCCAGCGCCATCGCCGTGCCCGGGTGCCCAGCGTTTGCCTTCTGCACCGCGTCCATCGCAAGCGCCCGGATCGTGTCGATCGAGCAGGCACGCACATCGGCCTCGCCGTCGGGGAGCGCCGCCGTGCGCGAAACGCTTGACTCGGGAGCTACCGCCATCGCAAGCGATCCTAGCGCCAGCGGGCGCAGCGGGCGTTGCCCGAAGTCGGATCTGACGCGGCACGGCGCCCGCCCGCTCGGGGGCGCCTCCCGACTCGGCTCGAGCGTGGCGGCGCTTTGCACTGGTGTGCCCGGCGCCATCCTTGGCGCCAGGCACACCTGTCAGCTCACGTAGGGACGCCTGGTGCGCGGCGGGAAACCCGCCACCGAATGGCGGCGTCCGTGCGAGCACTGGAAGTGGTGGGGGCGCACGCGCACCAGCCAGTGCAGGTCGTGGCGGCAGTGTGAGCGCCGGTAGGGCCAGCGCGGATGCAGCGCGCGGACCATCAGCTTGCGCTCGCAGGCTTGTCCTCTCATATCGATCCAACCTCCGTGTCGGCTCGGCCGTTGGCCAAGATGTCCAACCGATGCGCACCCCGTTTTCCGTTACGCATAACAAATAGTACAGCGCCTACAGAAGGCCCTTCCGCTGCGCCCTCACTGAATCGTTCCCTCATGCCATCCCCCGAATCGCAGATTTGGCCTTGTCCACATGCTGAAACTTTTGTTTGCAATAGATCCAAGACCATGGTGTCGCCTCCGTCGGTAGCCCCGCTATGAATTGTGGCCTCTCCGCGTGCCAACAAATAAATCATCCTTTACGCAGCTTGTCAAGAGCTATGGTATGGGGATGACCCCAAACCCCCCGGACCACGAAGAACCCCCCGGTGCCCGCGGGGTTCGTGGGCGGGCGGGGGGCGGAGGGGACAAGCGCGCCAAGTCGAGATCGGCCAAGGCCCGTGAGTCGCGGGATGGGCGGGGCCTGCCACGCGGGCCGCAGGCCTTGCCGCCCGAGCAGGTCGCGGCCGACCAGCGCGAGCGCCTGTACGAAGCCACGATCAAGGCCGTCAACGAGCGCGGCTTCGTCGCGACCACGATCTCCGACCTGGTCGCCGGCGCCGGTGTCTCACGGCGCAGCTTCTACGAGCACTTCGAGAACAAGGAGGAGTGCCTGCTGGCCACCTATGACGAGCTCGTGCGGCGGCTGACCGCGAGGATCGTGGAGGCCTACGATCCCGAGGAGGAGTGGACGCAGCAGATCGACGCGATCGTGCGCGCGCTGTTCGAAGCCTCGAGCGACCGCCCGGATGCGGCGCGCCTGATCTCGGTGGAGATGGGCGCGGCCGGCCCGGTCGGGATCGAGCGCTGGGCGCGCGACGCGGAGCTGTTGACGCGTTTCTTCGTGGCCGTCTTCAAGCAAGCCCCGGGCGAGGGCTCCGTGCCCCAGCCGGTTGCACGCGGGATCGTGGGCGCGCTGCGCACGATCCTCTACTCGCGCGTGCGCCGCGAGCGCTCGAGCCGCTCGCTGAAGATCGAACTGCAGAAGCTGACGCCGGACATCGTGGCGTGGATCCTCGCCTTCTACCCGACGCCGCCGGAGATACCCGAGCAGCCGCGGCCGCCTGCCGCGGTGCGCCTACAGGCGGGGCGCGCGCCGGGAACGCTTGCGCCCTCGCCGCGCTGGGCGCCGCGCGGGCTGCCGCGCGGCGAGCACAGCCTGCCCAGGGGCTACGTCGCACACAACCAGCGCGAACGCATCTTCGACGCCGTCGCCAACCTCACCGCAAGCAAGGGTTACGCGTCGCTGAGCCTCGAGGAGATCGTCTCCGAAGCCGCCATCTCGCTGCAGACCTTCTACCAGCACTTCGAAAACAAGGAGGAGGCGTTCCTGGCCACCTTCGAGATGGGTCATGCCAAGGCGATGGCGGCCGTCAACCGCTCGCTGGATCTGCGCCTCAGCTGGGCCGTGAACGTGCGCCGTGGGCTGAGCGCATTGACCGAATTCCTGGCCTCAGAGCCCTCGATCGCGCGACTGGCGTGCGTCGACATCCTGATCGCCTACCCGCACCTGACGGGCCGCGTCAACGAGGCCAACCTGTCCTACATCGAGCTGCTGGACATCGGCCCCGAAGACACGTACCCGAACATGCCGGCGCCGGTGATGCGCGAGGCCTCGGTCGGCGGCATCTTCGAGCTGCTACACGAGTACATACTGGCGGGTCGCAGCGAGCAGCTGCCGGAGCTGACCGACTACCTGATGTACCTGGCGATCACTCCGTTTGCAGGGGCGCAGGTAGCCGGCTTGGCGGTAGCGCAGACCTGAGCGCCGCTACACTGCGCCGGCCCTGTGACGCGAGCCGTGGCGGATCGGTCACACGGGGTCGCGAAACGGATTCTCGATCTGGACCGAGCCAAAGCGCTGGCCGTCGTTCAGATCCTCAGTCAGTAGACACTGACAACCGGCACGAGTTGCCGCTGCCACCACGAGCCCGTCCCAATAGGAGATGTGCGAGACGCGACTGACCTGGATAGCGCTCTTGACCAGCGCCGTGTCGGTGGAGATGACGTTGAGCAGCCCGAACCAGTCGACGGCTTCTGCCGCGAGGGCAGGCTCCAGCGGCTGCGCCAGCTTGCGCGTGACCGTAACGTAGAACTCGCTGAGAACCTGTGTGCTGAGCACGAGTTCGCCAGGCTCCGCGTCGTCGAAAATCTCACGGGCGCACTCCTGCTTGACTTGCTCGTCGTTGTCGAAGAGATAGACGAGGACGTTCGTGTCCAGGAACGTCTTAGCGCTCATGCAGTTCGTCGCGCGTCCAGCTGCGCCCCGCCGGCCCGCTCCCGGCATGGCTGCGTCGCGCCAGCTCCAGGATCGCGCGAACCCCCTCCCGCGGCGGCGCTTGAGCGGCCAAGTCCTCCAGGAAGTCACGCACGAGCGCGTTGACCGAAGTGTCCCGTTCGAGCGCCCGAATACGCGCTCGCTTGAGCAGGGGCTCGTCGATGGAGAGCGTCAGATTTGCCATTTCAAAACCTGCTCGTGTAGCACGGTTTCAGTGTAGCACGGGCTCCCTACCGATGCGGGCGATAGCAACCGCCGTGCGGAACGACCCGCGCGGGCTCCTACCCAGCCAGCGAACTCAGCTCGAACCACTCCTCGTAAGCGACCAGCGTGACCTCGAAATGGTCGAAGAAGCCCGTCAGCCCGAGCAGCCCGAAAGAGGGGCGCCATGGCTCGCAGAACCAGACCGGCGCTTGCCACTGGTGGGCCGAGCGCCCGTCGGAGACTTCGAGCGTGACCTCGGCCATGCGACCCGTGACCAGCGCTCCCCCTACCGCCAAGCTCGTGCGCGGCGCGTCCGCCAGGTCGAGCCCAATCAGCTCGGCGACGTATGCCCCCATGCGCACGGCCGTGGCGCCGCTGTCTAGCAGGCACGCTTGTGGCGCCAGCTCCAGGCCTTCGACGACCACGTCGACGATCGGGCGCGGCCGCACAAGGCTTCCAAGCGGGTCGGGGATGCTCCTGAAGGGGAACTTCACAAGGGCGCTAGACCGGCCGTGGCAAGCTCGTCCTCGGGCACCCGGAACATACTGTCGGCACGCCGGTCGTGGCGCACGAGCCAGCCGACCAGCTCCGTGGGGGTGGGTGTGGCGACCAGCAGCTCTCCGTCCTTGATCGCCACCCATTCGCCACGCAGCGGGCGCAGAGCCTGCTCCAGATCGCGCTCGCGGTCCGCCGCCGAGCTTGGCGTGGCCGAAATGGCTGTGGCGGGAGCCACACTTGGCGAGGAGCGTGTCGACTGTGTGCGGGAGGTACCCGTGCGATCACCCTCGCGCACACGCCCCCGCGTATGCCTACGTACATCCTCCGCGCCCTCCGCGACACCCACCGGGCGGCGACCGACGGCAAAGCCCAGCCCCATCAGTACGCGCCGCGCCTGGTGCGAGGTGAAGTCGGCCCGATCGATGCCCGTGAGGAGACCGATCACCTGCTTGGGCGGGTAGCGGCGGGCACCGATAACCACATAATGAGTGGAGATCGGCTCGGGCAGCACCCCGCGCAACGCGCGCTCTACGCGATCGCGGCGCAGATCAAAGCGCCGCTTGGCGATCGTGACAGTATGTCGGCTTGTCTCTGACACGGTTTCTCCGTTTCGTCTCTGCAAGATACCAGTGACAACCGACTACCCAGGTGTGCGCGATTGAGGCCAGAGCCGCTCCGACCCGGGATCAACCGCTCAGTCCCCCTCTGGCCGCAGCAGCTCTACCTTGCAGGCGAGGCCAGGAACCTTTGACCAATCGCCGTCCCCGCATACCACGGTGTCGATGTCTGGGTGCAGGTCGGCGCTGGCGAGGATCAGCGCGTCTGGCATCGGTAGCGAGCGGCGCTCGCCACGTATCTTGGCCGCGCGCGTCGCGACAGGTCGGTCGACCGGTAGGAGGTCGCGGATGAGCGCGTCGAAGAAACCGACGACCCGCTCGGCGGAGTGATGGCCAAGCTCGGCGCCGGTCATGACCTCGGCGTAGCTGATGACAGAGGCGGCGAGTGGTCGGGTCCCAGAGAGCTCTCGCAATGCCGTGACCGAGACATCGTGCAACGCATCGTCGGCGTCAAGGAAGCCGACGATGACGTTCGAATCGAGCAGGATCAATCCCACTCGCGGCGCAGCCCCCGCACGACTCGCCCCAGCTCACCGCCGCTGCTCAGACAGCCCGCGTACTCGTCGAGAAGATCCTCCACGCGCGCGATCGAGACGCGCCCACGCCCCTCGGCTCGAACCTGCACCACATCGCCCTCGCGCAACCCGGCCTCGCTGAACGCGCCGAGCGGAATCGTGATCTGGTGCTTGCTGGAGACGCGGGAACGGCCACCCGCGCGTGCGACTGTATCCACCGGTTTCTTTACCTTTGTCGCCATGGGTAAAGAATAGCAAGCGCTTTCTCGACCTCGTCGCCTACCTTGCGCAACCCCCGCTTGAACGCCCACACACTACGAAAGCTCAGGTCGGCGTGCTTGGCGATCACGTCGTAGTCGCCGTCGTAGTGCAGCACCGCGGCGCCGTGCCGGTCGGCGACGCCGGCGACCAGCAGGTCGATCGGCTTGACGCGGTGCGAGACGCGCCGGTCCTCTGCCAGCTGGGCCTGCGCGTCGAGGGCGCGCTGGACCGCGGCACCGTCGAGCGTGAGCAACGGCAGCGAGTCGAGCTCTTCGGCGAGCATCGTGAAGTCCTTGCTCTCGCGTGCGCTGTAGCGCATCTCCAGGATCAGCGGCTCGCACGTCGCCAGCTCGCCGCGTTCGATGCGCTCGGCGAGTCCCCGCCCCCGCTCACCCGCGATGCGGCCATCTCGTAGGCGCGACCAGACCGACGTGTCGAGCAGGCTGACGCGCGCGCTCACGCGCGCGTCCAACCGTCGCGGCGCACCTCCGCGAGCGCGCCCGCGTCGATGCCGGCGCCACTGCGCAACCGCTCCGCAAAGCGCTTGCGCAACATCGTGCGCTTGCTCGACTGATCCTCGCCGCCGTCCATGTCGGCGAGCAGACGCAGCGCGCCCGCGATCGCGAGCTCACCGACACTTGGATCAAGCCCTCGCCTCCGCAGGCGCTCGCGCGCCTCCTGCAGTGGAGGCGTCAACGTCACGGACACGCGCTTGTGTCGGGTGGGCACGAAACAGTGTAGCACCTAGGTGCTGTACCTGTCCGGATTGCCCACGCCGCTTCTTCTCAAGGGTCGCGGACTAGGCTGTGCAGGTCATGCTCGCAGAGCTATTTTCCTCGCCGCTTCTTGTGCGTGGCTTTCTTGCCTTTGCCGTGCTTGCGCTTCTTGAGCTTGGTCTTTTTCTTGGCTTTCACCTTCTGCGGCTTGGCTTCCGGGATGCCCAGCGTTCCGCCGAGGGGGGTAGCTTGGACGATGGACACCGGGTAGGCGGTGGTCGTGAACGCCTGGTCCGGACCATAGGTCGTGCCGTCTTCGTTGGTTGCCACAAGCCGGTAGTGGTAGGTCGTCGACGGTTGTAGGTTTTCGATCGCGACCGAGGCTCCCTGCGGCGTGCTGTTGGAGCCGGCGTGCGCGTCGATGTTCGGCCAAGTGGAGCCGTAGCCGGTGGTGGTGCCGTATTCGAAGTGATAGCTGGTGTCGAGGCCTTCGGGATTGACGGCGCCCGTTACCGTGGCCTTGGTCAATCCGATACCTTCGGCTCCGCCCGTGTATACGGCAGGCGGTACAAGTGGGCGTGTCGTGAACGTTTGGTCGGGACCGGTGCTCATGCCGCCTCCGAAGTTGCTCGCGACGAGTGCGTAGTGGTAGGTCGTGTCGGGTTGCAGGCCTGTGAGTATTTGTGTGACGACCTGTTGGCCTCCTACCCCGGTTGTCGCGTCGGGGGTACTCGACCCGTAGGCTGTGGTGGTTCCGTAGACGTAGCGGTAGCTGGGCGTGACTTCGCCCGAGCCGATCACTCCGGTGAGTGTCGCCGCGAATGATGTCTCACCTGAGGCTTGGGCGGCTCCTTCTACGGTTGGGGGGGTGACGAGGAAGCGGTCGGGACTGTAGTCGGTGCCGTTTTCGTTGGTGACGGCGACTCGGTAATGGTAGACGCTGTCCCGCGATAGACCTGTGAGGTTCGTGCTCACGGGTACCGGCTGGTTTACCGCGTCGGGCGCCGGTGTGCATGGCTGGGTGTAACCATATTCGGAAGTGGGACCGTATTCAAACTGGCATTCGCTCACGTTCACCCCGTCGGGATCGACTGTACCGTTGACGGTGACGCTCGTGGGCGCCAGGCTGGTGGCTGGGGCCCCGCTCACGTCCGCAACAATGCGGGTGGAGAAAACATCGACCGTATCGGTTGAAGTATCGGCGACGTACACTGTGCCGTTGGACCAGTCGACCGCGATACCTGCTGTTTCACCGCTCAGGTTTTCCGAGCCGAACGTCGGCTGCACAAAGGACGGGACACCTTCCGCGTTCAGCGCAGAGGCCACATCGCCCAAGTCAATGATGAGCTTGCCACCAGGTTCTTCCAAAGCTATGCCCGATTCCGCCACGACGTTCCCAGATCCGGCAATCGTGTTAGCTACTCCTTCCTCCAGTAGCTCACCGTGCGACGAAAACTTTTCTATACTGCCGCCCGATATCGCATACACATCGTCTAGCGAATCGACGGCTATGCCGTCAACATCTAGATTACTCGTCGTCCGCCAGCCCGTTATATATTCGTTGACTGGCGCATCACCGAACTCGTCCACTTCTTTTCGCCAGGCCTCAACCCAAAGGTGGCCCGTGGGATCCACAGTAACCCCCTCCACTTGTACTTTTGTCCCTTCCTCGACTCCCCCAAAAGGCCTTTCCGGCGTGCCCGTGATCTCTCCCACGTACACTCCAGTAGAGGTAAACTTGTCAATGACATCGAGTTCTTTTTCATCGACATATACGATGTTTACGACGTAGAGGTCGCCGGCCGATGGGTCTTGTGAGTTGGTGGAGTTGTCGATCGCGATCTGCCTCGGGTAGCCGAATTCTTTCTCTGGTGTTTGTATTCCGTTGATTTCGGCGATGTAGGTACCGTTAGGGCTGAACTCCTCGATGCGTTTGTTGCCGGCGTCAGCCACATAAATATTGTGGGTCCTCTGGTTCACGGCGATCGCGTGTGGGCTCGAGAGCTGCCCTGGTCCTTCGCCTTCGGCGCCGATGCTCTTTTCGTATACGTGGATGACCGCGGCCGACGCAACGGATGCGTTGAGGACGAGTAGCGCGATGAATGTGCTCAGTGTTGCGAGGGCTGTTGTGAGTGTTTGGCGCGTGCTCATCGTTGGCCCCCGGTGTGCTGGTCGTTGTGTGTTGCCGTGTTTCGTGCCTTCCTGGCTCTCTTCGCTGTTTTCTTCTTCTTGGCTTTCTTTGTTTTCTTCTTTGGTTTTGCGGCCTTTTGCTTGACAACGGTTCTGGCGCTGGGGATTTTGGTTGTCGGTGTGGCGATGAGTGGCGCGACCGCCGGCGGAAGGATTGTTGAGGTGGGAAAGATTGGTGTTGTGAATGTTGCGTCGGCACCGTATGTCGTGCCGCCCGTGTTGTTGGCGACCAGTCGGTAGTGGTAGGTGGTGCCCGGCTGTAGGGTGCGCAGTTCCAAGCTGACGGACTGTAGTTCTGTTCCTTCTCCCGCTTCCCCGAAGACCTGTACGCCATAGCTGGTGTCGATTCCGACTTGGAACTGGTAGCTGGTGCGAGAACCATCGGGATCGACCGTTCCCGTGACGATCGCCGCGTTCTGGGAGACAGCCCTAACACTGCCCGTGCTGAGTGTCGGTGGCGGCGTGTACAGCGGGGTGGTGAACGTCTCTTCACTGCCCGCTGTTTCCTGCCCCCCTTGGGTGGCGCATGCTGTGGAGGTGAGTCCCGTGCCGAGCGCGTTGACCGCCACGAGACGGTAGCGATACACCGCACCCGGCGCGAGGCCCGTCAACTGCACGCTGACGGGAACATCGCTCGTCCCCGTACCCGCGTCACCAGCGATCGCGGGCACAGAGCCGAGATCGTATTCGCCGCTCTGGAGCGTCCCGTACTCAAAGCACCACTTCGTGTCCGATTCGCTGCCGGCGCCTTGCGGGTCCACGTTCCCGTTCAGTACAGCGGTGTCGTAGCTCACGTCGCTCGCGCCTTCGGTACTCGCAGAGGGAAGTGGTGGACTGGCGTCAGCGGCGCTCGCATCGAATGCTCCTGTCGCGAACGTCGCGGTCGCGAGAATCACAAGCATCGTGAGCGGAAAGCGAAAACGATTTGTTTGTCGTGTGTTCATTGCTTGAGTCCTCCCTGACCGGTGCCAGCTCTTCGTGTTGTGCTCGCCTTCCTCGCCGCGTTGGCCTTCTCTTCCGTCTTCGTTTTCTTTACGACCTTGGTTGTTGGGCAGCCGGTGACAGCGATCTTCGTGTTCTGTTTGAGTTGCGCGCCGTCCTGCGCGACGAACGAGGACGGCATCACCAGTTTGCTCTTACAGAGATTCCCGTTGGCAGCGAGCGCCGAGTCGGGACCAGCGGGCAAATACAATTCGAAGCTGTCCACCTGGACGTCAGGCACGCTCGTGAACGTCGAGCTGGTGATCCCCGCTTTGGAGATGAACGTATCTCCGACGAGATCGATCCGCACACCGTAACCCTGCAGGACAACGATCAGGTTCGGGAATTCGGCACCACCATGAGAGACGAAATAGGCGGGGCCCGATAGCGGGACCGGCAGTACCGGCGATACTGCTTTGGCGATACCTACGATCGATCCCTTGGGGCATGCCGCGGGGTCCGCGTTGAACACATAATCCGGGCACGCCTTCTGCAACGTCGTCAGGCGCGAGGGCAACTGCTTGGGGAGATCCACCTTTACTTTCGCAATGTTCGATTGTGCTCCCTTGGGGTAGGAGAGCCTCACCAGCAGGCTGGTGCCGTTCTTGCGGGATGCTTTACCAGACGTCGAGGCGGTGAATTTTGGACCGAAGGGCAAGCCGGCGCACCCGCTCACCGCGAATGGCACGGACACCTGCGTTTGCGTGCCATTCGCGCCCGAGATCGTGGCTTCTATGTGTTGTTGTTTGCAGTCGGTCGGGTTGAAGATGAAGCCTGGGCGTTCGACCGTTACGTTTGCGCTGCGCAACCGCAGGGGGATACCGTCGATGATCTGCGGGAACGGGTCGCTCGTGACCGTCAGAGCCGTGGTGTGCGGATCGACATCGATCTGCGCCCTGACGACCACGTTACCCAGGTTGAACGGGCCCGCGACGGTCGGCACGACGATGCTCAATCCGAATGGCGCGCCCTTGTACGGGCCCGTCAGATATAGGGATCCTTTCTCATAGAACGGGTGCGAACCGGGACCAGCGGCAACAGTCATCGTACCGATCCTCGACGCTTCGGCACACGTCCCCAACGAAGCCTGCGGCTCGGGACACAACGGGACGCCTGTGAGAGTGCCCAACAGTCCCGGCGGGGTGCGCACCTGTATTCCGGAGAGGTCCTGTTCGCGGTCTTCGCGGGCGAACGTGATCGTCAACGGACTGAACTGGCCAGCATTGGGATTGGAGGTCCCCGCGCTGAACGACGGGTTCAACGGAGCGAGCGTCGGACACGGGGCGCCGTTACCGTTCCAGTCCACGTTGAAGGATGTCGTGGGGTTCGCATCGGGAGTAATCGGCGTGCTCCAAGGCACGAAATCGCTCGTGCTGGTCGCCGTCCCGCAGACCTGTGGCGTGGCCAGACCGGCGCGCAACCCGCCCTTGAACTTCAATTCCAGCGTTTCGAAGGGCAGTGCGGGATTGTTCGTGAACGTCGTCGTCAGCTGACCCGTGGAGGGGTTTGCGTAAACCTTTCCTTCCTTCTTGATACGTACACCATCGCCCTGCGCCACCAGGAAGATCCGCAGCATGTTCCCATCAGCAGCATCCGCGCTAGTGCACGGATTACAGTTCGGCGTCCCCAAATACACTTGTCCTTCCAACGGGCCGGGCAACAACGGCGTGAAGATCTTCGCCGTACCCAACACCGACGCGTCAGGGCACGCAACCGATTCGACGGATTCAAACGCGACCTGCGCGTCGGTGCACCCAGTCAACCCGTCAGCCGCAGAGGGCGAGAGAGTCAACCCTGCGGGCAATGTGACAGTCGCGTTCTTGAGCGCAGGGGTAGCAAGAGCGGGGAACGCGTCAGGGGACTGCGGCACGCGCACATCGACGGTCACGCCAGTAGGCTCATCCGCCTGCGTCGTATCAGGGATCACATCGAGCGACGGGCTGAACTGCAACATTTCGCAGCCAGTCATCGACGGGTACATCGTGGTCGTGATCGACTTCCAGTTGGGATCGGCCAAGTTCGGCGCGCCATCGGGCAGATAAGAACCCGGTTTCTGCCACGAATCGGAACTCGTCCGCGCTTGCAACGGTCCAGCGGAACAATCCACCGGATTCTGCAAAAACGCCAGCGGACTCGCACCAACACTCTTGTTGTAAACATTGCGGTCGCTGAGCGGCTCTCCAAAGAACGTGGTTGAAACACTGTTGACCGATGCAGCACGGGGAATGCCAGAAACTGTGACACGCACCGCATAATTCGTTTCCTGACTCACGTTCACATACAAGGTCGTGATCACCGGGCCGACTCGAAATGCGAACTGCGCCGCGACCCCCGCGTCCGGCACAATGTTATAAATCGGCACCGTCTGCGTCTCGGGCACGTTATGAGCAATGGCGAACAGCCCCAGCTTGGCGACACCGATCTGCGTGCTCGGCGGACACGCTTCATTGATCGCCGCTTCCTGGGAGCACTTACCAACCACCTGGGGGTTACCGACATAGCCGGGTGGAAGATCCACGACGAAATCCTTCGGATCCTCAACCGGCCTCGAATGAGCACCATTTTCGGGGTTCACATTGAGATTATACGTTACGGTCGTCTCAAACGGATGATCGCCGGCTTGAGTATCGCTGCTACCGGTGAGACCTGTGGATGTCACACTGAAGTTTTCAAACCCAAACGCGGCCGGCGCTCCACTGATGGGAGTCGACTTATTTGTGCTCACCGACGTACCGCCGCCACCGAAAACAGTCGCGCTGCTCTGCACTTGTTCACCTTCCACGAAACTGGGTGCGAGAGATACCGTCACGGACATGAACAACTCATCTCCAGGTGGGATCGATTCGTGATCCGTGCACGTCACCGTCGGACTTGCCAACACGCAGGCAATCGCCGCCGGGTGCGATTCTTCATGGTAGATGTCCCGGATACCCGGCCCCATGTCGACACCGCTCACCTGCACCGGCGTGACGCCCGCAGGCAGTGTGACAGCGATCGTGACAGGACTACCGTTGCTCCATTCGTCACCAGAGTTCGTTACTTTCACGAGATAGCCATCGGGGAACCCGAGGCTCGGGCTCGGCGAAAAGTTCGTGGGTACCGAGCGCATACCGATTTCCCAGCCAGGCGCGGGTATCACCGCTCCGGCGGCGGGACTGGCACCCGCGAGCGTACCGTACGCGCAGAGGATGAGCACATATAGGCAAAGTCTCTTCATCATCGACCCGTCCCCCCACGTACGTGGTTACTATGATCAGCCCGTCTTGCCTTCCGCGCTGAGCGCTTCTTCTTTTTTGTGATCTTCTTTTTCTTCGCTTTAGCCTTGCTCTTTGCTTTGGCCTTGACCGTCGGACTAGCGACAGTCGTGGACGCTACATTTGCTCCCGCCTGGAACTCGCTGCCCGGCGAGAGCAACACGGGCGGCGCGCTCAACGGCCCCTGACATGCATCACCAGAACATTCCACCGGCACGACCGCAGCCGGAAAACCGCCTTCGATCCGTGCATCATAAATATCCGAATTGGAATCCGTGTCCTGAGGAACCAATTTATCCAGCGTATTAAAGAACACGTCGCGACCTGAAGCGTCCGTCCCTACCAAACCAACAGTCCCGCCGATATCCTTGCCGTCGGAGATCAAAAACACATTCCCGTCGTGATACTCGTACACGTTCGCAACGAGCTTGTACTTATTTTCGATCGTACTGTAGATTTCAGCGTTATTGATCGCCTGCTGAGTGAGCGCTACCGTGCTTTCAAAGAAAACATACGACCCATCAGAGGACACCGTCAGGTTACTCCAGTACGAACTGGGTGCGGACCTCCCTTGGCTGATGAAATTCGGTGCGCGGATCGCGGTTTCTCCTTCACTGGAATTACCATTGTTGTTGTAACCATTTTGACCGATAGAGGCGCGAACCATTGCTCCTGTCTCCGCGTCGTACTCAAATACCTGGCTTATCCCGCTTGTATCATCGGGTGTCAAGTGTGTGGAGCTGAGGAATACAAGGAAGCGACCGTCCGGCGTCGCATCCACGTGATGAGGAGTAACTTCAGGTTCCCAAAGTGAGTGGTCGGCTTCCGAGAGATCCGCAATAAAAATCGTTCGCCCCTGCGGATATGCGGCGTCACGCTCAAAAACGTAAAAGTTGTTTGAGCCCTGGTGCGCTACTTGACCGAAACTATTCGCTGAGGTTGTCAAGACGCCCTTCGCGACAAAATACACGTGGGTGCCGTCCTCGGAGGTCCGCACAACGCCCTCCACTTCCGCAGTAGAGTTGGCCACGGTTTCATCGCCACCGGAGACACGCACCACCTTCGGCTGACCCGCCGGCGGATCGAAATCATACTCATAGATGTTGTTACTCGTGTCGGAACCCAACAACGGTTGCGTAGTCGTAAAGAACACAGTAGAGCCATGCTGAGAGGCGCCTTCGAAATAGGCAGGACGCAATACCGTGGAGCTCGTGTCACACAACGGACAGTCAGCACTCGACGGCTCACTGATGGCGACCGTATGAGCCCCCGCTTCCCCGTTGTCTATACGTGCATACAGTTCATTGACAGAGGGTCCAGATGCGCACGCGAGCGAGGTAAAGAACACGATCAACCCGTCCGTCGACATCGCATTGTGAAATTCTTTACGGCCGGGCGTGCCGAACCCTGCGCCTTCCCCACCGAGCGAAGTGCTGCACCTACTGATCAGCGCTCCCTGATCATTGACCCCGATCAAGAGCGGTGCAGCATCATCGGCGCCAATATACTCGTAAAGTGATCTGGCTCCAGGTGCCAGTACCGTTTCGTCAAAGGGCCAGAAAGCGCCCTGTCCGTGGGGCGTCATCATGAACAACAGGTGGGACATGTCGTCCGAATATCCGGCGGTCGTAACTCTGGCCGCCTGCAACACATTGTCGGGATTGTCCGGCGCGGTGCCTGGCGGGATCAACGGCCCAACGTCGGTCACCACCCCATTCTTGCGTGACACGAGCTCGACCTGATTTTCCGGCTGTCCCTTGGCGCGGTCAGCCCAAATGGCTGTGCTGCCATCGAGACTGATCCCCATGAGAGGCCCCAGATTACCGGGTTCGTTGGCCGATTCGTACAGTGAGGCCGGCGGCGGCAAGGCGGAGGTCACCCAGCCAGATTCAGTCCGGGAAACACCGTAATATCCACCTATGACCGTCGCATCGTCTTCGATACCGGCGATCGCGGCGAAACTGTCCAACACGAGATTCGATGTTCCGTCCGGCGAGACGCCCATTACACCAACGCTGAACTGTCCGGCGTTCTTGGCCACGGGCGTGACCTGCTCGTAGGCGCGGCAGTCGGGCAAATGCGCGGAGGGCCCCACACGCAGGGCTTCGTTGGGGCAATTCGCAGCGAAGCTCGCGCCGGGCAACAGGACCGCGGCCAGCAGCGCGCCCCCCACGGTGAATACTCCTACGAGATGACGACGCGATACGAAAGCTCTACCAATCACAGCTTGACCCCCTGTGTGAGCCCCGATCCGAGGCATCGTCGATCCGGCCCCAGCTCATGGCCGGACCCTCCAAAAAATTGATACTCATCGCGCTGCCTCGGCATGTGTGGGCGCGTATGCGTAAATACTTTGCGCAATCTGTGCGGGGTGCTCGTTCAAGCGCCAGGCGTGTGGCCTCACCCTTAGCATGCCCGTCGCCCGTGTTATCGATCGGATCGAGACGCGCCAAGCGCGAAAACATCTCCGAAGCCTGTTCCTGATCGGAATACCGACCCGATCGTCGGCCACCCTGGTGGAAAACCCACCCGTCCACATGCCTGCCTCAGCGAAGCGCATCGGACGTTTCTCCTCTCACGCCTGGGCTCACAGCAAGAACTTGTACGGCTTGCTGCCCCGCGCCGGTCAGCTCCCAAGCGTTGGCCTCGCCCTTAGGGCGAAGCTTACCTGCGTTGAGAAGCAAGCCGAGACGCTCCAAACGCGTGAGCAGCTTCGAGATCTGGCCCTGGTCGGGCACGTCGGCGAGCACACCGAGCCGGCGGTTGCTGGCGCCAGGCTCGGCGGCGACGCATTCAAGGACGCGCATCGTGCGATAGGTGAGCCGCATCGAGATGCCGGCGAACGGGTCGCTCTTGAAATGGCCGCCTCGGGCGCGCGCCTCGCTGTGGCCGGCCGGAGCGACGGGCGCGGGGCGCGCCTGTTCGCGCCTGGCAGCCGCCGGGCCGAGGTAGGGGAGCACGATCAGGCTCATCAGCTCGCCCAGCAGCGCCGTCAGCGGCTCGCGCCGCTCGCGCAAGAGGCGCGTGTGCACGATGCCGAGCACAGCCCCGACCAGCCCCTCGGCGGTCAGCGCCGTGGCCTGCGCGGCTTTCGCGCTCTCGTTTCGGCCTTCGTCGAGGATCGCCGCCAGCCGCGCCAGCAGCGCGTCGCGGCTCTCGAGCAGCTTGGCGTCGCCCTGCAGCGGCTGCACCACGCAGACGCCGGCCATCGCCGGCTCGCGCTCGAGGAACGACAGGATCGTCCACAGCCCGCCGCGCACCCGCTCGCGCCACGGCAGGCCCTCGAGCCCGGCGTCGGCGAGCTCGCGCTCGATCAGCGCCACGACCTCGGCGAAAGCCTCCTGCAGACACGCGTCGCGATCTGCAAACAGCTCGTAAAAAGTGCGCCTTGAGACACGCGCGCGGCTTGTGATTTGGGCTACCGAGGTGTTTGCGTATCCGGCTTCGTCCAAGGAGCGGATCGCGGCTGAGACGAGGCGTCTGCGCTGTATCTCTGTCGGAAGTCCGTGCGGCTCGACGGGAGCGCTTAGCCGGCGCGGCACGGTGCGCGAGGGGCGGACGCTGCCCAGCAGCCGGCCTGTGGCCTTGCCACCCGTGACCGTGCTGGGCGCGTGAGCGCGACGTGTACCGACGAGACTGCTCATCCCCTGCTGCTCCCCTCCCCTTGACCTGAGACCTTGCGACTTGCGAGCTGTGTCTGTGACTTGCGTTTCCCCTGGCGCGCCCTATGAAGGGATGCGCTTTGCGACTCTGCGATCGCGACTTCGTCTTACGTGCCGCGATCTGAACTGAAGGTGTATAAGAACAGATTCTTATGCATTTGTCAATAGCTTCTTTCACGCACTCTTGCGACAGTGCCCTGCGGCTCGCGCTCGACGCCGCGGATACCGGCCTCGGCAAACGGCCGCTCGAGCTCTCGTTTGGCCGCGGCGGGTCCGATATAGGGGTGCACGATCATGCTCATCAGCGAAGGAGCCAGCTCCAGGAACGAGCCATCCCGGGCTTCCAACAGGCGCGTGTGCACAAGCGAGATGCAGGCCCCCACGAGGTTCTCGGCGGTGGCGGGCGACAGTGCCGCGCCCGGGCTGTCGGCGGGCGGGGACGTCACGGTCGCATCGGCCGGCGGGCCGGCGCTGGACGACCGGGCGGCAGCTGGGCCTTGGGCGAGCGCGGACGACGTGGCAGCCGTATCGATCGCCGGGGCGGCGCTGTGTGGGTGACCGTTGGCGATGCCCTCCTCCGCGCGCCCCCGGTCGAGCGCGCCGGCAAGGACGTCGAGCAGCCGGCCGCGACGCTCCAGCACTCCCGGCCCCCAGGCGATCGAGTCGACCACCAGACCACGCGCGACCTCGGGCCGCTCGTCGCAGAAGCGCAGCAGCTCGCTCAGGCCGGAACGCGTTTGCTCGAGCCAACCGTCGGCCTCGCGATACGCAGGCTGCACACGCGCCGCGGCTTCGGCGAGCGCCGCATCGAAGGCGGCCTCGCGCGCGTCCCGGGCAGCCCTGCCGGCACCCTCCTCGGGCGCGCCCTCCGGGAGCGGATCCTCTGCTTGGAGCATCGTCTCACCTCCTTGGCTAGACCGTTGCAACCCGACCAGGGTAACATAAAAACAGGTTCTTATACTCTTGTCGAGTGGAGATGACGCGCCGAGGTTGATTACAGTCGCCGCTGGTTTGGGCAGCGGGCCAAGACCGCAACGCGCGGCAGGCGGCGATGTGCTCGGCAGGCGAGCGCGGGCCGCGATTCGGCGGCGAGTGCGGGCCTACATGCGGGACTCAGCGACGGGTACGGGCGCGTTTGGCGGCGGGCGGATACTGACGGGGCGGACTCAGGCTGTTTGGTGCCGGAGCGCAGTGCCGGCGCGCGAGACTCAGCGACGGGCGCGAGCGCGCTTGGTAGCAAGCGCGGTGCTGGCGTGCGGGGTCTCGAGCACGTGCTCGGCCTGCGCTCGACCTTCGTGCGCGGCGAGCAAGGGTGCCAGCACGATGTAGGTCAGCTGCTCGTGCAGCTCGGGTAGGCGCTCGAGCTGCCCACGCAGCGCGTGGTCGTGGAGCAGCTCGAGGATCGCGCCGGCAAGCATGTCCCCGGTGGCCGCGGGCAGGTCGGGGTGCGCCCGCAGGCCGGGCCCCAGGAGCTGCTTCAGCGCCTGGGCGCGGCGCTCGAGGAAGTCCAGGCCCAGGCGGCCGAGACCGAGCGAGCCGAGCAGCATCGTGCGCGTGGCGGGCGGATCAGCTGCTGCGGCGGAGAGGTAGGCGCCGAGCGCGCGGGCGATGCCGAGCGCCCAGACGGGAGCGACCCCGGACTCGCCGGCGCGGGTGCCCGGCTCCCGCGCCGCGGCCTCGTCCCCTACGACCCAGACCGGTGCGGTTCCTTGCTCGCCGCCGCGGGCGTCGGTGACCTCGGGCGCCGCCTCCCCGTCGGCGGGCAGGCGGGCTGCGGTGGCGAGCATCTCATCGTCCGCGGACCCGTCCAGCACGGTGAAATACGCCTCGCGGGCCTGCTCGATCTGTCGCTCGTGCACCGCTTCACAGGCGCCCAGCAGCGCCTCCTGGCTGGTTCGGAAGTGCTTGTAGAAGGTGCCGAAGGAGACACCGGCGCCGGCGGCGATGTCGGCGAGGCTAATCGACTCGCCCTCTTTGCCGGCGGCGAGCTTCAGCACCGCGGCCAAGATCCGCTCCTTCGGGCCGTCGTCGGTGGCCAAGCCATCCGTGCCCATACCCTCGCCCGAGGCGCCGCCGGCACGCACGTCACCAGCGACGCTCAGAGCCTCGCCCAAAGCGCCTGCCGGTGGCTCCTCGCCGTAGACGCGCACCCAGTCGAGCAGCGGCTCGACCAGCGCCGGCAGCTCGCGGGCGGGCCGCTCGCGCAGATGCACGTACAGCGCACGGCGGATCGCGCCGATCGTAGCCGTCACGAGCGCCGGCGCGCGCGTTGTGTGCGCGCCGTGCGGGCCGAGCGCGGAGTGCAGCAGCGCGTGCGCGCCTTCGGCAAGTTGCTCGCGCGCCTCGACTGTGCCCTCGGCGACCGTCAGCACGTCGCCGAGGCACACGCGCGCCGCGGCCGGCCAGACCTGGGCGAAAGCGGCGAGCGCGCTCAACGCGGCGTGAGCGCGCTCGCCATGCTCCATCCCCGGAGCGTTGTAGGCGGCAACCAGCGCTCCGGCCGCGCGCGCGAGATGGTCGTCGTAGGCAGCGGCGAAGCAGCCCTCCATGCTGCCGAAGTGCTCGTAGAACGCCGCCCGAGCGACGTGCGCACGCGCGGTCAGGTCGGCGAGGCTCGTGTCGGCAAAGCCCTGCGCGTCGACCAGCTCGATGAGCGCGATGCCAAGGCGTGCGCGCTGGCTCTCGGCGACGAGCTCGCGCGGCAGGCGCATGCCGGGAGCAAGCTTGCCGGGGATCGCGGGACGCCCGCCGCTATGTGGCTTTCCAGCTGGCATTTCTCAGGCCCGGCCGTCGTTTTCTCGCTGGCATCTCTCCGACCGGGCGTGTGGCCTTCTCGCCGGTATCGCTCGTGCCCGGCCGCGCCGATCGGACATCGTGGAGGGGGTTGATCTCAGTCGTGCGAGCATACCAAGCTGCCACCTGTGAGAACGCGGGCTCATAGCCCCTCCCCGGGCGAGCCGCCGGTGGCCGCGGCGATCGGCACGAGGCAGGCGAGCACCCGTTCGAGCAGTTGCTGCGCCGCCGTCGCCGGCTCCTCGAAGGCCCCGCCTTCGCGCGGGGCTTGCGGGGCGTAGTAGGCGGAGATGACATGCGCATGAGCCTGCAGCGCAAGCGCGTGCAGCGCCTGCAAGAGGCACTGCTCGACGCCGGGAAAGTGCTCCTGAAAGCAGGCGGGTGAGAGCCCGGCCCGAGCCGCGACTTCCGCAACGCTCGTGTGCCCATACCCATGTTCGCGCGTCTCCTCGATCGTCGCCGCAAATAGACGCTCGCGCACCAAGCGCTCGCGTCGTGAGCCCGGCGAGTGCGCTGCAAGCGAAGCTTGCGAGACCATGCTTTCCGGCGTAGCCAAGGCACCAGCTCACTCTCTCACCACGTACGACCCCGCCTCTCCCAGCCAAAAGTCAAGTCGATTTGGCGCAAGAAGCCGGCTGGGGCCGGCCCCAAGCACCACGCTCTACCACCTTCGTCCCTCCCAGTCTGCAGAGGGACAAAAGTACATGTCCATTCTTATCACGCGTGGCTCGTCTTGTCAATGACCGTGAGGGTACGGAGTGTCACGGAGACGGTGTCGGGCCCCTCCCGGATACCGAAGCGGAGGTTCGGTATCAATGGTCATGACTGCGGGCGAGGTTCGTCTCGCTGATCGAAGGCGCATGCTCGAGGTGTTCGGTTGGATTGGTCTCGAAGGCGTGGAGGCAGTGTTCTGAGCAGAAGCAGAACGTCTGGTCGGCGAAGTCCAGGTGGATCGCCTTGGCTCTGTCGATCTTCATGCCGCACACTGGGTCGGTCACGCCGCGTTGTCTGGTCAGCAGGAAGAAGGTGATGAAGATGACGGCGCCGATCACGTTCGTGGCGAGCTTGTAATCGATCTTGATCGAGCTGAAGATGTCGGCTCTCGTCGGCCTGACTGTGGGGACCAGCCGGAGGCCACTGAATAGGCCGTCCACAATCAACGCGGCGGCGACCATCGTCATGAACATGAGGGCGACGATCCGCTTCGTGTACTCGCTGCCGTAGTACTTGCGGTAGATCAGGACGATCGGCACGACGATCAGGTCGGCGAAGATGAACGCGATCACCCCCGCGAAGCTGATGCCGCCGGACCACAGAACGGCTGCAAGGGGCACGTTGCCGACTGAGCAGACGAAGCTGAGGACCGCGATGAGCGGGCCGATGATCGCGTTCTCGATCAGCTTTACGCTCGCGGGAGCGTTCGTCAGGAATAGGGCGTTGAAGAAGCTGTTCGGCAACTGGCCGACGAATCCGGCGAGCAGGAACCCGATCGTGATCTCCTTCCACAGCATCGACCAGTCGTTGCGGAAGTTGTACGCGACATCAGACCAGGCGCTGAGACTGCTCAGGCGCTCACGAATCGTCATCTGCCCCCCGGCGCTGTGATGCTGGTGACCCTGGTCCGCCTCCTTGGCGTGAATGCGGGCCTGCTCCTCCAGAGCCCGTGAGACGAACAGCCGCAGCAGCAGCGTCATGATCAAGATCAGCACGAGGCCGCCGACGAACTCGGCGAGCGTGAACTGCCAGCCGATCAGGACCCAGATCACGATCCCCAGCTCGATCACGAGGTTCGTCGAGCTGAACTGAAACGCCAACGCCGACGCCGCCGAAGCGCCCTTCTGAAACAGGCTCTTGGCGATCGCGATCGCCGCATAGCTACACGAGGACGACGCCGCACCGAGGCCAGTAGCGATAGCCACCGGCCGAAACCCCGACCCACCGAGGGCATTCTGGATGCGCTCGCGAGGAACCCACGCCTGCACGATCGCCGAGATCGCAAACCCGAACACGAGCGCCCACCACACCGTCCACGCCATCAGGAAAGCGTCCTTGAAGCCGTTGCCGATCGTGGTCAACACGCTCACCATGGCACCGAACCTACCATACCCCCGAGGGGTATCGAGTAGGATGGTGGCCATGAGCGCAGAACGAACAGGCCCGGTCCGTGGCTACACCGCGAGCAAGGAGCAGCTACAAACCCGGCTGCGGCGCATCGAGGGCCAGGTGCGCGGCGTCGAGCGAATGGTCGAGGAGGACCGCTACTGCATCGACGTACTCACTCAGATAGCGGCGATACAGGCCGCGCTGGACAAGGTCGCGCTCGGCCTCCTCGACGGACACGCGCATACCTGTGTGATCGGAGCTGACCCCGGCGAGCAGGACGCCCGAACCGCCGAGATGA
This sequence comes from Solirubrobacteraceae bacterium, assembly GCA_036510155.1. Taxonomy (GTDB): domain Bacteria; phylum Actinomycetota; class Thermoleophilia; order Solirubrobacterales; family Solirubrobacteraceae; genus Palsa-744. The sequence goes on along the minus strand of DATCEK010000179.1, from coordinate 5,894 downwards.
TGGCCGCCGTCGGTCGGCTCATGCGCCACGGATAGCCGCCTATCGAGGCTGGGCGCTCTCCCCACATCTCCGCGAGCGCATAGTCCAGGTTGCACAACGAGCCGGCGGAAAGATCGGCGGCGTCGCGTTTGCCGTGAACGCGATGGTGGCGATGCCGAGCAGGATTGGTGTTGGCCATGACTACTTGCTGGCGTTGCCGTTTTCGGTGTGGCCGTTTTTGCTGGCCTTGCCGTTTTTCGGTGGCGTCAAGGCCGGCGCACCTGGGAACTCGTCGGTCGTGCCGATGAGGAGCGTGAGCAGGTCGCTGATCCGTTGCACGCGGCCAAGGCGATCGGGAAGCGGGAGGCCGGATTGGATCGTGTACTTGTTGCGGCGTCCGTTGCGCTCCCGGGTGATGTAGCCGCCATCGGTGAGCTCTGTGACGATTCGGTGGGCGGCCCTTTCGGTGATCCCGACCCGCTCGCTGATCTCTCGTAGAAGCACGCCTGGATCGTGGGCAATGCAGGCGAGAACTTGGGCGTGATTCGTCAAGAACTTCCAACGGTGAGGAGTGGCCTCAGTCATAAGACAGAGACTAGCGTATCAAGACTCCGATTCCTAGAAACCTATTTCCTAGATTTAGATTTCATGCTATGTTGTTCAAGTCCGCGGTGCTCGATTGGTCGCTGGCGCTCATGCGCACACCAAACGAAACGAGGAGCACCCGGACGATCCCGCAGCTGATGAACATCGTGGCGAGCGGCCGCCTCGACCCGACCGTGTTCGCAACACATCACGTCGCACTCGACGACACGATGAGCGCATACGACACATTCGCCGACGCCGCGAACACCGGCGCGCTGAAGATCGTACTCGGTGGAGCCGAGAGCGACCGTAGCTCCGAGGCACTCGTCGGTGCAACTTCAGCCGGATGACGCTGCTACAAGACAACCCATCGGTCACGACCCGGATGCCGTCAGATCAGGAAAGCGCGCCGGAACGGCCGGCCTCGCGCCCAGTCAGGATTCCAGCTTCCTTCGGCGCCAGCGCTGGCCGCGGCCTTCTATATCGGCGGTCTGCTCTACCCGCTCCAGGCGAAACTCGAAGTGGTCGCCGAGGTCAAGGCGCGCGACATCGATCAGCGCACCAGGTTCCTCATCCGCGAGCGCCAGTCGAGGTCGATGTCCTTGGTGGCGCGCGCACGCCCTGGGAGACGTAGCCCAAAGAGGTCTTGTCGCCGCCCGATTCTGGCGTCTCGTCACCTGCATCTTCGCTAGTGCTGGTGAGGGTTTTCAGGTGCATGGCGAGACCCGGACTCGAACCGGGGACACCACGATTTTCAGCGGACAGGGAACGACTCCGAGCCGCCGCGCGAGTCGTAGCAAAACGGTTTTATGGGCGTGTGAAAACAGCACCCCACCAAGATGCAGGATTGAGGCTCCACACCACAATTAATCCTTCTCCCTTATGCAGCGAGGAGTTAGTCCGCGTGGGCGGTGGCGCCAGCCTGGGCTGTTTGGTGACGGCCCTCTGCGAACTCCTCGACGATCTTCGCGCAGAACGCCGGCAGGTCGTCCGGCTTGCGGCTCGAGACGAGCCCCTCATCGACAACCACTTCCTCGTCGACCCATTCCCCGCCAGCGTTGCGGATGTCGGTTTGCAGGGATGGCCAGGAGGTGAGCTTGCGCCCGTGCACGAGGTCTGCCTCCACGAGTGTCCAGGGGCCGTGGCAGATGACTCCGACTGGCTTGCCCGCAGCGAAGATCTGCTGCACGAACTGGATGGCGCGCTCGTCGATGCGCAGCTGGTCGGGGTTGGCCACGCCGCCGGGGAGCACCAGCGCGTCGTATTCGTCGGGGTCGGCGTCCTCGAGGGCCTGATCGACCGTGTACGTCGAGCTCTTGTCGAGGTGGTTGAACGCCTGGATCTCGCCGCTTTCGGGGGCGATCAGCCTGGGCGTGGCGCCTGCGTCTTTGATGGCCTTCCAGGGCTCTGTGAGCTCGACCTCCTCGATGCCCTCTTGTGCGGTGAGAAAGGCCACTGTCTTTCCGGTTAGCTGGGTGGATGCCATTTCGCTGCTGCCTCCCTCTGTTTCGTTGGCGAGCTTTTCGGTCTGTCGGTCGTCTACCCCTGTCCCCGGGGTGGCAAACGAGCCAGTAAGGGCCGTGGCCTGGTGTTTTTCACAGCTTGTCCTCGGCTGCGCGGTAGGCGACCTGCAGGAAGTCCGAGATGGTGTGTGCGACGAATACGGAGCTGATGAGGCGCGTGAGGCGTGGGGCGCCGATAAGTCCGAGCGTGAGAGTGGTGGCTACCCATTGGGCGAGGCAGTAGGGGCACACCAGGAGCTCTCCGACGGCGAGGTGCAGACCGTGGCCGTAGGGTTCCTCCTCGACCTCGCCCTGCCCGCTTGGCTCTTGGTAGCGGGTGAAGGGCGCGCGGATGAAGCTCGTCACCTTGTCCTTGGCGAGCAGCCGGCTGAGCTTGTGGGTGGCGATGCCGACGAGCAGCAGGTCGCCGGTCGTGGGGCGCTCGGGCAGCTGGTGGCGACGGGCCCGCAGCGCGATCAGACCGCCGGCGAGGCCGGTGGTGTACGCGCCGGTGAGGATGGCGTAGGAGCCGAGCGGACGCTCTTGGCCAGGAGCGTAGTGCGAGGAGAGCGAAGCGAGTGGCGTCTTGCTGGGGCTGCCGGCATGGCTGGCGGTGGCACGCTCGGGCATGGTCTAGCTGTTGCTCTTTTTGGCGCCCTTGCGCCCTGCGGCGGCCTTCTGCGCTTTGGTGCCGCCTTGGGTGCTGGCTTTGCGTTTTGTGCCTGAGCCTGAACTCTTGCCGCCTCGTTTGGATGAGCCTGGGCTATTGGCGATCTTCGCTGCGCGTTCCTTGCTCATGCCCTTTTCGCGGAGTCCTTCGTACTGTTTGTCGTTCTTGACGCTGGGGCCGTGATCTTTGGCCATCGTTGGTCCTCCTCGGGTTTGTGGATACCGCTGCGTCTACCCGCTCGCCGCACTGGCAAAAAGCGAGGACGAGGCTGCTAGCGGTGTTGGGGCTCGACGGCGAAGCCGCGGAAGGTCTGGGCCATCTGCTCGTCGGCGTCGGGCTCATCGTCCTCCTCGTCGTGCGGTTGGGGTGCGTCGGGCGCGGTGTCCGTGTTGGCTTGAAGGACCGCGCTCTCGAGGAAGTGACGCAGCTCAGCCTCGCTGCCCTGCTGGACGCCGGAGACCTTGATCGCCTTTTTGGTGAGGCTGACCTCTCCGCAGCCGCTGCGCGGCGTGTCCAGCAGTGCGAGCACGTTCTCGAAACGCGCCTTCCATGACTTCGAGGACGCGCCGGCCAGCTGCACGGTGAGCGTGCCGTCGTCGATCTCGGCGGTGCGCCATTCGATCTGTCGTCGCTCGGCGGCCATGAGCTTGACCTACCCGGCGCGGCGGGGTTCGACACACGAGGCGAGGGCGCTCATTGCTCGCTGTCGGTGATTTCCCAGGCGACGGCACGTGTCCACGCTCCGCCGCAGCCTTCAAGCAGGACGGGGAAGGCGGTGAAGAAGCTGCGGCGGCCGGCGAGCTCGTCGGGGATGTTGAGCTCCTCGATGATGACCTTGCCGGCGCCGAGCAGCGCGACGTGGGCGGGTTCGCCCTTCTCGGGGCCGCCCCAGCCACCGATGCTGAGCGCGTCGATCCCTACGGCGGAGATGCCCTGATCGAGCAGGAGCTGGGCGCCGTCACCGTCCAGGTAGGGCCAGCGCTTGAGGTACTCCTCGCTTACTGCCCGTTTGGCTCCCCAGCCGGTGACGAGCACGGCAATGTCTCCGTGTTGGAGCTGATCGAGGGTGCCGTCGAGGATGTGGGGGCCGATCGGCTCGCCTGCTTTGACGCGCTCGCGCAGGTCGAGGAACACGGCAGGCGCGGCGAATGCGGTGAGCGGCACCTGCTCGATTGTGGGGCCGCCGTCGTCGAAGTGGTAGGGCACGTCGACATGGGTGCCGGTGTGCGTGTTCAGTGTGACTGTCTCGGCGTTGAATCCCTCGGCTTCGCGGCGGTAGTTGTGGGTGAGGTTCGGCGGGTCATACTCGGCCCAGGCGGGGCCGTCGTGGAAGATGGGCTGGCTGAGGTCCCAGATGCGGTCGGTGCGGATCAGGAGGCTCATGCTCGACTCTCGACGGGTCGCGTGCTGGCGCGGTCGATCCGCTTTGCGCCCAGGCGCTCGGCGAGACGAGATGCGAGGGCCATGATCGTGAGCGCGGGGTTAGCTGACCCTTGGGTTGGCATGACGCTGCCGTCGCAGACAAACAGGTTGGGTATTTCCCAGGCGCGGTGGTCTCGGTCGATGACGCCTGTCTCGGGTTTGTCTGACATTGGGCAGCCGCCGACGAGGTGGGCGTAGCGGTCGATCGTGAGGATGTCCTGCGCTTCGGCGGCGTGGAGGATTTCGTGGAGCTTGTTCTTGGCGTAGGCGATGTTCGCTCGGTCGTTCTCGCACTGCGTGTAGTCCAGGCGCGCGACGGGCATCCCGTTACGGTCGGTCTGCTCGGCGAGCGTGACGCGGTTCTCCGCTCTGGGCAGGAGCTCTGAGAGGCAGCCGATCGTGTACCAGTGGTTGTAGTCGCGCATGTACACTCTGAGCGACTGCCCCCAGTGTCCGTCGGCGAGCACGTGCTCGGCCCAGCCGATCGGCAAAGGGCCTACGGTCTGGATCGAGAAGCCGCGGGCGAATCCGCGTCCGGGGTCGGTCTCATAGAACTGCTCGGAGTTGATCTCCGGCGGGGGCGCCTTGTACATCCGCATCTCCTCGGGGAAGCGTCCGGCGACCTGTGGTGCGCCCTGCACCATGATGCCGCGTCCCACGAGGTCGTTGTCGTTGGCGAGACCGTTGGGAAACCGGCTGCTGGTGGAGTGCAGCAGCAGCCGTGGTGTCTCGATCGAGTATCCGGCGACAGTGATCGCCTCTGCTGCCTGGAAGCGCTCTTGGCCGTCGTGGAAGTAGGTGACGCCGGTGCAGCGTCCGGCCTCGTTGGTCTCGACCCTTGTGACCATGCAGTCGGCGCGTACCTCGACGCCGTGCTCCAGCGCGTCGGGGATGTGCGTGACGAGCGGGGATGCCTTGGCGCCGACCTTGCAGCCTTGTAGGCAGAAGCCGCGGTAGATGCAGTGCGGGCGGTGCCCGAAGCTGCCGTTGGCGATTCCGACGGGGCCGACGCGCATCTCGATCCCCAGGCGCCTGGCCCCCTCCCACGCCTTCAGCGCGCCGGCGCCGACGGGGTGCGGGCCGTGGGGATAGTCGTGGGGGTCGCCCCAGGGCCAGAATTCGCCGGCGACGGGCAGCTCGCGCTCTAGGCGCTCGTAGTGGGGCTTGAGATCCTCGTAGGTAATGGGCCAGTCGGCGGCTACGCCGTCGCGGGTGTAGACCTCGAAGTCTGAGGGGTGAAAGCGTGGAGTGAACCCGGCGTAGTGGATCATCGAGCCGCCGACGCCGCGGCCACAGTTGTTCTTGCCGAGCTCCACGGGGTCTTCGCCGCCGATGATGCGCTCCTCCGTCCAGTACAGCGGGTGCGCGCCGGCCTCGTCTGAGACCCAATCCTCGTCGGGGTCCCAGAAGGACCCTGCCTCGAGTACGAGCACGCGCCAGCCTTTGCGGGCGAGTCGTTGCGCGAGCGTTGCGCCGCCTGCTCCCGCACCGACGATCAGCATGTCGACCGTCTCGTCGGGGCTGTAGCGGCGCATACGCTCGCGCCCTGGCACACCTCTCCGGTGTGGATCGAGCAAGAACGCGGAGTCGTTCTCGGGTGGGCGCACTGCGCCCTTCAGAGCGACACGCAGACGGTCTCTCACTCAAGGCCCCGCTCACGCACATCGTGCACGGGGTCGAGCGCGAACTCCGGTGGGGCCTCCCAGTGCTCGCGTTGCCCGGCGCCGAGCCGGGCG
>DATCEK010000178.1:0-16281 GCA_036510155.1 Solirubrobacteraceae bacterium | reverse complement strand
CCACTCCGGTGTCGAGCACGGCCACGATCACTTTTGCTCCGACCGGCGCTCCGTCGGCGGCGACGTTGGCCCAGGCCTGGGAGGCGTCGATGCCGTAGGTCCCGTCGAAGTTCCATTGCGTCTGCTGCCAATTCCCAGGTGTGTGCCCTGCTACGCCGGGATCGTTGGGGATCGACACGGAGGTCGTGTGCGCCACGTAGTCCGGCACCGCCCAGATCACGTTCTTCTCGCGGCGCAGCTTCACCAGCGTGGCGTCGAGGCTCGAGCCGGCCGCCACGCTCAGCAAGTGCGGGCTGGAGGCTTCCTCGCCGGATTCGCTCATCCCGCCGGTCGCGGCTCTGGACATGCTCGCCGACTGAACCTTCGGCGCGTACTTGACGACGATCCGGTCCGGGACGTACGCGTTCGCGGGCGATTCGGGCGACGTTGCTGCTGGGTCCGGCGGGGTGGCGGGCTGCCTGGCGAGGCTCGGGGGTGTGAGGATCTGCGCCGGCGGGCTTGGCGAGGTCGTTCTTTCCGCGGCCGCGGCGGCTGCCTTCGGAGGTCCGCCGCTCGCAACGGCGGCGAGCGCGAGCGTGGCGAGAGCGAGGGTGCACGCGCCCCCGACTCTCAGCCGTCGGTCGGAGGAACTTGGATATCGGGTTCGAGCGGTCGGCGGCAAGTTGATTCCTTCGTAATCATGAAGTGTTGGGGGTCTCCTAGGTTGCGCTCCCAACCTGGCCGAGGGAGAATCAGAGGATGAGCGGCCACTTCTTCGCACGCGACGAATACTTCATGCGCCTGGCCTTGCGCGAGGCCGAGCGTGCCGGCGAGCACGGCGATGTGCCGATTGGCGCGGTCGTGGCCCACGCGGGTGAGCTGATCGCGGCCGGGCACAACGAGCGCGAGCTGCGCCAGGACCCGACCGCACACGCCGAGACGATCGCCCTGCGCGAGGCCGCTCGCGTGCTTGGCAGCTGGCGTGTGCTCGACGCGGTCCTCTACGTCACGCTCGAGCCGTGTGCGATGTGCGCTGGGGCGATCGTGCTGGCTCGCATCCCACGGGTGGTGTTCGGGGCCGGCGACCCGAAGGCCGGGGCCTGCGGCAGCGTGCTCGACGTGCTCGGCGAGCCGCGCCTGAACCATCGCCCGGACGTCGCCTCGGGGCTGCTTGCCGAGGAGTGCGGCGCGCTGCTCAGCGATTTCTTCGCCGCCCGGCGCTGAGCCTCTCGGAGCGGACGTGTTCTTGCAGCTGACTTGTCCTTTCTGGGGCTGAGCTGTCCCTACATTCGCCGCCGGCCCGTAGGAGCGGGAGTTCGGCTGCGACATCTCCCGTGTCCTTGCTGGCCCTGAGCTGACGCCGACTGCCTCGCTCGCCTCCCTGCTCAACCGATGCTACGGTCCGAATGAGACGAGCCTCCAACGGCGGTTTCTTTACCGGTAGCCTTGGGCCGTCGCTTGGAAGGGTGGCAGAGCGGTTGAATGCGGCGGTCTCGAAAACCGTTTCAGGGGTTAAACCTCTGACGGGGGTTCGAATCCCCCCCCTTCCGTTTTTGTGATGTCTCGGGTGATCCTGGACACGTGTCTCGGGCGAGGGACCCTGCCTGGCGCCGCCCACGAGATTCCGCAGTCGTGTCCCGCGAAGGCGGGGTACGGTCGTGTCCCGCGAAGGCGGTGTACGCCCAATCCAGACCGAGATCGAGAACAGTCAACACGTCGGCTATGAGCATAAGATCGGGAGAGAGACTGATGAAACGGCCGATGATCGGCTACCGACCGCTCACGCCGCACATCAACCTCCCTGCCGACCGGTCTCGATATTAGACTCATAAAGAACTCTTCTTTAGGTTCTGGCTTGTTATGATAATTCTTGTAATGTCTGCAACTTTGGGAAAGAACCCCTTTCGGCCGGGTGTTGGGACCAAGCCTCTCTATCTCGCAGGCAGGGACCAGCCCCTGAGGCGGTTCAGGTCGGTCATTCGTGCAGCGCCCGAGCAGCCGGCCAATATGCGGTTGACAGGGCTACGGGGCGTGGGCAAGACAGTGCTCCTGGGCGAGTTCCGGGTGGTCTCCGAAGAGTTGGATTGGGCTCCAGCTTTCCTGGAGCTTCAGCCGGGCCACAACACCGACGAAGCTGTGTCGAGCGCCCTTGTGGGCGCGCTGAGGGCTGTGCGCGAGGAGGTCTCTCGCGTTGAGAGGCTCAAGAGCGCCGTAGGCGATGCGACACGCAAAGTCGGGACGCTCGGCATCGAGTGGGGCGAGTTCCGAATGACCTACGAGCCGGGTGCCAACCCGGCGCGGGAAGACCTGACTCGGGCGTTGTTCGAGGCTGTTGAGAGCGTAATCTCGCACGGCAAGAACGGTCTCATGCTTCTGCTCGACGAGGTTCAGGTGATACGCGATGAGACACGCTCCACCGGGCAACATCCCCTGTCTTTGCTCGTAGCCGCGGTCTCATCGCTGCAGAAGGCTGAATTGCCAATTGGGATGGTTCTCTGCGGTCTGCCCACGCTCACCGGCAATCTTCTTCGTGCTCGCTCCTACACCGAGCGAATGTTCCGCGGGGAGGAGATCGGATCGCTTGGGCCCGATGACGCCAGAGACGCGCTCGTCAGGCCATTGCCCGAGTCGACGGTAGTCCTGGATCCAGGACTCGCCGAGCGCGTCGTCGAGGAAGTTGAGGGCTATCCATATTTCCTGCAGCTGTGGGGCGCCGAGCTTTGGGATGCGGCTGAAATAGCGGGGGTGTCTCGTTTCAGCGAGCGACTCCTCGATGCGGCTCACCCCGAGATCTATCGTCGACTCGACCTCGACTTCTACGATCCGCGGGTGGCCACGCTCACCCCGGCAGAGCAGGATGTGCTGCTTGCGAGCGCCGATTGTGAGTATCCGCCACTTGTGGTTGCCGATCTGAATGAGGCGATCAGCAAGACTCCGGGCAACATCAACGTGCTACTTGGGCGCCTCGTCGACAGCGGTGTGCTTTATCGGGTCAGGAAGGGCCAATACGAATACACCGCCCCGAAGTTCAGGGACTTTCTGCTACGGCGTGGAGACAACGCGAGCCAAGCCTCGCTTTTTGGCCGCTGCACCTGACGGACGAAGAAGAAAGAGAGTCAAGGTTCGTCTCGGGTTGGTGCTGTGTATGGGTCCGGCCGTAGAGGGTTCTGTCGGGACCGAAGTGGTTGGAGCGCTCCTCTGCGATCGACATACCGCTCGGTCGAACGGTGGCGGTGTCGGGCATGACAGCGCTTGCCGGGAGTTTGATTGCGGACGCCGTTGGACGGTCCGCAAATTTGAAGCTGTCATCGTAGTCATTCGAATAGTCGTGTTCTATCGCCGGCCTCTCATTCTTAAAGGTGCAGGCCCTCCCCGCCGATCAGTCCTCCGAAGATGTCTGCACAACGCTCAGACTTGGGGGGTTATGAGATGCAAGTCCCTTCACCACCAGATTCCGCATTGGGTCAATGCGACGACGACCTTGCGCGCCTTGGCGAGGCGCTGAAGGCACGCACCGAGGATGTTCTCAGCACGACCGTCGAGCGCACCTCCGGTCCAGGCCACGAAGTCGACGCGCTCGTGCAGGAGAGCTTTGAACGCATCAGCCGCAGCTCGACAGTCGCGGTCGCTCGTTGGATCTCCGGGGAGGGGATGGCGACCGCGATCGAGGCCGGCAAAGAAACCTGGGAGATATTCGGCGAGCTGGCCGCCCATCGTGCCGCGTCGCTGAACGAGGTGACGTGGCGCTGCTTTTGGTGGCGCAACGTGATGGCGGAGGTCTTGCAGGAGAGCGCCACCGAATTGGCCGTTCCCTCCGAGGTTCTCGCACAGGCCCTCAACATCCTGCAGCTGAGCCTCGAGTTCAGCCTCTTGCGGATGTGCGAGTGCTTTGAGTCAGAGCGCCGGCGCACCGACGAAGAGCTGGCGCGACGCGAGGAGGAGCTCGGCTTCCTGGCTACACACGACGCACTCACAGGGTTGCCGAACCGCACGCTGATCCTGGATCGCGTCGAGCAGATGCTCGCCCGCTCGGCCCGCAACCAGACCCCGGTGGCGGCGCTGTTCGTCGACCTCGACAACTTCAAGGGCATCAACGACACGCTTGGCCATGCCGTCGGCGATGAACTTCTCAAGGCTGTCACTGCGCGACTCGACGGTGTGATCCGCGACGCGGACGCCCTGGGACGCCTCGGCGGAGACGAGTTCGTCGTGATCTCCGAAGAGCTCTCGATGTCCGTCGGCCCCGAGCTGATCGCCGAGCGACTGCTCGATGCGCTCAAGCATCCCTTCAACCTCGGCGCCGACAAACAGACGCGCGTGACCGTGACTGCAAGCATCGGGATCGCAGTTGGCGAGCGGATCTCAGCGGAGGACCTCCTGCGTGACGCCGACATCGCCATGTACCGCGCCAAGTGGGACGGCAAGAACCGCTACGTGGTGTTCGAGACCGGCATGCAGGACACGATGCAGGCTCGCATGGAACTGGAGATGGACTTGCGCGACGCGCTCGAGAACGAGGAGTTCTTCCTCGCCTACCAACCGACCATCGACCTGAGGGACATGAGCCCGACCGGCGTTGAGGCGCTGATCCGCTGGAAGCATCCCGTGCGCGGCATAGTCCAGCCGGACGACTTCATCCCGTTGCTCGAGGAGACGGGCTTGATCTGCGAGATCGGCAAGTGGGTTCTGCACGAGGCTTGTGTCCAGGGCGCAGCATGGCGAGCCGCGGGGCATTCCATCGGTATGGCGGTCAACGTGTCCGGGCGCCAGCTCGATACGGATCACCTCATCGCCGACATCGAAGAAGCTCTCTCAGATAGCGGCATGGAGCCCACGGCACTGACGATCGAGATAACCGAGACGACGCTGATGCGCAACGCCGAGGAGACCTCGCGGCGACTCACCGCGATCAAGGAGCTCGGCGTGCGCATCGCGATCGACGACTTCGGCACCGGCTACTCATCGCTTGCCCATCTCCAGCGCTTCCCGGTCGACGCGCTGAAGATCGACCGCTCGTTCATCGCCGGCCTGCAGCACAATCTGGAGGGCGAAACGCTCGTGCGCACGCTCGTGCAGCTCGGCAAGGCGCTCTCGATCGAGACTTTCGCGGAGGGCATCGAAGCGCAGCGCGAGCTCTCGCTGTTGAAGGACGAGGACTGCGACACGGGCCAGGGCTTCCTCTTCGCCCGTCCGCTGGACGCCTCGGCGACGGAGGCGTTCCTACAGGGTTGGGCTGGGCAAACGACTCCAGTCGTGGCAGCTGTGCCGTCGGTCTCGCCGGCTCTGGCTCCGGCGCCGCAGCCCAGCTAACCGGAAGACGCCTGAGCGCCGGAGGCGTCGGAGCCTGGCGCCACCACATAGACGATGTGCACGCGGGCGATCGCCATGAACGCATGTTGCTCTGCCGGCCCGCCGTCTAGCGGCGTGAGCGTCACGTCGGTGAGCGTCAGGAAGTCGCGCTCGGAAGCATTGAGCATGTCCGAGACGCGTGAGCGGTAGCCGTCGCGGGCCAGCATCAACGAGCCCTCGATGCGGTGGCGGGGGGTCTCCAAGCGAATGCGCTCGCGACGCTCCTCGGCGCCGTGGGGATCCTCTTCGAGGGCTGGCTCGCCGCCGCCGCTATCGCTCACGCTTTCATTATGGGCCTTCTCACGGCACGATGATCGTGAAGGCGTAGTTGCTCGACGCAATGCCGCCGGGTGTGTAGGTGTCGACCTCGAAGTTGCCAGGACAGTGAGTGCTCTTTGCATTGACGGCAATGGTGCCGACTTCTTCTTTGGAGCTGTAGCTGACCTCGGGTGAGGCGACGGGAGCCTCAGCGGCGGGATTGATGCCGGCCGAGGGGGCGAGACAGTAGACACCCAGGGCTGGTTCGCTGACGCTCGTGATGTTGGCGGTTTGGGCAGCGATCAGAGTGGGTTTGCCTGGGGAGGTGGGCTGGACGAGCGCAAACGCTCGTGCGGTGCCGGGGGCGCCAGGTTGGCCGGCTGGGCCTTGAGGCCCCGTGGGCCCGGTCAGGCCCGTTTTTCCGGTGGCGCCGGTTTTCCCGGTGGCACCGGTTCTTCCTGTTTTGCCCGTGGCGCCGGTGAGGCCACGCGGGCCGGGGGGACCGGGAAGGCCGCGTGGCCCGCGCAGCAGGCACTCGCGCACACGGTGTTTGGCGACGTGCGCGATGAAGCATCTGGATGCGGCGCTGTTGGCGGCTGGACCGCTGCCAACACCGGCGAGCGCCGGGACGGCGACGGTCATCGCGCCGAGCACGGCGGGGGTGGCTAGCAGTGTCAGGGTGCGGTGGCGCATGGGTCTCTCCCGTTTGGTGGCTGGGCCTGCCACCCATAACCACCGGCAGGCTCCGAAGGAGCGGTGCGGCTCCAGCAAATGACGCTCAGCAAATGACGCTCAGCCGATGCGCTCGGGCACCCGCGCGGACAGTCCCGCGCGGACCAGGGCGATCGGCGCGGCCGCCCCGACGCCGGCTGGGGCGTTGCGCTCCTCGCGCACGATGTACAGCGGGCGGTGCTTGACCTCGTCATAGATGCGGCCTACATACTCTCCGATCACCCCGAGCGCGATCAGCTGGATGCCGCCAAGCAACAGGATCGCGATCGTGAGCGTCGAGAAGCCGGGCAGATAGGAGCCGGTGAAGTGCAGCGCGATCACGATCGGGATCGCGATGAACGCGACGCTTGCCGACAGCAGGCCTGCGTAGGTGGCGAGCTGCAGCGGCAAGTGCGAGAACGAGGCGATCGCATCCAGGGAGAAGCGCAGCATCTTGCGTAGCGTGTACTTGGTCTCACCGGCTGTCCGAGCGTCCCGCTCGTAGGGGACGGCCGTCTGTGTGAAGCCGACCCACACGGTCATGCCGCGCAGAAAGCGCGAGCGCTCTGTCATCGACAGCAGCGCATCCAGGGCGCGGCGGTCGAGCAGCCGGAAGTCGCCCGAGTTGGGCTCTAGGTCGACCTGCGCGAGGCGGTCGAACAGCTTGTAGAACCAGGAGGCGGTCGCAAGCTTGAAGGCGGTCTCGCCGTCGCGCTGCTTGCGCACCGCATAGACGACATCCGAGCCCTGCTCCCATTGCTCGACCATGCGCGGGATCAGCTCCGGGGGATCCTGCAGGTCGGCGTCGATCATCGCCACAACGTCGCCGGTGGCGTGCTCCAGGCCGGCCGTCAGCGCAGCCTGGTGTCCGAAGTTGCGCGAGAGATGGATTATCCGTACGCGCGGATCGGCGGCAGCCAGGCGGTCGAGCAGCTCAGGCGTCGAATCGGAGCTGCCGTCGTTGACGAGCACCAACTCGAAGGTGTAGTCGGCGACGGCGGCGCAGGCGCGCTTGACGAACGCCTCGACGAGCTCCTCCTCGTTGTAGACGGGAGCTACGACGCTTAGCAATGCTGGTACGCGCGCGGCGGTGTCCGGCATGTTCCCTTTCCTGTGGAAGCTGGTTAAGTAGTGGCCATGAGAAGAGTAGGGGAGAACGCCTCGCGAATCTTGAGAATGCCCTTGCTTTTGCAGTTCGTGAAGTTCGGGATCGTGGGTGTGTCCAACACGCTGATCGCTTTCGCCGTGTACACGCTGCTGTTGAAGGTGTTCGGGGTGTGGTACGTGGCGGCGTCGGGCATCGGCTTCGCGCTCGGGGCGATCAATGGTTTCCTATGGAATCGCGCCTGGACGTTCAAGGGTCATGTTGGCGACGCGCTCACGCCGGTGCGCTGGTTCGTGGTGCAAGGTTGCGGGCTGCTACTCGACCTCGTCCTGGTGTACGCGCTCGTGGACGGCGCCGGCCTGGACAAGCTGGTTGGTCAGGCGTTGACGACCATGGTCGTGACCGTGATCACGTTCTTTGTCAATCGCGCCTGGACCTTCAAAGGGCACGCCGCGCCGGTGCTGGTCGATCCGGCAGGAGATGCTTAGAGCCTGCGAGCACCACAAGGCACGCCCAAAATCCCTCCATCTTTTTTGGGAGACAAGAATCGCCCGCCACCGCAGGTCGGCATGTCGTGCCGGTCGCCGCGCCAGTCGGTCGAGACCAAGCTTTTAGGAACGTCTTTCGAGAGGATCGGCACACCCAGACCGTCTCTGGACACTGCTCTGGATCGCCACGTGACGTCTTGCACGTACCACCAGTACGCGCTGCGACGCCCCGCGACGACCAGCTTGGTCCATGAACGACCCGAACGCACCGCTCATCTCGAAAGTCGTTCTTAGCGAAATACCGCAAGTAGCGAGAGTCCCGCCGGGATCGATCCACCTCGCCCGATCACCGCTGCCTCGAGGTTCAAAGGTTGGCGTAGAGCCCAGTTGATCGGCGCGGGCGGTACCCACAGGTCGAGGCTCGACTTGGTGGTCGAGGGCTTGAAGCGCTCGAGTGCGCGCAGGACGATCGCGGCGGGCAGCAGCAGCGAGTTGAAATGCGCAGAGCTCTCCGCCTGCCAACCGCCGCTCTGGGCCGCGGCGAGCAGCGTGCGGCGGTTGTAGCGGCGGTGGTGGTGATTGATCTCGTCATGGCCGCTCCAAAGCCACTGATAGGCGGGCACCGTTACAAGCAGCGCGCCGCCGGGCTTGGTCACGCGGCGCAGCTCTCGCAGCGCCCCGACGTCGTCTTGCAGATGCTCGATCACGTCGAGGCTCACGGTCAAATCGAAGGCATCGTCGTCGAAGGGCATGTCCATGACCGAGCCGGCGATCACCTCGCCGGCTCCGCGGGCGCGGGCCAGCTCGACGCTCGTCTCGGACAGCTCGACGCCTGTGACGGCGCCGTGGCGGGCAAGATCGACCATGTTGCGTCCGCTGCCACAGCCGGCGTCGAGGATCTGCGCATGCGCCGGCAGCCTGAGGCGTTTGATCGCGCGCTCGAGCACCGTGCGGCGCCCTTGGTACCACCAGTGGCGGTCCTCGGCGCGGTGCGTTTGCAGCTCGTACTCCAGCTCCATGAAGGTGGCATCTTTCACGAATGGGCGGCGGCACGCGGCGCGACCCCCTCCCCGGCTGTCGCGGTGGGTTGTTCGCTCAGTCCTCGATGCTTGCGGTGAGCGACGCCCGCGCTCGCTCGCTCTCGCGTCTGAGGGTCGCGAGGAACGCCTCGACCACGCGCGCGTCGAACTGGCTGCCGGCGCAGCGGCGCAGCTCGGCCTGAGCGCCTGAATGGCCGATCGAGTCGCGGTAGGAGCGGTCGCTGGTCATCGCCTCGTAAGCGTCGGCCACGGCCACGATGCGCGCCTCCAGTGGAAGCTCATCGCCTGAGATGCCGAGCGGGTAGCCCATCCCGTCGGGGCGCTCATGGTGCGCCCCCACCCAGGCGCGCACGTCGGCCAGACTCGGGTGTTCGAGGATCTGCACGCCGAGTTCGGGGTGACGTCGGATGATCACGAGCTCCTGCTCGGTCAGGCGCCCGGGCTTGCGCAGTATCTCGTCGGGCACTCCGACCTTGCCGATGTCGTGCAGCATGCCGGCCAGCCGCACGCGACTGACATGGCGGTCGGAGAGGCCGAGCTCGCGGGCCATCATCTCGGCGTAGCGACCAACTGTCTCGGAATGCCGAGCGCTGCCGCTGAAGCGCACGTCGACAGCCTCGGCGAGGTCGAGCATCACTGCCAGGAAGCGTTCGCCTTCGATGTCTCCCCCGCCGCCGCTTGCTTGCACCAGCTCGCGCAACAGGGGGCTGTGGCGCACGGTGCGGTTGCGTCCGCTGTCCTTCGCCGCATACAACGCCTCGTCGGCGGCGCGCAGCAACGATGCCGCCGTCTCGCCGTGCTCGGGGTAGGTGGCCAGGCCGAAGCTGATCGTGATCGCGACGGAGTCTTCGGCGAACTCGCCTGCCAGCGCGCTGCGCAGGCGCTCGGCGAGCACGAAGGCGCTGTCGGCGCCGCTGTCGGGCAGGATCAGCGCGAACTCCTCGCCGCCGACGCGCGCGGCCGAGTCGACTTGGCGCTTGCCTTCCTCGAGCAGCCGCGCGACGCGCTGCAGGGCGTCGTCGCCGACTTGATGGCCGGCGCGGTCGTTGACTTCCTTGAAGCGATCCAGGTCGCCGACGAGCACGGTCATCTCGGTTTCGCCGCGACGAGCGCGCTCGAGCTCGAGGTCGAGCAACTCGCGAAAGCCACGCCTGTTCGTCAGAGACGTGAGCGCATCGGTGCGGGCGGCGTCATAGAGCCTCGAGATCAACAACTCGACGCGCACTCGCATCGTCGTGATCACGATCGCCGCCACCAGCAGCGTGCCCATGCCCACGATCCACCAGGCCGGTGCGCCACTGGAGGGCGGCCTCAGTGCGAGTAGCGCCGCATATACGAGGCCCACGTAGGCGACTTGCAGAGCCGCCTCTCTGCGTGTGAGGAAATAGGAGGCATACAGTGGGATCCACAGATAGAAGAAGACGAGCGGGCTGGGACTCGCGCCGGAGAAGTAGGCGACTCCCGTGATCAGGCTGCTGCCCCAAGCCAATGTCAGCGGCAGCGTCAAGGCCGGCAACTTCTGTGCGCGCCAGTACAGAACACCGGCCACCGCATAGGCATTCGCGACGATCGCCAGCAGGCCGAGGTCGTTCTGATTGGCCGGGTGCGGCAGTGCAACGGTGAGCGCGGCGAGCGTGGCGCCGGCGGCGAACAGGCCTGCCAGCACCTTCGCCATCAGGCTCGTTTGGAAGTTTGCGCCCGCGACGAAGCCGCCTAGCGCCCCCTGAGGCCTATCCCCGCCAGCAGCAACTACCCTCATTCCCTACGTATCGGTCGTTATATGGCTCCACATGAGACCGTTCGAGTGACAGGGACGCCAAAGAACCCCAGCGGATTCAGGCATGCGGCCTGACAGTCGATAGAGGTTGCGAGGATGAGAAGCGTGCCCAGATCAAAGACCGCTCGATCCCCAGGTCTTCCCACTGTCGGGTTGGCGCTCTTGGCTTGTTTCTCCTGGCTTTCATTTGAGCCGGCGCTGCCAAGCGTTGCCAGAGCGGAGAAGGCCCAAGCGATCGAGCGCAAAATACTCGCGCAGCGGGCCTCGATCGAGCATCCACCCTCGATCGAGCATGCCCCCCGCGCCCCCACGCGGGGGCAAGCGCGCCGGGGACATGCCGCTCTTGCCTCAGAACCTGACACTTACCTGCAGGTCGCCGAAGCCGGCGTGAAGCGCGCCGAGAAACTCTGGTGGAACCCGCGGCTGGGCTGGTATGACAGCCGCTTGCACGACGGCGAACGTTATCCGCTGGCCACGATCTGGGATTCGACGCCGCTGTTCGAGGCGCTCGACGCGATCGAGATCGCTGCGCCCTCGGCTTCGCATCGAGCGGCGGTGGAGGCGTTTGCCAAGGGAGCTGAGCGCTACTGGGACGCCGGCTTGAGGCCTTATGGAGGGTTTGCGCCATACCCTGGGGACCGTGGTGAGACGACCGCCTGGTTTGACGACAACGGTTGGTGGGGGCTTGCCTTTCTCGACGCCTACCGCGCCACCGGCGTGAGCCGTTATCTGCACGAAGCCCAGCGCGCCTTTGCGTTCATCTCCAAAGCCGGCTGGAGGTCCGATGGAGGTGGATTCTGGTGGGACACCGCCCATCCCTACATAGCCGGTGAGCCGCTTGCCGCCGGGTCGCTCCTCGGGGCGCAGCTCTTGAAGCTCACCGGCAAGCAGTACTACCGCACGGAAGTACTCGAGTTCTTGGATTGGGCTGAATCGGACTTTCTCACCGAACGCCGCCTCTACAAGCGCACTGAATCCGATTCGACTCCCACCCCCTACATCGAGGGGACGCTCGTGGAGGCCCATCAGGTGCTCTGCGAAGTAGGCATCTCCGATGCTTGCGAACGTGCCGCCCAGCTCGCGAACGCCTCTGGCGAACGTTTCTCTGACCGTCTGAACATGGGACCGCAATTCGACACGATCTACTTGCACTGGATGCTCGTATATGGCAGCCAAGCCGGCGAAACACGCTGGCGGGGGCTTGCTGAGGAGATGGCTCGAGACGCCGGGCAACATGCGCACGACGCTCAGGGTCTGTACCTGCGCGGATGGGACGGCACGCCGATCACCGAGCACCAGGCGCAGCCGAACATGCTGCAGACAGACGCCGCCACACTCGAGCTGTTCGCATGGCTCGGCGTCGCCGAATCCGCGCGTCTGGAGCCTAGCTCACCTAGAGGCGCCTGACAAGCTTTCAGGCGCTTGCCGCGACGTTCGTGCCGGCGGCGCGCGTTGCCTCGCGCGACAGGGCTGCGATGAAAGCGTGCACGACTCGTGCGTCGAACTGGGTGCCTGCGCAATGACGTAGTTCGGCAAGCGCCGCCTCGTAGCCGATCGAATCGCGATATGGACGGTCGCTGCTCATCGCCTCGTAGGCGTCGGCGACTGCCACGATGCGCGCCTCGAGCGGTATCTGCCCCGCATGCAGGGCGAGTGGATAGCCAAGTCCGTCGGGGCGCTCGTGATGGGCCGCCACCCATTCGCGCACGTCGGAGAGGCTGATGTGCTCGATCATCTGCGCTCCCAACTGCGGGTGGCGCTTGATCTGCTCGTACTCCTCCTCGGTGAGCGGCCCGGGCTTGTGCAGGATGCTGTTGGGCACCCCGGCCTTGCCAATGTCGTGCAAGATTCCCGCCAGGCGGATGCGGCTGACGCGATGCTCGGGGAGGCCGAGCTCGCGGGCCGTCATCTCGGCGTAGCGGCCAACCGTCTCGGAATGGCGGGCGCTGCCGCTGAAGCGAAGATCCACGGCCTCGGCCATCTCGAGCACCGCCATGACGAAGCGCTCGCCGCCGATGTCGCGCACGTCGTCGGGTGTTCGCAGTTCGGCTCGCAGTGTCTGGCTGTGCAGCACAGTCTGGTTGCGCCCGCTCTCCTTGGCCGCATACAGCGCCTCGTCGGCGGCGTGGATCAGCGAGGCGGCCGTCTCTCCGTGTTCGGGATAGGTCGAGAGGCCGAAGCTGATCGTCAAGGGAGTCGGGTCTCTTGCGAACTCTTCGCGCAACTCGATGCGCAGGTGCTCGGCCAGCGCGAAGGCGGCCTCGCGGCCGGTATCGGGCAGGATCAACGCGAACTCCTCGCCTCCCACCCTTGCCGCGGTGTCGGTGGTGCGCTTGCTTGCGGAGAGCAGGCGCGCGGCGCGCTGTAGGGCCAGGTCGCCCGCATGTTGGCCGCGCAGGTCGTTGACGTCCTTGAAGTCGTCGAGGTCGCCGAAGAGCACCGTCATCGCGCTGCCGTGACGACGGGCTCGCTCCAGCTCCAGGTCGAGCTGCTCGCGGAAGCCGCGCCGGTTTGAGAGCTTGGTCAATGCGTCGGTGCGGGCCGCGTCGAAGAGGCGCGCGATCAACAGCTCGACGCGGGCGCGCATCACCATGATCACCATCGCGCCCACCAGCAGGGTGCCCATGCCGACCAGCCACCATGCGGGGATTGCGCTCGTCGGGGCGGTGGTCGCGAGCAGCACACCATAGGCCAGGCCGACATAGAGAATCTGCACGGCCGTTTGCCTGTGGCTGAAGAAGTATGAGGCGTAGAGGAAGACCCATAGATAGAAGAACACGAGCGGGCTGGGCGCTTCTCCTGAGAAGTAGGCCACTCCCGTGATCAAAGTGCTGCCCCAGGCGAGCGTCGTCTGGAGTGTCCAGGGCGGCAGCGTGGCCGCCCGCGTGTAGAGGATCGCTGCCGTCAGGTAGGCGCTCGCCACGATCACGAGCAAGCCGAGCTCATTGGCGCGGGCGGGATGGGGCAGGACGACGGTCAATGCTGCGAGACTCGCGCCGGCGGCGAAAAGCGTGGCGAGCACCTTTGCCACGAGGCTTGCCTGTAGGCTGGCCCCGACAAACGATTCTCCCCAAACATCGTCGCGACGATCCCCTTGTGAGAGCGCGGACACTACCTTCGCGTATCTACTGCTCGCGGAGCCTGAGAGGTAGTTGGGAACTGTTCGCATTGTTGGAGAGGACCTTACGGTAGACAGCCTACGAGGAATATCGACTATTCGCAACCGTACAACGATCCTGGTGCTTGGCACCGCGCAGTTCATCATGGTGCTTGACAGCACCGTCATGAATGTCTCGATCTCACAGGTGGTGGCGGATCTGAAAACCACGGTGCCGGATGTACAGCTGGCGATCACCGCATACACGCTTGTGATGGCGGCGTTCATGCTGACCGGCGCCAAGCTCGGCGACATTTGGGGGCGGCGGAGGGCCTTCTCGATCGGGCTTGCGATCTACGGGGTCGGCTCGCTTACGACCGCGCTCAGTCCCAACGTCGGCGTGCTGCTGATCGGCTGGTCGGGTATCGAGGGTCTCGGGGCGGTGCTCGTGATCCCGGCCATATTCGCCCTGACCGCCGTCAGCTATAGCGGTAAGGAACGTGCCCTTGCCTATGGACTGCTGGGCGGGATCGCCGGCGCCGGTGCCGCCGCCGGGCCGCTGATCGGCGGATTTGTCACAACGGTCCTGACCTGGCGTGTGGTGTTCGCCGCGGAGACCGTTGTGGTGCTTTTGCTTTTGACCGTCGTGCACCGCATCGTCGAGCAGCGCCCAGAGCATCCGCCGAAGCTCGACCGTGTCGGCGTGGGGCTCTCCGCCCTCGGTCTCGGCCTGACGGTGTTCGCGATCTTGAAGATCAGCACCTGGGGTTTGTTCGTACCGACCGGGGCGCTGACGATCGCAGGCACGCGCATCACACCCTTCGGCCTGTCGGTCGTGCCTTTCATGATCTTCGCCGGACTCGTCGTGCTCGGCGGATTCTTCCGCTGGGAGGAACGCGTCGCCGAGGAGGGCGGGGTGCCGCTGCTGCGCCCCGATCTGCTGAAGATCGCGCAGATGCGGGCCGGCCTCTCGACGATCGTCTCGCAGTACTTGATCCTGGCCGGCACGTTCTTCGTGCTGCCGCTTTACCTGCAGCTCGTGCTCGGCAAGAACGCCCTGGAAACCGGGGTGAAGATTCTGCCGATCTCGATCACAATGATGCTGGCAGCCGTGCTCGGACCGCGGCTTGCCACGCGCACGTCGCCGCGGCGGGTCGTGCAGATCGGGCTTGGCTTCCTGCTCGTATCGATTCTCGGGCTGATGGCCAGCATCTCTCCGTCGCTCTCCTCCTTTGCATTTGCCGTCTCGCTGGCGGGCTTCGGTGTTGGCATCGGACTGTCGATCTCCCAGCTCGGCAATGTCGTCATGTCTTCTGTGGTCGAGTCGCGCTCCAGCGAGGCGGGGGGTGTGCAAGGCGCCTCGCAGAACCTCGGGCAATCGCTCGGCACCGCGCTGATCGGGGCTGTGCTGCTCACCGGGCTGACCACCGGCTTTCACGACCGCGTGCTGGCCGATCCCGCGATCCCGGCTTCGCTACAGACGCAGATCGTCAACGGCACCGAGGAGGGCCTGCCGATGGTCTCCCAAGCCCAATTCAAGAGCACCGTAGAGCAGGCTGGAGTCCCCGCGCCCCAGGCCGCTTCGCTCGAGCTCTACTACAACGAATCGCAGATCGAGGCGCTCGAGCGCGCCTTGCTTCTGGCCAGTGGCTTTGTGCTCGTGGGCCTGTGGTTCGCCCGCTCGCTGCCCGCCGAGGCGCTTGCCGACGAGACGTCTACTCCTGGAAGCTCTCGCGAGCTGGAACTTGAACCGCCGATAGGCCCGGCAGCATGATCACCAGCAGGGCGATCCCGAGCACCAGGGCGAGGGTCGCGAGCACCTGCAGCTGAGCCAGCGAGAACTGTGTCGGAAAGCCTGTGGACTGTCTGAGCCAGCGGCTCGCAAGCGCATGTCCATAGATGCCGAACACCGTGCCGTCGACGCCGCCGATCAGGATCAGCACGCCCGCCTCGAGCACGATCGCGCGCCACAGTTGCAGACGGTCGAAGCCTTGGGCCTTCAGCGAGGCCAGGTAGGCGCGGCGCTGCCAGATGGCGGCGCTGAGCGCCGAGGCGACTGCCAATGCCGCGGCAACGAGCAGCATCGTGGCGATCTGGCCTAGCGTCTTGAGGCTTTCGCTGACGGTCCGCTCGACGCCCGCGATCCGCGTGGCCGACGCTTGTACCCGCAAGCCGGCGTCTGAGTGCAACGCGGCCGCCACCGCGGCGACGCCCGCGGCGGGCTTGACGGCGGGCTTGAAGTCGACAGCCACTGTGGTCGGATCGATGCTGCCCCAACCGCGACGGTAGTCGTTGGTGTTGATCGTGATCGTCCCTGAGGGCCAGCCGATGTTGGTCGTGATCCCGGCGACGGCGAAGCGCGCCGTCCCCGTCGGGGTTGGCAGCGCGAAGGAGTCGCCGACACCCAGGTGACGTTCGCTTGCGAATCCGCCCGAGACCGTCGCCCAGCCGCCTTCGCGCAAGCGGGCGGTGACAAG
>DATCEK010000177.1:0-28840 GCA_036510155.1 Solirubrobacteraceae bacterium | reverse complement strand
AGACCGTCGAGAGCGGGCGAACGGGGGTAATCTCAGAAGTTGGCAAGGCACGTTCCTTTTGCGAGGGTTGACGTGCCTTGCCGCTTCAACTCAAGTAGTCATAACTCCTGCCCACCACCGAGTTCTCGGACAGACTCTAAGGACTCCGATGCTAAGCGCCGCCGTCGCGAGGTTGATTGCGAACTCTGTGTCGCCGCCGGTCGGCTTGCTGTAGATGCCGTGTTGGAGATCGTAGAGCACGTCCATTGCGCACAGGTACATGCTGGCGCCGCCGATGACCGCCAGCCAGATGATCGTTATCTGTCGGCGCCGCCACAACTGTATAGCTGCGAGAAGCGCCACCGCCGCAAGGTACGTGTCGGCAAGGGGAAAGGACTGCTCGAAGTTAATGTATTCCGAAGTGTGGTCACTCGCGACCAGGCCACGATCGGAGAACCAAAGGGTCCAGTAAGTAACTAGCAGTATCGAGGCAAGGGCGAGGAGTCCCGTCATGCGTCGACGCCAGATCTCAAAATCGTCGAACGCAAGAAAGCTGCGCAAGCGGCTCATGCATCCAGCCAAATCACACCGTCGCGCGACACAACAAGGCGGATGGGCATTGTCGGTAAGCCGGTCATCCGGGCTTACTTCTACGGCGCAATGGGACGCCGTAGCATGAGCCTCAACGGTGGGCTGTCGGCTACCTGCAACTCCCTTGTGACGCGAAAGCCGAGCCGTTCGTAGAGAGCGGCACTGCGCTCACTTGACGCCTCCAGGTACGCCGGCAGCGCCTCTCGATCGCAGCGGTCGAGCGTGGGACGCATCAGTGCGCTGCCAAGGCCCTTTCCTTGGGCGTGCGGCGCCCCACCTATGTGGGCGAAGTAGTAGTGCCGTCCACGCAGGTGATGCCGCTCGACTGTGGGCAGCAGTCGCGCTGCCCTGACCAGATGGATGCCGAAAAGCGCGCTTTGGGCCAGCATGACGCGTGGCGGTACGCGCCACACGCCCGGCGGAGTACTGATCGCAGCGCCGGTGAGCCCGTTGGACGCCCATGTGCGTCCACGCTTCAGTCCTACATGGCGCAGCTCGATCACGTAGAAGCGTCGCAGACGCTCTAGTCGGGTCCGCTCATCTGGCATCAACCAGCCGAAGATAGGGTCGTCGTAGAAAGCATCCGCAAGCATGCTCGCGAGAGGACCAATCTCGTCAAAAGCCAATGCGCGAAGCTGATGATCTATCCCTGTCTGGGCAGTAGCAGCGCGACGTGGCGTCTCCGAGTTTTCAAGCATTGGGGGACTCCGTTTGTGTCGTCTCTGGTGCGTGATCAGCGCGTACGAGCGCTGCCAGTGCGTTGAAAATAAGCACGAGTATCTCTCCGTAGAGTTCGTCGGGAACCCCTTCGGGGTCGATCAGCTTTTGCAGTGCGAATCCGTTGCCGAGGGATGTTATGAGCAGTCCCAACCGATCGGCGAACTCGTCACTCAGAGCGATGCCGCGCTCATCGGCACCCTGGGCGACCATCTGCGCACTGGCAGAGCGAAGGGAAGCGAAGCGGGCAGCTAGCTCACTGCGCAAACGCGGCTGTCGCACCGCATAGGCCCAGAACTCGATGATGAGAGGGAAGTAGTCGGGCCGCTCCCGCAATATCCGCATCCACAGCTCAGCGACGCCACGCACCCTCTCCTCCGGAGTCGCCCCCGCTGCGAATACGTCCGAATACTGCTGGACATCGCTGGCCGCCGTGTGCTCGAACAACGCAAGGAATAGGGCCTCCTTACTCGCGAAGTTGGAATAGAGCGCTCCAGTGGTTGCGCCTGCCTCGCGCGCGACCTCCTCCACCGATGCGCCGTGGAAGCCGTGGCGAGCGAACACGACTTCGGCGGCATCAATCAGCCGTCGACGCGTGAGCGCCTTCTGTTCATCGCGAAGGGAAAGATGACTGTCGTCAGCTGGCATAATGAACACTATCACACATAGTGACTGCTATGTCAACTAGGAAAGTGCTTCGTCTAGCGAGAAGATTGGCATTACTCGATGCTACGCGGCATCTTTAAGCGACATTTGCTCGTCGCCCAGCCGCGCAAAGCGGTTCGCGTTGACTTTGGCTAGCTCCATATCGGGAGCTGTCTGCAAGTGGACAGCTTTTGCGGTAAATGCTTTCCAGGGTCCCTTGCAGCTCTGACGATGCCGATGCGCAATAGGGTGGCCGTCGTTGGTTGGCCCCTATGAGAGCTTCTTCAGCGCAAGTGCGGGGGCGTCCGCTGCCATCTTGGGGTTGCTCGTCGTAGCGGTATCGGTCGTCAATGGGAGGTCGCCGGGATAACCCGGCGAGGATGAGAGAACACGCCGACGGGCGCTAGTCAGTCCACCAGTCGCGCTTACCCTCCACGTCCTCGCGCGGATTCTCGCCGAGGTTCGGGGCACCGAACACGAGTATCTCAAGACCATCGTGCCCGCCCTCGTAGCCTCGCCATGTGCCGGGCGGGACGCGAACCACGTCCCATTCCTTGACCTCGACGATCTCCTCGTGAAGCCTCATTCGCCCGCTACCGCGCACGACCACGTAGATCTCCTCCTGTTCGGTATGCGTGTGGCCGACGGGGAAGCGATAGTCGGGCGGGACGCGTTGGTAGCAAAGCCCGGACCGCTCGAGCTCGAGCGCCTTGCTTGCGTGGCGAAACTCCAAATCTGGTGCGCCGTCGAAGTTGGACCCGAGATCCTCCAGATCCTCCTTGAGGTTCTTGAGCGTGAACGGCACGCTCGCGATCTTACTGTTGCTCCCCGCGCCTGTGACGGGTGGTGGCATCGTCGGTACTGGCGTCACTCGAGCAAAACGACGATGATCTCCGTCGGCCTGGAAGAGAAAAACTAGGCCGCATACGCTCTTGACCTCGACCTTAGCGACCGGACGTCGCACGTCGCAACGCCTTCTCCGATGCAGGAACATCTCGACACAACTCGGCGAGGTCACACTTGGCGCACTGCTCGCCCCATGAGGCCAGGCGCGGAAGGTTGTTCTCCCTCAGCGAGTCACCCGCGTCGCGGATCTGCGAACGCACGCCGACGAGGAGCGGCTCGTCGACCTCCTCTCTGATCGTCTTGCCCTCCTCGTCGAGATTGAGTACCTCGATCAGGTCCGCCCGCTCGCCGGTAAGCTCCTCGTAACCGACGGCGTAGACGTGCAGTTGATCGCGCGTCACGTCCTCGTCCTGTGCGCGAGCAGTCGACTTGAAGTCGACGATCGAGAGCTCGTCGGTGTCCAGTCGCCGGACGAGGTCGATCCGGCCGGCGACGGTGATCCCGGGAGCCACGTGCATCTGGATCTCCTTCTCGCTGTGCACAGTCCTCTCCAGCGTCGAGCCGTGCTCGTCGAGATAGCGCCCGACAGACTGCACGGCCGCGTCGTGCAGCTTCTGGCGCAGCACGGGATACGCGTACGGGGTGTGCAAATGTCGATTGACTAGATCCTCGGCTTCGTCGTCCGAGACGATGTCGCCGGCTAGAGCCCGCTTATGCACCTCCGACAGCGCGTCGTGCAGACCCTTGCCGTAGCCAAGCGCCTCATGCAGCGGCGGGTTGAACCCGTAGAGGAAGCGCAGCTTGAACTGGTACGGACACTCGAACAGGTACTTCAGCTCTGAGAACGACAGCGCAACCTTCGGCGTCTCGTGGCGGGCTCGGGGCTCGAGCCGCAGCGCATCGGCTGGCACGCCCGTGTCCCTCGTCGAGAACCACTGCTGGCTCACACAATGGTCGAAGAAGACCGATCTCTTTCTATAGAGCTGGTTCGACCCGGGTGAGAACGACACGAACAGGTACTTCTGGGCACGCGTCACCGCAACATAGAAGAGGCGTGTCTCGTCCTCGACCGTGCCGCGGTACCGGTCGGGGTCGGCAATGGCGGCTTCCGGGATGACGTGGAAGAGGCCCAATCCGCCGTGCCGCATCGACGGAAAGCGGTTCTTGCGCAGGCAGGGAATGAAGACCGCAGGCCATTGCATGCCCTTGGCCTGATGCACTGTCGTAAGCGTGACCGCATCGGGCGTCGCATACCCCACATCGGCGTCCGACTCCGCGTAGTACTCAGGGGCCTGGTGCTCGAGCCAGTTCGCGAACGTCTCGTACTTCCGCGCAGGGTGAGTGTTGAAGTAGATCGCCTCGAAGTCCGAGATCGCCTGGCTGAACTTCCCGAGCTGATAGAAGACGAGCTCTCTCCGCACCGGGTCACCCGGAACCGTCTGCTCTCTCACGCCGAGTGCTTCGAGAAACTCGAGGTACAGGCGCTGGATGTTGTAGACACCCCACTGCTCTCCCCGGTCGAAGTCGCGACCTTCTTCTAGGACGGCGAGCGCCGCCGACCAGTGACCGCTCGCGGGGAGAAGGTTCGCGTCCTGCCAGAGAACCCCTAGATCTGTCGCCTCGACGAGGCCGGCCATGTAGCGAAACACCCCGACGACAGCAGCGATCTCCGGGCTGTCGAAGAGGCGGTTCAGGCCCTTTACGACATACGGGATTTCGCGCCGACGCATCTCCGCAACTAGTGGACCCGCGTCCTTCGCGACAGACCGGAACAGCACGGCGAAGTCCGACCACGACAGTCCCCGCGCCTCGCTGTCAGCGGTGTCCTGAAAAGCGAGCCCGCGCATCTCCTCGATGCGATCGCAGATCCACGCGGCCTCCTCGTCCTCGTCGGCAAAGTCGCGAGCGATCAAGTCGCCTCGCTCCCAGGTCTGGTGTCCGGCACGCACCATTGCCTTCGGTAGGCGACTGTCGGCGGGGATCCGCTCCGCGATCGACCTCCCCACCTCGACCACGCCCTCGCTCGAGCGGAAGTTCTCGGCGAGCGTCACCTGGTGGACATCGGCGTACCGATCGGCGAACGTGACGATGTTCGAGACCTCGCTGCCGCGCCACTGGTAGATCGTTTGATCGTCGTCACCGACGACACAGAGGTTCGCACCGAACTGTGTCAGCCCTCTGACGAGGCGCTCCTGCAGTGGGTTGACGTCCTGGTACTCGTCGACTACGACGTAGCGTATGTCGTCACGGATGTGACTGCGGACCCTGGCCGCGTCCTCATCGTCGCCCTGGAGGAACTGAACTGCGAGGTTGATGATCTCCGTGTAATCGAAATAAGCCTTCGCATAGATCAGCCCCATATAGTCGCGGAACGACGACTGCACGCCATCCGGGACGAGATCGCCGTCGACCTCGTCCTCGCGGAGCACACTCATCGCCTGAAGGAAGAGCTTCGAGTGGATGTAGCGCCGCAGCGTCGGCGTGCCGGCAGAGCTGGTCGGGCAGACGGTCAAGCCGGACTGCCTGCTGTTCCTGTCGATGAGCAGCCGCGAGGTGATGTCCGTCAGCACCGAGAACTTGAAGGTCTCCGGGACGAGCCGCTGCAGCAGGTCGAGGGTGTACCCGTGCATCGTTCCGACATACATCTCTGCCAACCCACGCCGGTCGACGCATTCCTGTTCGATGATCGAATAGATCCTGTCTTGAAGCTCCGCCGCGGCCTTCTCGGTGAACGTGAACGCGATGACATTTCGTGGCTCGACGCATGGAAGCGAGAGGATCGACGCGATCCGCTGGGAGATGACCTGAGTCTTCCCCGAGCCCGCGCACGCGATGATCTGGAGCGGCTCGTCGAGGCAGGAGATCGCCGCGGCCTGTGCGGGTGTGTAGATCGTCACTCTCCCTCCCGCGCGCTCCGTCGTCAGACCTCGAACACCTTCATGACCTCGTCGCCGTAGTCGTTGATGACCTTGACGGCGAACTTCCCGGTCTCGGGCGTCGGGAAGGGGCGAGAGATAGTCCGGTAGAGCGACTTCCACGCCTCCTCGTCGATGTCTGCCTTGAGCGCTGTCTTCAGACGCTTGTAGGGGTCGTTGCCGCCCGTGAAGTAGCAGTGGTGGACGAAGAACGACTCCTCGTCATAGTCCGTGTCGATCATCCAGAGCGCGATCTGGTCGGTGCTGTTGCTGCGCACCTCGCCCGTCGTCGGGTCGTAGACGTCGACGCCCCTGAGATCGACGACGATGCCCGCTTCGGTCTCGTCCCACGCGATGTCAGGCTCACCGAAGACGGTGAAAAGGTTGCCGGCACCGGTCTTCTTCAGCTCCTCGCCCATGAGGAGATCGGCGTTCATCCTCACCATCAGCACCGGAATCCGACCCAGCTTGCGAACGCCCGCGACGTGGGCGAAGCCTTCGTCGGAAGCCTCGATGCTGACGCCGTCGTCCTCGGTGAGGCCAGTGACTTGCGGGTCGAAGGCGAAACCGAGGATCGCGAGCAGGCTGACATCGTCGGCTTCAATCGCCTCGCGCGCCGCCTTCTTCACGTAGGACGGGCTGACGGTGCCGTACTGCGGGCCGACAGCGATCGCGATCCGCGCCGGGACGTCCCCATACGTCTCGCCGTCGCGCTGGCCTATCGCCTGGATGTAGTCGCCCGCATACGTCTCGAAGGCCGAAAACGCGATCCGCTCCTGCCGGTGGCCGTTCTGGATCCCGGCCTTCGCGAGGTTATCGAGGATCGACTGCTCGAAGTTGGGTGCGTCGGCGTCCTTGGCTGCCTCGGTCTCGGAGCGCGGCTCCGGGCCGCCGCCGAATGAGAGCGAGCGGTGAGGGTTCAGTGACTCGACGGTGAAAGGACCAGCAACACGAATCTTGTTGTCCGCCTCATAGGGTCTGTCCTGTAGCGTCTCAAAGCCTGCATGCCGCTCGATCGCCGCGTCGATCTCCTCGCGAGACATGCCCTCGCGAACGTCAGGATTGTTAGCAATCGAGCCCAACGTAATCCGTCGGGCACGCTCACAGACGAACCCATGACGTATGTCATTGCAGGAGGCCGCCGGCAGCTCCTGCGTAGCAGAGGATTGCTCGAGCGTTTGGCCCTCCGCGGAGTCCGCAAGAATGTACCAAGCGAACTTCGCCGCCATCAGTCGCTGTCGCGCCAAGGCGACCGCGACGCGAGACGTGTCGATCGTTATCCAGCGACGGCCCCACTGCTCGGCAGCGAAGGCGGTGGTGCCAGATCCGCAAGTCGGGTCCAGGACCAGGTCACCGGGATCCGTGCTGAGCATCAGACATCGCTCGATGGTCTTAGTACCAGTCTGCACGACATACAGCTTGTCGTCAGTGAAGGAACCGGTCGCTGTGTCCGTCCACAGGTTCGTGAGCGCAACGCAGCTGAAGTCACTCAGATAGCGACGATACTGCACAGAGTTCTTGGCAACATGAATCCGACCTGCCCATCCGAGACGGATCATCCCACGCAGAGTCGTCTTGTACGTCCCTGAAAACGTCTTCCCCTCATACTCGAAGTCGAAGAGCGGGTTGCCCTGGCTAGTGATGTTGTCCGGCTTGTAGATCGCCGCTCCCGATGGCAGCGGAGACTTGCCACTCTTCTCTGCCTTCGACATGCCACGGTAAGTACCGTCCGGCATCTCGATCCAGCCGTAGTTCGACGCGGCCCCGGCGGCGATTCGATCGCGCCAAACCGGCCGAATCTTCGTGCGGGCGCGATCGCGCCCGAACCAAATCAAGTAATCGATCCCAGCTGGAACGGCACCACTCGCAAGCCCAGTTGTCTTCGAGAAGGCGATCTGACTTACAAAG
Source organism: Solirubrobacteraceae bacterium (assembly GCA_036510155.1). Taxonomy (GTDB): domain Bacteria; phylum Actinomycetota; class Thermoleophilia; order Solirubrobacterales; family Solirubrobacteraceae; genus Palsa-744. The sequence continues at coordinate 21,239 of DATCEK010000177.1, read as the reverse complement.
TTCTCGCGGCCAAAAACCTCGTCCATGAGACTCCGAACAAGGTGCATGTTCTCGTCTCCAATCTGGACGAAACAGCTCCCGCTCTCACTGAGAAGATCCCGTGCGGCGGCGAGTCGGTCCCGCAAGTACGACAGGTAGGAATGGATGCCGAACTCCCAGGTGTCCCGGAACGCCTTGATCTGCTCGGCCTCGCGGACTACATCCTTGAGGTTGCCGTCCTTCACCTGGCGGCTTCGGGTCGAGACCTGCCAGTTCGACCCGAACTTGATCCCATACGGCGGGTCGATGTAGACCATCTGCACCTTTCCACGAAGCTTCTCGCGCTCGGCGAGTGACGCCATTACTTGCAGGCTGTCGCCGAGGATCATGCGATTCGCCCAGTTGGCGTCGTGCTTGTAGAAGTCGACTGACTCCATCTCGTCGAGCCCATCGAACGACTCGAAGAGCCTCAGCTCCGGCTCGTCCTCGGGCCGCGCGGTCGTGCGGCGGAGATTCTCGATCAGGACCCGCGGGTCGATCTTCTCCTGGATGTAGACCGGCGGTGTGTCTGTCACGAGGTCGAGGTCCGCCTCACCGATCTCGTCTGCGCTCGGGTACTTTCCGCGCCAGACAAGCTGCGGATCGAGACTCTCATCGCGCGCGTAGCGAACCTTGCGGACCTCCTCAAACTCAGGGTCGACGAAAGCCTGCGCGTCGGCCGTGGGGATGTTCGTCCGCTTCTCGCCATGCGTTATCGAGTCGACAGGTGTCGGCGTCGCCTGCTTCGGCGTCCTACGCGCCATGGCCTGCCAGCTCGAGGTCGAGCCGGTCGGGGTCGCCGATAATCACCTGGTCGCCGTACAGCGCCCGGATCGCATCCGAAAGGCGTGCCTTGAACGCGAGCGGATCGGTCATCTCGACGTAGCCCCAGCGTCCGAAGCCGCCGTGGTTGTTGACCGCGACACACCAAGAGTCGCGTGCAGTGATTGCCTTCTGGCGGGTTGGTCCAGGGCTCTTCTGGCTGCCGGATACCTCCACGACGAGGGTACGCACGATCTCGTCGTCGCTGGGCTCGAGCCGAACGAGGAAATCCGGGGTGTAACTGTGGCTCCGCCCCTTGTAAACATAGGGGATCGTGAAGCCTAGGTGGTCATTCTTCACATACGACTTCACGTTCCTGTTCAGCTCGAGCTCGCTCGCGAGGAGTTGCTCCCACGTATTGCCGTCCTTGCCATCGAGGGTGACATGGGAGACCTCGGACTTCTCAGCTGGCACGGTGCGCTTGCGCGTCTGGAAGTCGACGTCGCCGGTCGAGCCGACGGCGTCGAAGCGATTGATCATCGGGCGCAATCGCTCGCGGCGGTTGCCCTCCTGCTGCACGATCGCGTTCCACACCGCCTCAGCGGCCAGCACTCTTGCCTCGGTGATCGTCATCAGATACCCGAGGCTATAGCCGCCGGACACGACCACCCTTTCCTCGATCCATACCCGGCACATCTCAACCAGTCGAGGGAAGAGCCAAGGTCGTCTGTCATCGACGGTGTTGAAGTTGGCGTCGAGAATGCGCTTGGCCAGAGAGAAAGCAACCTGCTGTGAGCGATACTGCGTGGAGTCCCCCTGCTCGAGCTCGAGCTCGCCGACGACGCCTCCCATCTCGACCCATCTCGGCACCGTGTCTGGTCCGATCTCGAACTCGGGCGCGTCCTCAAGGTCCAGCCAGATCTCATCGTCTGGAAGCTCGACACGGTAGCCGTCGAGTCTGGGGAACTCGATCCGCAGCTCCTCGCGGCCCTCGACAACGCAAACCTCGATCACCGGCTTCGGAGGCAGCGGATCCTTGAGCGGCTTGTCCGAGGAGATGAACTGGAATGGGATGCCGTAGACATTCGCGTACTCGGGCTCGAACATCCCCTGCTGGTTCACGGCGTACGAGCGGCGGCGCAGGCCACGGCCGACGACCTGCTCGCAAAGGAGCTGGCTGCCGAACGCCCGAAGGCCGAGGATGTGCGTGACCGTATTCGCGTCCCATCCCTCGGTGAGCATCGAGACGCTGACGACGCAGCGGACCTGCTCGCCGAGCCGGCCGCGCTTGCCGACGGTGTTCATTACCTCTCGCAGAAGTTCGCTGTCTTCGATCTTCTCGACGTCGGCACCGGGATTGCGCTTGCGGTACTCCTGCCTGAAGGCCGCGATCTCCGCGGTCGCGACCTTCTTGAAATCGTCCTTCATCCCATCGCCGGACTCGAGCTGCTCCGAGTCGATGAGGATCGTGTGTGGCCGCGCCAGGGGCTTGCCGTCGACGACGTTCGACAGCAGCGCGAGCTGGCCGGGCTTGTGGGCGACGACCGCATCGTCCTCGACGACCTGCTCGCCCGCGATCCAGTCGTAGACGAGCTTGGAGACGAGGGTGCTGGGGCAGACGACGATGAACACCGGCGGCGTTTCGCCGTGTTGTGCCAGCTCCTTCTCCCAGTGCGCGAACGCTTTCTCGTACGAGCGGTGGAGGCTGCGCAACGCGCCCTCGAGCTCCTTCGGCGGGAGCCAATCCGTGACCCCGTCCTTTGCGGCTCGCTTCGGGAGTTCCGAGCCGACATAGTCCCACAAGCGCAGATACGTGACGAGCGAGTCGGTCGCGTCATCGTCGACCGGCGTCCGAGGCACCTTGACGATGCCCGACTCGATCGCGTCCATCAACGAGAAGTCGCTGACCGTCCACGGGAAGATGTACCCCTCGTTGTAGCCGGAGCCATTGAGATAAAACGGCGTCGCCGAGAGATCCCAGATCTGCTTGATGCCCGCGTGCTTTGTGATCGCCTGCAGTCCGCGGAACCAGACGCGGGCCTGTTCGTTCGCGTGCTCCTGCTCCTTGTTGGCTTTCTCGCCGCCCTGTATCGGCCGGTCCGCGTAGCAATGGTGCGCCTCGTCGTTCAGCACCATAATCTGCTGTTTATCCCGCCCGAGGTCGCGCAGGATGCGGCTCACCATCGCCTGCCGCGTCTCCTTGAACGGGTCGTCCTTACGGTCGCCCTTCAGCAGGAGGCGGGTATTCTTGGCGACGCCTTTGATCTCCTTGGCGTCCTTCAGCTGGAATGCATGGTAGTTCGTGATCGCGATGCGCGCATGTTCAAGACCGCCCCTGAGATCGGCGGGGATCAGGTCGCGTAGGTCGTAGTAGTTCTCGGCATCCTCCGGCAACAGTACGCGGAGCCGGTCTCGGATCGTCAGCCCGGGCGTGACAACGAGGAACCGGTTGGTGAAGCGCACATCTCGCGGCGACTGCACCTTGTTGAGGGTCTGCCAGGCGATGAGCATCGCCATCACGACGGTCTTGCCAGCTCCGGTTGCCATCTTCAAGGCTGCTCGCGGAAGCCCGTCGTTGTGAGCCTCGTTCTCGATCTCGAGCCGGCGCCGCCAGTCTGGGTACCCATGGCGCCGCCCGGCAACCTCAGTGAGGAAGATCGCCGTCTCCGCCGCTTCGCGCTGCGCGAAGATGACGCGGTTCTCGCGATCCTTGTCAGCCCAGTGCTGGAGCAACTTGCGCGTGATCGGCGTGACGCCCCCGTACTGACCGTCACTTCGCCACTTCGCGACATCTCGCCGGATCTCGTTGATCAGCTCGTTGCTCTCCCGGCGTTCGCCGCTGACGTCGAAGTCGATCGACTCCTGAACCGGCGTGCCTTTCTTGCCCTTCTTGGCCACGGCGATCGGAATCCAGGACTCACTCGGCCGGCGACCGTCCTTGATTACCCCGGTCGGGCCGTTCTGCCCGACCTCATAGTGCCGGTCGGGCGGGGCGTAGGGCGAGTTGAGGATCGGGTTGTCTATTGATGTTGCCTGGCGACCGTCGCGGGGGAGTTCGACCACCGCCGCAGCGTAACGCCTGATCCGGCTGGAGCGTTGACGTACGGCTTGTCCGAATCGTCAACAGTGGGCAGAGACGTGCGGCGGATCATGGTCGTAGAGTACATCTTGATCACGATGGCGTAGAAGAAGCTGATGCATGGCACCGAGTCAAAGGAGCGCCGACGGAGGGCAGGCGCGCTCGTCATCGGCACCGGGGTGTCATAGCTCTACACGGCCGGGAACCTTGCGCGCATTCCCCAGCGTCACAAGGGTATTCATCCGGAAGGAGAAACCATGTCCCTACTCGGCAAACTGACATCCTCGAGCTCAGAATTCATCAACAAGCGCGGCCTGTACGCCGGACGCCGCTCGACCAAGATCCATGTGTTCCTCTATCGGAAGACGGGCGGACGGATCGGCAGGTCTATCCCAGGCTGGCCCCACGCGAGGATCGCCCTGATCGACCACATGGGCGCTAAGAGCGGGACCAAGCGGACATCTCCGCTCATGTACCACGAATACGGCGATGCGATCGTCGTGGCCGGCTCAAAGGGCGGCCAACCAACACACCCCGCCTGGTTCCACAACCTCATGGCAAATCCCGATACCACGGTCCAGATCGGCGCTGAGGTTCACGAGGTCCACGCACGCTTGGCCGTCGACGATGAGCGAGACCGCCTCTGGAAGGAGATGGTCGCGATGTTTCCCGGATATGACTTCTACCAACGCAACGCCAAAGGGCGGACGATCCCGATCGTGATCCTCGACCAGCGTTGATCGGCGGCTCAGCCGATCGGCGCCAGCGAGTTGCCCGGCGCGATGCTCGAGCAGTTCTGCGGCGCCGACAGCCCGGCGAACCGTGCGGCGAGCCATATGTCGGCTTCTCCCAGCCACACCGCAGCGCTCGGCACGTGGCTGAGGTGTTCGTATTCCTCGTACTGCACGGGGACACCGCGACCGCGCGCGCCAGACTGCGCACGTCGCCTGCGATCATCACGCCGTCGCCGGGGCCGATGCCATCCTTGTCGCTCGCGGTCCCTGCGAGTTCGCCGCCGTTGCCCTGGCCGATGAACATCGGCATGGTGGGCGTACCGCGACTACCCATGGTCAACTGGTTCACCACGTCGACGTAGACAGCGCTTTCACGATGCGACCTCGCCGACAGCGTCCTTTCACATGCGATCTCATCAGCCACATCCAGTTCCGTTCTCATCCGCCGCCCCGCGCTTGTCCGCAGCCGCCTCGATCCAAACCTGGAATGTCCGCAGCAGATCGACGTTTCATGCCATGTCCGAGGGGTAGGGAGCACGCATGCGCAATCCATTTCGACATAACAGCTCAGAAGAAAGCTCCGCCCGAGTCGGAGCGCTGCCACGACGTGGTTCCGAAGCCGAAGGCCCTGGCTACCAGCGAGAAGGCACGCGGGCGGTTCGCGCCGAAGGCGAAGGGACGAGGGAGCCGGCTCGCGAACAGCTCAACCCACGTCCGGTAGCGGGACGCCACGACGAACCGGCGATGGCAGGCGAACGACGCCGCGGCACGCTCGGCTGGCGTAGTCGCAACGCCGGCGCGGCCGCTGTGGGCGCCGTCGGTGGCGGCGCACTGATGCTCGCCCGCCTGATCATGACCCTCGCCAGCCTGATCGCTCTACTGATCGCGCTAGCGATCGTGTTGCGCGACATCGACGCCAACTCCGCCAACACGATCGTCAAAGGCATCTACGAAGGCGCGAACTTCTTCGCCGGCGCGTTTACGGGACTGATCACCTTCAGCGGCAAACCAAAGCTGGAACTGACGGTCGACTGGGGCATCGCGCTGGTCGTCTATTTGGTCGTCGGCGCAGTGATCGCGACCGCGATCCGCAACATCGGCCTCGGCGGCATTCGCTTCGAACAGCGCCACCGCCCGGCGCTCTGAGCGCTGGACCCTGTTGCGCTCAGGCGGTTCCCGCCCGGGGGCCGCCTGAGTATCGCATCAATCAACGCCGGTTATTTGGCGGTCTTCCAATAGTCTGACTATTCGAAGAATATGCTAGTCTTGAATTGCCCTGGGTCTACGACCCAGGGTGTATGGACTTTCATTTGCTCCCCATACGTGTCTCATGGGCACTCCGTGTCTCGGTTGCACTCCCCTGCTGGCTGTCCCGGCAGCCGTGTTGGCCGCTCCCACGCCGCAACCGGGCCGCCCGCCGGTCACGACGCTGGGGGTGCTCTAGCAACTGTCGGGCACGAGCGGATGTCTGGTTGACCGCTCCAAACCACGTGCGGGCTGCAAGCCTGTACGTGCGTTGGCTGGACCCGCCCCCTTCCTCGGCTCCGAGGCGATCACAATCAGCCCTGATGGAAGCAACGTATACGTTGCTTCCATCGACCAGCAACGCTATCGCGATCTTCAGACGTAATGCGCGCAGCGGCCAGCTGACCCAGAGTCCGGGCACCGCCGGATGCATCGCCTCAAAAGGCGCCGGCGGTTGCGCGACCGGGATCGGCCTTGAAGGCCCCAACTCGGTTGCGATCAGCCCGGACGGACGCAACGTCTATGCCACATCCCTGAACAGCAACGCGATCGACGTCTTCGCTCGCAACCCTTCCACAGGCGCACTCACTCAGGCGAGCAGCGGCTGTATCGACAATGTCCCGAGCTCTGGCTGCACTGGCGGCCGCGCGCTCTACGGCCCCGACGTCGTGGTGGTCAGCCCCGATGGCCGCAACGTCTACGTGGGCGCGTTCAAGGGCAGTGCGATCGCAGTGTTTAGGCGTGATCCCTCGACCGGTGCACTGGTCCAACCGGCCGGTACGAGCGGATGCATCTCCTATGCCCCGCTCCCCGGATGCGCCCCCGGCGTCGCGCTGGCGGCTCCAGAGGGGATGGCGATCAGCCCCGACGGAGACAATGTCTATGTCGCCGCTGCGCTCTCGAGCGCTCTCGACGTATTCACGCGCAACCCGTCCACCGGCACACTGACGCAAGCGAGCGGGAGTGCCGGTTGCATCGTCGAGACCCCGCTCGCCGGCTGCAGCACAGGCACGCAACTCGGCGGTGCCGACGCTGTCGCGGTCAGCCCCGAGGGCAGCGACGTCTACGTAACATCGGTGTTGAGCAACAGCGTGACCTCGTTCACGCGCACGCCCACAACTGGCCAGCTCATACAGAAGACAGGCACCTCCGCCTGCGTGATCTACGTGCTGGCGGTCGGCTGCTCGTTGGGGCAAGCGCTCAACGCTCCCGAGGGACTCGCCATCTCCCCCGATGATGCGAACGTATACGTGACGGCATTCGCCCCAGGCGCGATCGACGTGCTCGATCGCGCCGCCGAATCGGGCGCGCTCTCACAAAAGCCGCGCCGCCCCGGCTGCCTGGCCGCAGGCCCTCCGCAGAGCTGCTCACTCGGGCGCGGACTACTCGGCGCCAGCTCGATCGCGGTCAGCCCGGACGGGAGGTACGTCTACTCGGCGGCGTTTGCAAGCAACTCCGTCGGCGTCTTCAAGCGAGTCACCAAAGCGGTCATGGGCCGGCGGCGCTGAGATCAAAGGAGCAGGCAATGGACAGATCGGACAATGATTCCGGGCAGAACAATGCGCGTCGGCAGAACGACGAGGGCCTGCAGGACAAAGCTTCTCGGCAGAGCGCGAGCGAGCAGGAGGGAATCACCCGTGGCGATCTGTTGAAGACGGCGGCCGTCGCCGCCCCCGGAATCCTGCTCGGGGGACACGCCGCCACCGCTGCCGCCGCAACACGCCCGCGCCCCCGGCGAGTAGCACCGAGCGGGAAGGTCGCCGGAATGAACATCCTGCTCTTCCTGACCGATCAGCAACGGGCGATCCAGCACTTCCCACCCGGCCGGTCTGCGCGCAACATGCCCGGTGTGACCCGGCTACAGGAACATGGTCTGACGTTCGAGAACGCGTTCACCAACGCATGCATGTGCTCGCCGGCGCGCTCGACGCTGATGTCCGGCTACTTCCCCGCCCAGCACGGCGTGAAGTACACCCTGGAGACCGACATGCCCGCCCCCGAATACCCGCAGGTCGAACTCGCGACGAGCTTCAAGAATCCCGCGAGCGTGGTTGCCGCCGCCGGCTACACGCCGGTCTACAAGGGAAAGTTCCACTGCAACAAGCCGGCCAACGGTACGACATGGGTCCCGAACGACGTCAACAAGTACGGCTTCACCCGCTGGGATCCGCCGGACGCGGGCGCCAACTAGGACGTCCCCGAGGAGGGCGGCGGGAGCTACGACAACGACGGGCGCTTCATGAACTCCCAAGGCACGCCGGAAGCGGGCACCGAAGGCGCTGTTCAATACCTGAGCTCGACCGCCGCGCAGAGCCAGCCGTTCTTCATGGTCGTCTCACTGGTGAATCCCCACGATGTGCTGTTCTACCCCAAAACGTTTACCGAAGGTGGCTATGACAATTCATGGCTGACGGGCGAGATCGAGCTGCCGGCGACAACGAACGAGGACCTGTCCACAAAGCCCACGGTCCAGGAGCAGTTCCTGCGTCTGTTCAACGCCTCCGGGCCGATCCCGACGCCGCAGATGAAGCGTAATTACCTCAATTTCTATGGCAATCTGATGAAGTCCTCAGATGCCTACCTTGCGAAGATCCTCGACACGCTCGCGAGCACCGGCCTGCTCGAGAACACGCTTGTGATCGCGACCGCCGATCATGGTGAGATGGGCACAGCCCACGGCGGCCTTCGTCAGAAGAACTTCAACTTCTACGAGGAGTCCACGCGTGCCCCGTTGGTCTACTCCAACCCGCGTCTGTTCCCCCGCGCCCGCACGAGCGATGCGCTCGTTTCACACGTCGACTTCCTGCCCACGCTCGCAAGCCTCGTCGATGCGCCGACCGCGGCGCGCTCTGCATGGCAGGGGATCGACTACTCCGAGCAGATCCTCAGCGCCGCTCCCTCCTCACCACAGGACTACACGGTGTTCACCTACGACGACTGGCAGTCAGGACAGGCAAAAGGCCCATACCCGCAGCCGCCCAATCACGTCGTCAGCATTCGCGAACAGCGCTACAAGCTCGCCCGTTACTACGACGCCGACGGCAAGGTGCCAGACCAGTGGGAGATGTATGACCTCGAGGCCGACCCACTCGAGCGCACGAACCTCGCGTACCGGACCCACAAGCGCACCCCGACGCAGGAGCGCGAATACAAGCGGCTACGAGGAAAGCTGGCGAAGGTCGAACAGACTCGCTTGCAGCCGCTGAGCTGAACAGTCGGCCGCCATCGTCTGAGGAGCTCCCACAGCGTTGGCGGATATGATCGGCATATGCGCCTGCTATTCGCATCGATGCTGGCTGCGACTCTCTTGACCGGCTTCGGAGCGCCGACAACGCAGGCCGTGCAAGCGCTCCGGCCAACTCTTGGTTCTCAGCGCTACCCCGGCCCAAGCTTTCCGGCGCGATTCCCAGGATTCGGGGTTGTGGCACCAAAAATGGTGAGCGCGAACGGCGATGCCAACAGCAGAGTCTCTGCCATCCACTGGATCGGTTGGGGTCGAAAAGAAGCAAAGGGCGTCGGAGCCAGCTACGAGTTCGCACCAAACGGCGGCTACCTGCCGGGCTTGTTCCCAGTTCAGCTTCGCGCAAGCGACCTTGGCCGCTGCACTAGCAATGGCCCGACCGTCTATCGCCGTCTCTGGCGCCGGGACAAGATTGACGGAGGGACAAGGTGGTCGCCTTGGAGCGCATGGCCGGACCTCTCCTATCCGCGACCCCAGTTGCTCTGTTGAGCCACAGTCAGATGCATCGCGTAATCGGAGCACTTGCCGCCGGTGCCACCGCGCTGAGCTTCGCCGGGGCGAGCGTGGCCGGCACGACTGTGTCGGTGCAGGTACAGCATAAGTTGTCCGTCAGCAAGAATGTGCACATCGGCTTCCACGCGCGGAGCCTCCCCGGAGGCGGCTACTACTACGCGGTAATCGTGTTGAAGCCGTACAAGGGCTACACGCGGACCTCGCCGCCCCCCTGCGCGACCTCGAGCGACATGCAGCGAACGGACTACGGCGTGCCGGCGTCGAGCGGAGCGGTGGATCTCGCCTTGACACCCGCGAAATCCCACACAGGACACTGGTGTCCTGAGGGCAACTACCTTGGTGCGATCTACGCCGTCCCCCACGCCCCGCCCTGCGAAAGCACCTATCCCTGCCGCAGCGAACCGTACAAAGAACCCTGCGTTGGCGTCAGACCCGGGTGCGTGCTCGGCGTCGTCGCGCGACCGAGAGAATGGTCATACCCACAGGGCCTGCCTACACCGCTCGCCAGCGGCACGAGCATAGTCGGGCGCTTCACCATCAAAATTCCTTGAGCTCGAGTCACCGGTATAGGATGACCCGGATGCCGAAGCCCAACCGCTCCATCCCAAAAGCGACCGTCATTCCCGTCCTGATTTACCCAGACGTGCGCGCGGCTGTCGACTGGCTGGGTGCGGCCTTCGGCTTCGCCGAGCGTGTACGGATCGGCGAGGACCATCGCGCACAGTTGATCTTCGGCGATGGCGCGGTGATCATCGGCGATGTGCGCAACGACCGCCGCCCGCCACGACCGGGCGAGACCACGCATTCGGTGATGGTGCGTGTGGAGGACGTGGAAGCACACTGCGAGCACGCGCGTGAGCACGGCGCTCGCATCGTCGCCGAGCCGACCGACTTCCCTTTCGGCGAGCGGCAGTACACCGCCGAGGACCTCGCCGGCCATCAGTGGACGTTCTCGCAGACGATCGCCGATGTCGCCCCGGAGGAGTGGGGCGGCATCTCGGTCACGACCGACTGACACCGCCCAAGCACGCACGGCTCGCAATCGCGATCCATGACGACCACTAGTCCGGCGCCTACCGGCGACGCGACGCGGGTCGCGGAATCTCTATTTTTTGTGTTTGTGTTTGGTCTTGGCTGGGGTGAACGAGACGGTTCGCGATGTCGTCTCAGTGCCCCTCGCCGTTGTCGCGGCGATCAGCGCCTTCGCTTTGAAGCGACCGTGATCGCGAGCGGATAGCCGCTTCCCAGCTTTCGTCAAGTGCAAGGTCACTTTGTACCGACCGCCGATCTTGAAGCTGAATTTGCCCGTAGCGAGCGTGATGATCTTCGGAGGTTTGGCTTTCTTCTTGCGCGCCGCGGCCGCTTTGCCACTCGATTCGGGGAGCGTGATCGTGATCGTCACCGTGCAGGGTCCCGGGCAGGTGATCGTGAGCGTGACGGTTGTGCTCGTGCTCGTACCACTGCCTTCGATTGACGAGGCGGGAACCACTTTCAGCACCTCTGAGCCGCATGCGCTTATGCTTGCCACGTTATGAGCGTCGCCGCTGTAGGCGGCCTCCCAGTAGTAGGTGCCCTCAGCGAGCGAGGTTGTAACCGCCGCCGATGGCGCCGCCACGCCGGCGGTTACGCCGACAGTGCCGCCTGAGAAGACCTCGCTCGAGGCAGTGCAGGTCGGATTTGAGAAAAGGCCGTAGGTGACATTACCGGTCGCGATTGCGGCGTTTACGCCGGTGAGTGTCGCACGGTCGGTCTCACCGACTGTTCCGGCGGGAACCGCGATCGATGCGCCCGTCGTGGTACCAGCGGTCTGGCTTGTCGTCAGCGTGTCGGGAGTCGGCGGGGATATCGGGGTGGCGTCTGCTGCGTTGAACTGTTGGGCATAGATCGAGCCGTTGTCGATCCAGGCCGCCCAGCCTTGACCTGTGGCGTTGACCGAGCTCGTGAGCTTTTCGGCACCCTCGTCGGCGTTGGCATTCAACGTTGCCGGCCCGATCCAGCTCGTGCCACCGTCCGAACTATAGGCAAGGGCGATCTGACCGCCTGGCCCGCCCAGCAGGAAGGTCGCATATACGCCGCCCAAAGCATCCTGAGAAATGGCCGGGGACTCCTCGAAGGCGTTGGCCGCGATCGTCGAGAAGGGAGTGTCGAACTTCTCAGTGGGCTGGTCGAAGCGGTGGTAGACGATCGAATTGGTCAGGTCATTGTCCTCGAGCACACCAAAGCCACTCGGACCACCGGCGAGCGCGAAGTACTCCACGTTGCAATCGGCTTGCGTCACGGGCACCTTCCAGGCGCTGTTGGGTTGGCCCGGGGAGATGTTGTAGTTGTTGGTCGAACTCTGTGGCCCGCTTGCGAACGCGTAGGCAGTGCCGAACGGCACTGTCTGCAGGGGAGAGCATCCGAGCGGCCCGTTTGTGAAGTCAGTTTTGAAGACGCCCATCACGCCAGAATTGGGGCCTTCCTGGGACGCAAACTGACCTTCTTGATTTTCGATCTGATCGGGGTTGGTATTTGGCTCCAGCGTCGCGAAGCCGGCGGCGCACGTTTCGGTTGAGCACTCCGGCGGAGAGCTCAGCGGGAATGCATCGAAGGTCGGGGGCGAGGATCCGGCGGTATCCCATCCGTAGCCGAGTACTCCGGTCCCGGGCACGATCACGGCACTGAGCGGCTCGGTGTCTGCACTGAGGATGCCGCTGGCAACCGACAATCCTCCGTCTACAAGCGAAAAGGTCGCTCCGTCGTCGGTCGATTGCCACTCCTGCTCAGGCTCGTAGTCGCGCGCTTTCGGACCCTGAGTACCGTACACATCGGCAAGCAACACAATCGTGGATCCGTCGCCGAGCACCTGTACCCGGTCGATGTATTGCGCCCCGTCAGCCGGAGTCAATGTGTTGCTGTGAGAGCAAGCCGCCGCGCCGACAGGCAGCACGCAGTACTGAAGCACGTTGGTTTCGTTCGGCGGAAGGTCCTTGGTGTTAGCCCACGCGACGATCGCGTCACCGGCCCCGTCGACCGCGACCGCCGGCGGCTGGGCCTCAAAGGGTGTCCCGACGTTGACCGGAAAGCCGCTGACAGCCAGGGCGCTCGTCGCCGACATGAGCAGGCAGAGGACAGCCAACGCGCCGACAATCAGAACATTGAGAGGTAGGGCTCGAGCGGAACCTCGAGCACCCGTCAGTTGCCCAGCAAGACCGCCTGACATTCCGATGCGAAGCATGCTTCCTCCAGTGTGCGCGCCAAGATTTCAAAGCGCCGGCCGACGCTCGCGGCCCCGACTCTACCAGCGGCCGCAGGGAGATTGGACAGGGTAGACAAAGAGATGAGAGAGACGTCCGTGAGCTCTCGAGCTGAGGATGCCGAAATCGCGGCCCCTCAGAACAAATGGCGCAATCGCCAGCCAAAGGAGGACACCCCGACGGCGCTGTTCGCAAGCGCCCAAGTGCTTCTGACGGCGCCGCCGAGAAGGCTCACGCTCGCCATCCGCTCGCCTGCCTTCAATGTTGTCATCGCGGGCCGTGCAAGCACGTGCACGCCAACCCTCTCCCCTCCCCAGCCGATCGCATGCAAGGCCCCGGAGGTGATAGCGGTGGTCCCCCGACCATCCACCGACTTCGCACTCAGCACGACCGTTCCGGCCCGTAGAGCCGTTCTGAGACGCAGGCTTGCCGCAGCCGAGTCCCCGAGCCGACGAGCAGTATCCAACGCAGCTCCGATCAACGACCCGCCGCGCTGACTCAGCACGACGCCGAGCACAGTCAAGGCACGCCCATCCACAAAAACCTTCTTGGCGAACACCAAGCACCCGCCTGCGGCTCTGTCCGAGCCAGTCTTGACCCCCATATACCCATCTTCGCCGACGAGCCCGTTGTAGTTGGCGACGCGCCCGACGACTGGCAGCACGACAGATGACTGGCCGACGATTTCAGCGAACGTGGGAATACGCATCGCGGCATGCGCGAGCTTCAGCTGGTCGGTGGCTGTGGAGACCGTTTGATCGTTGAAGCCGCTGGGGTCGGTGTACGTGCTCGAGGCCATGCCCAGCGCTCGCGCGGCGGTGTTCATGCGCGCCACGAACGGCACGATCCCGCCGGCGTCCCAGCGGGCAAGCAGCGCCGCGATGTTGTTGGCCGAAGGCAGCATCAAAGCTTGCAGCATCTGGCGCTCGCTGAGCCGCTCGCCGGCACGCACGTTCAGCGTTGACTCGCCGAGCCGCTCGCGCTGCTCCTCTTCGGCGGCATCGGCGGCAGTGATCGTCACCGAAAACCCTTCCTGACCGGCGGCCAGCGGGTGCGCTCGCAGCGTCAGATATGCGGTCATCACCTTCGCCACGCTCGCGATCGGCACAGGCGTCGAGCCTCCCGAGACGCCAAGGCCGCCGAGCCCCTCGACTTCGACCGCCGCCTGTCCTTCCTCGGGCCACGCAAGCGTCGGCGGACCCCCGGAGAGGCGCACATAAGCCGGCAGGCTGCGATGGATGAGCAGCGGTGGTGTGCTCTCCGTCGTGACTCTGCGCAAACCGACGAGTAGCAGCACCACCAACAGCAGCGCAACGAACGCGGACCATCGCCGATGCGCGGGACCTGCGCTCATCACCCGTCGCTGCACCGTCGTCGCCACAGCTTGAAAACGCTAGCGCACGCGGTGGGGGAATTCGCCCGATCTCCACAGGGCTATTCGCTCCAGCGCCGGGACATCAGGGAAGCTCGGAGGACGGCCAGCTACCCTTTGGTCAATGCTTCAGCGCCTCGCGATCACGTGGATTTTCAACACCATCGCCCTGTTCGTGGCGACGTGGCTCCTCTCCGGGCTCAGCTACGGAAACGATTGGTGGGCGCTACTGATTTCCGGCTTGGTGTTCACACTCGTCAACTTCTTCTTGAAGCCGATCTTGGCGATCCTCTCGATCCCGTTCATCATCGTCACGCTAGGGATCTTCTATTTCCTGATCAACGTCTTGATGCTGTACTTGACGCACTGGATCGTCCCCCAGTTCACGATCTCGAGCTTCTGGTGGGCAGCGCTCGCCGCAATCATCATCAGCGCCGTGAACTGGGTCCTGCGCAAACTGGTCGAGCCCGATCAGGCCGAGCTGACTGTGGTTCGCGGATAGTCGCCGCGCAACATCGACTTCGAGGATTGCCGAGTCCTAGCTCAGCCCCTTGAACGCCTCTTGCGCTTGGGCGCTCGACTCGGTGGCGCGAATCAACACCGACAATGCGGTGCCAAGCAGCTCACCGGAGACCGCTTCAGGATCGGTCAACTTCAACATCGACAGACCGACGCCCAGGCCGAGCATCACGTTGGCAAACTGCTCAGGCACGCCGGGTGGTGGGTCGAAACCAGCATCGCGGGAGCTCTCCGATGCGAAGCGCGCGAACGTGGCCCGCAGCGCCGCCAGTCCATCGGCGAGTCGCCGCGCGAGGTGCTCGTCGCGTTGCGCGTAGGCCCACAGCTCAACGAACAACCGGAAGCGGTCAGGATTCTCCTGCAGACGGTCCATCCATCGATGACTCCCGGCCAAGGGCCGCTCCCACGTCGCGCGATCGCGGTCGAACAGCGCCATCTGTTCGGTGACCTGGCCGGCCAGATACTCCTCGACGAGCGCGAGCAGGAGGTTCTCCTTGCTGCCGAAGTGCCCATAGACGGCTCCCTTCGTAAAGCCGGCCTCAGCGGCGACTTCGTCGAGCGTCGCACCGGCAAAGCCCCGTCGTGAATAGACCCGAGCGGCAGCCTCGAGCAAGCGCTCGCGAGTCTGCGCGCGGCGCTCGGAGCGATCGAAATGTCCTCGCGGCATCAAGCAATTCTCCTCGTCATACCGGCGGCCGGCGCGGTCATGCTCCCCAAGTCGGTCGAAACACGCCCTTGTATTATACCTTCGAGTAGATATACTCAATCGTATCAATACTCTAGCCAAGGAGCAGAGCGGATGAGAGACCAGCTCCCACCAGGCCCGCAAATGCCGATCGCCCTACAGACGCTCGGCTTCTGGAGCCGGCCGAGCACCTTCATCGATCGCGCCCGTGCGCGATACGGCAAGCGCTTTACGATCCGCGTGATCGGCCAGCCCCCGTTTGTGATCCTCTCCGACCCAAAGGAGATCAAGGAGGTCTTCACGGCGCCCGCGGATGTACTGCACCCCGGCGAGGGTGTGCGGATCCTCGAACGCCTGGTCGGCAAACACTCTGTGATCCTGCTTGACGAGCAGCCGCACTTGGAGCAACGCAAGCTGCTCTTGCCGGCCTTTCACGGAGAGCGCATGCAGCAACTCTCAGGCCTCATGGAAGAGCTGACCGAGGAGGAGCTCGACTCGTGGCCGTGCGAGGAGGTGTTCGAACTTCACCCGCGGCTCCAGCGCCTCACGCTCGAGATCATCCTGCGTGCGGTCTTCGGACTCGAGCGAGGCGCACAGCTAGAGCAATTGCGAGACCTCTTGGGCGAGGTGCTCGCATTCTCCCAAAACCCCTTGTCTACACTGCCAAGTCCGCCGAAGTGGCTGACGACCCGTGGCCCAATCGCCCGTCGAGATCGACTGCTGGCGGCGGTCGACGAGACGATCTTCGAGCTGATCGCCGAGCGCCGCCGCGAAGGGGCCCAGGGCGAGGATGTGCTCGCCCGACTCTTGAGCGCCACGCACGAGGACGGATCCCCCATGAGCCCGACCGAGTTGCGCGACGAGCTCATGACAGCTCTCGTCGCCGGACACGAGACGACCGCGTCGCAGCTTGCGTGGGGCTTCGAGCGCTTGGCGCGCGAGCCGGCTGTGTGCGAGCGCTTGTACGAGCAGCTTGACGACCCAGATGAGGCATACCTGACCGCCACGCTCCAGGAGATCATGCGCGTTCGCCCAGTCCTCCCCCACCCCGCGCCGCGGTTGACGATGCGCCCAGTTGAGATCGGCGGCTTTCCCTATCCACCGGGCGTGATGCTCGTGGCCTACACCCACTTGGTCCACCACGATCCGACCATCTACCCAGACCCGAACACGTTCAGACCAGAGCGTTTTCTCGAGCAGGCGCCAGGCACCTACACGTGGATCCCGTTTGGCGGCGGGCGTAGGCGCTGCCTGGGCGCAAGCTTTGCGCTCTTGGAGATGAAGCTTGTCATCCGCGGAATGTTGAGACGCTTTGAGCTGGAGCCGCCGCAAGCGGACAGCGAGAGGACACGCAGGCGCAGCATCACCATCAGCCCGGCCCAGGGCTGCAAGCTGATCCTGCACAAGCGAGCCCGTCAGGCACACCAGCCGCGAGCGTCGCTGAGCGTCGCGTAATTCAGGGTCGGCGGCTGGCAAGCTTCAAGGATGACCGACGACGAGGAGATCCTCACCGTGCCCGATGTCAAAGCATGGCACGCATGGCTGAGCGAGCATCACGAGCATTCCACAGGCATCTGGCTACGTCTGGCCAAGAAGGGCACACAGGAGCCGACGCGACTGAGCTATGACGAGGCGCTGGACGAGGCGCTCTGCCACGGCTGGATCGACGGGCAGGTGCGACGCCTCGACGAGCAGACCTTCCGCCAGCGCTTCACGCCCAGGCGCAGCCGCAGCGTTTGGTCCAAGCGCAACGTCGGCCACGTCGCAAGGCTGATCGACGAAGGCAGAATGAAGCCCGCGGGCTTGGCCGCTGTGGAGCGAGCCAAGGCCGACGGGCGCTGGGAGGCTGCCTACGAGGGCCAAGCGCAGATAGAGGTCCCGCCTGATCTGGCAAGCGCGCTCGCAGCGGAGCCTCGAGCGCAGGCCATGTTCGAAATTCTCTCGAGCCAGAATCGCTACGCCGTGCTGTGGCGGACCCACAACGCCAAGCGTGCCGATACACGCGCCCGGCGGATCGAACAGTTCGTGGCGATGCTGGCCCGAGGCGAGACCCCGCATCCGCAGAAGCGCAAACTCCCTGACTGATCTCCTCAGCCGTCCTCAGCCTGGCTGAGAGCGCCACCGACCGCTCGCGTGTAACGCTCGGCGCGCTCAGCGGACTGAAGGGTGCAAGCGCAAATCCTTCGACCTCAGGAGAACCACCCATGCACGCTCTCAAGCGTCTAGGAATGGCCACAGCAAGCGCTGCGGCCATATTGGCGATGACCAGCGGATCGGCAAGCGCCTTTGGCGGCGGCCCCTTTGGCCACAATCAACCTGGTCACGGCCAGCCCGGCAACGGCCAGCCGGGCAACAACCAACCACCGAACAACCAACCGGGCAACAACCAGCCGGGGGGTGGCCAACAAGGCGGGAGCCAGCCAGGCAACGGTCAGCCGGGTGGCGGCAACCGGCGCTTCCCCCGCAATCGCGCGGTCTTCGTCCAGACAGACAACCTCGCCGGCAACCAGATCGTCGTCTACGACCAGGCCTGGGACGGCACCCTCACCCCGGCGGGCACCTACGACACCGGAGGATTGGGCGGGGCGCTCGAAGGCTCGGTCGTAGACCACCTCGCCTCCCAGAGCTCGCTGACCTACGACCAGCAGAACAACCTGCTCTACGCCGTAAACGCCGGCAGCAACACGATCTCGGTCTTCAGCGTGTTCGGCGACCACCTCGCGCTGCGCCAGGTGCTCGACTCGGGAGGCTCGTTCCCCGTCAGCATCGCCGCCGAGAACGGCCTCGTGTACGTATTGAACGCCGAGGAAGGCGGAGTCGTGCAAGGTTTTCGCGTGCTGTTCGACCACCTCGTTCCCCTCCCGGGCTCAGCGCGTGCGCTCGGACTGAATCCAACCGCCACACCCCAGTTCGTCAACACCCCCGGGCAGGTGGCCTTCTCCGCGAACGGCTCGCGGCTGATCGTCACGACCAAGGCCAACGGAAGCGATATCGACGTCTTCCGCATCGACCCGTTCGGACGGCTGTCAAGCGCACCGGTGGTCACTTCGCTACCGGGCGCAGTGCCCTTCTCGCTCGTGGCCGATCGCTATGGGCACCTGGTGGTCGCGGAGGCCGGCACTGACGCGCTGGCGAGCTTCCAGCTCAACTGGAACGACACGCTCACGCAACTGAGCTCGGGGCTGACCGGACAGCAGGCCACCTGTTGGGTGCTCGGCGTCGACGGCCTCTTCTACGCCTCGAACGCCGGCAGCGCCTCGCTCAGCGGCTTCCAGCCCGGGGCCGGTGGAGCACTGTCGTTGTTAAGCACGACCGCGACCGACGCGGGCACCGTCGATGCCTCGGCGAGCGCCGACGGACGCTTCCTCTACGTACAGGCAGGTGGCGCGGGGAACGTCGATGAGTATGCGATCGGAGCCGGTGGCACACTCAGCGAGATCGGCTCGGTCACGGTTCCGGGCGCGGCCGGTGGAGAGGGGATCGTCGCCCAGTAAAACTCGAAAACCAGGTGGGCCGCGGCGGCGCGGATGCGACGCGTCGCGGCCCACTGCCGGTTACCGTGACGAGCATGCAAGTCCCCACCGATTCGATCCACTGTCCCTCGAGAGCCGCGTGAAAGGCGCGTGGCGATCTCGGCGATGAGCTGGCACAAGCCGGCAAGAAAGATGGCCGACGATGAGTTCGAGCTGCTCACACGCCTGCGAGCTGGCGACCAGAAGGCGTTCCTCGAGCTGGTGGCGATACATCAATCCATGCTGTTGCGTCTGGCATGCACATTTGTCTCCAGTCAGGCCGTCGCCGAGGAGGTCGTACAGGACACATGGCTTGGCCTGTTGCGAGGGATCGACGACTTCGCGGGACGTTCGTCGCTGAAGACTTGGTTGCTCAGGATCCTTGTGAATCGAGCAAGGAGCACCGGCGTGAGTGAGAACCGAAGTGTTGCGATCGGCGACGCCGGACCCGCGGTTGACCGCGCGCGCTTCGACGTCTCCGGCGCGTGGATGTCCCCGCCGCAACATTGGATCGAGGACAGCGAGGAGCGGCTGCTGGCTGAGGGCGTCGGGGAGCAGATCAACGCTGCGCTGACGAAACTCCCCGCACGTCAGCGCGAGGTCGTGATGCTGCGCGACATCGACGGCCTCGACGGCCAGGAGGTATGTGACGTGCTCGACATCAGCGAAGCCAACCAGCGTGTCCTCTTGCACCGGGGCCGCAGCCGGCTGCGCCAGGCCCTCGAGACAGAACTCGGAAGGAGCTGAAATGTTCTGGCGCAATAACGAGCTTGTCTGCCGGCAGGTCGTCGAGTTGATCACCGACTACCTGGAGGGGACGCTGTCGCGCGCGCAGCGACGGCGCTTCGAGGCGCATCTGGCCGGCTGCGAGCACTGCAGCGAGTACCTGGAGCAGATGCGCGCGACGATCCGACTGACGGGTTCTCTGAGCAGCGAGGATCTGACGCCTCATATGCGCGAGGAGTTCACGGCGCTGTATGAGCGGTGGCGTTTGGAGGAGTAGCGCGAATATCCACCAAATCGTCAATGATCTGAAAATCTTTGACGTTGTAGGTTAGAAGCGGCACTCCGTGAACATTTGCGGTCGCAGCGATCGCTAGGTCTAGGGCGCGCCTTCGTGGCTGACCCCCACGCTTTGCCACCGCCGCATGCAACCGGCCGCACTCGCGTGCCGCGGCAGCGTCAAACGGAAGTGCATCGAAATGGTCCTCGACTACCGCGAGACGCAGCATGCGCCGTGCCCGAGTGTCGTCGTCCTGCGCCACGAGTACACCAAAGTGCAACTCAGTCAAGGAAACCACGCTAATGGCTGCGTCCTCGTCAGGCCCCGCGTCGGCAGCGATCAAAACCGATGTGTCCAGCAGTACCGCCAAGGCCTAGGAAGCCCATGGGTCAATGATCTCAGCGCCGAGCTCCTCTAGATCCTTATCGAGCGTCGGATCCGCCGGTGTCGCCCATAGGTCGGCAAGCTGGGCGCTTGGCACCCATTGTCGTGTTCGAGCAGGTCCCAGCTGAGCAACCGGGCGACCGGCGACCGTGATCGTGATCTGTTCGCCCGCCTCAGCGCGGCGAAGGACCTCACCGACGTTATTGCGAAGCTCCTTTTGAGGGATGCTAGCCATTACATCTCCAGGGTAGCAGTTCTGCTACCCTGGCCAGCCGGAGCAAGCCAGCCGGTGATCTCGTAAACGCAGAGTCCCTTTCTCGCCGGGAAGCGACAAGCCCTCTTACGGCGCCTTGGCCAGATATTTGTGCCCCGTCTTGACCTCGACCCGCTTGTGGTTGACCAGGTTAGTGACCGCCACCTTGTCGCGCGTAACCCGGATCAGCGTGCCTTCGCAGAGGTCCTCGGTCAGCCATTCGGTCCCCTGCACCGCGCCGGCGGCGTAGTTGCCTTCGGTCGAAAATTTGCCGTGCGCGTTGGCCCACAGCTTGCGGACCACGTGTTTGCCTGACGCGGCTGCGTGAGCGTTCGGCGCAAGTGAGGAGACACGCGCACGATGGGCCCGCTCGCGAGCAGTCGGGCACACGGAGAAGTTGCCGCCGCTCAGCTTCGCAAGGACCTGTCCGTTCTTGCCTTGGGTGAGGATGAACTGGCCATCGAAGAACTGGCCGGTTTGGGTCGTGCCGTTGGGGTTGGCGGTAGTGACGCTGACAGTGCCGTGGGTGGCTTCGATGACGGTGCCGAAGGGAATCTGTGTCAAGGAGGCCAGCGGCACAAAGGTTTTCGTGCCGGGGAGCTCGACCAACACAGTGCCCTTGACGGGAGCTACATTGCCGGTCTTGGCAAGGACTGGCGGGGGGACGACGTTCGGAAGCGGGA
>DATCEK010000176.1:0-19975 GCA_036510155.1 Solirubrobacteraceae bacterium | reverse complement strand
TCGTAGAGATCCTCCTCGGGAAGCTCTACCCCCGTATCGGCTGCATCCAGGCCGGTGAGGTCAGGCGGATCGCGGCGCAACGGGCCTTGGCCCGGCTCACGCAACTGGCGCAGCCGGCCGAGCAGCGAGCCGGCGCGGCGTGCACGGGTCGGGCGGACGCTCGAAGCGTGGTTGTCCGCCTCTCTCAGCCAACCCTCGGCCGCAGCCCGGGGTACACACAGCTCACAGACGGTACGGCGTTGGCCACCGGCTAGAAACACGTCGGGCGTCTCCCCTCGCAAAAGGCTTCTGCCACATACATCGCAGGCAACGACCGGGTGCGAGGTGACGATTGCTCTGGTGGCCATCAGCCCATCAGAGTAGCCGGACGGCAGAAACGGCGCTCCGCGCTCGGGACGACGGTGCCAGTCGGCGAACTCTCAGAGCGCCCGCCCGGTTGGCGCGCCTCTGCCGGTCGAAAGGCAAACCGACCAGCATGTTCGCTCTCATGAGCCGGGGCGCCGAGGACAATCCTGCAGCGCTAGTCGAAGGAAGCCTCTTGCATGCGCCCGCGCAGGCGCAGCACAGCCTTGGTGTGCAGCTGTGAGATGCGCGACTCCGTGACGCCGAGCACCTCGCCGATCTCACGCAGGGTCAGGTTCTCGTAGTAGTAGAGCGCGATCACAAGCTTCTCACGCTCGGGCAACGAGGCGATCGAGTCGGCGATGCGATCCTTCAGGTCGCCCACATCGAGGGCACGCGAGGGGTCGGGCGCGTTGGGATCCTCGATCGTGTCCATCAGCGAGACCTGGTCTCCGCTGGAATCGGACACGCTCCACAGCTCGTCCAAGGCCGCCACCGAGGAGTGGGAGATGGCAAGCAGCGACTCGTGCAGCTCGGGGACGGTCAAGTCGAGCTCGGCAGCCATCTCCTCGTCTGTGTGGGTGTGTTGCAGGCGGTGCTCGAGCTTCGTGTTGGCACGCTCGATCTCGCGCGCCCGTGCGCGCACGCTGCGCGGCACCCAGTCGATCGAGCGCAGCTCGTCGATGATCGCGCCCTTGATCCGCGTGATCGCGTAGGTCTCGAACTTGATTTCACGTGTGGTGTCGAAGCGCTCGATCGCCGAAATCAGGCCGACAAGGCCATAGGAGACCAGATCGGCCTCCTCGACATGCGGCGGCAAACCGGCAGCGGTGCGCCCGGCTACGTACTTGACCAGCGGCGAATAGGCGACGACCAACCGCTCGCGAGCGCGAGGGTCTGCTTCATTCTTATACCGCCGCCACAGTTCGCGCAGCTCAATCGCTTTGACGTTCGTCTCCAGGGTCTTCTCCCGCCGATCAGGCCCGAGGGTGACTGCGCGCATAGGCGCTTCTGAGTCTGGCGGACTCTACCCGAGTGTAGACCTGCGTGGTCGAGATGCTCGAGTGGCCTAGCAGCTCTTGGATCGATCGTAGGTCGGCGCCACCGTCGAGCAGATGTGTCGCGAAGCTGTGGCGCAGTGCATGAGGCGAGATTCCAGCGGCGATTCCTGCGCGGGTAGTCCACGCTCGCAAGCGCCGGCGCACGTCGCTCGTGCCCAGCCGACGCCCGGAG
The DNA here is from genome assembly GCA_036510155.1 of Solirubrobacteraceae bacterium. Classification (GTDB taxonomy): domain Bacteria; phylum Actinomycetota; class Thermoleophilia; order Solirubrobacterales; family Solirubrobacteraceae; genus Palsa-744. The sequence continues at coordinate 18,400 of DATCEK010000176.1, read as the reverse complement.
CGACTGAGAAATAGCGCCTGGCTCTCAGTGGCATCCGTACCCTCCGACGGATTGGCGCGTGTGGACGCAGAGGTCCGCCGCGCGCCCTCGCGCGTCGCGGCGCGCGTGAGCGCCGGCCGACCGCACTCCAAATATGTTCGTACAGCGCTCAGGGCGAGCTCGCCGGCCGGGACGAAGCGAGTCTTGGAGCCCTTGCCTTCGACCCGCAACTGCTCGGCGTCATGGTCGACATCGGCGACATCGAGTGTGACGATCTCCTCGGCCCGCAGACCGCACGCGTAAGCCAGCTCGAATAGCGCGCGGTCACGCAGCTCGAGCGGCCCGCCGGCTGGGATGGAGTCGAGTAGGCGCGCAACCTCGGGCACCTTCATGACACGGGGCAAATGTGAGGCACGACGCGGGGTGGCGAGCAGATCGGCCGGGCTCTGATCGATGTGACCATGCTCGCGCTGGCTGCGAAACAGAGCACGTACCGCGGCCAGCTTGCGGGCAGCCGTGGTAGCGGAGAGCTCACGCTCGGTGAGCATCGCCAGATAACGACGTACATCGCGGGGAGCGACGGCTGAGGGAGCGACCCCCTGGGCATCTGCCCAGCAAGCAAACTGAAGTGTGTCCACGGCGTAGGCGCGGCGAGTGCGCGGCGCGGCATTGGTGCGCCGCAAATCCTCGTCGAGTAGCTGAAGCGCGCGCAACCATGGCTCGCCGATGCTTGGAGTGCTCTCGGCTGTTGCGGTGCTCATCACCACACATGATTCGCCATGGCGGGCGGGCGCCCTTCCGAGATCTTAGCTGGGTCGCCATCGGGAATAGCGTGTGACCCCGCGAATCGGTCAGTGGGGACTGACGAGCGTCGAGTCTGGCACAGACAGCACCGGCGCCAGCAGCTGTGCAAGCTCAGACCAATCGTGAGCGCCGAGCACGTCCTCGACCTCGCACAGCTCGGCGTTCCATGGGTGCAGGATTGTCGCCACGGCGATCCCTTGCTCGATCGCTGCGCTGATGTTCAGCGGGCTGTCGTCGATGAGGATGTCGATGTCGAGCTCCACGCAGCGGCTGATCTTGTCGTAGGAGCAGCACAGGTCGTCGAACCGGAGCCCGAGCTGCTCGAGCCAGCGAGCCGTAGCCGGCGCGCATGCACTCGCGCGGTGGCTGGTGATGTGGATGAAGTGGCCTTGCCGACTCCATTCCCCAACCGCCTCGACAGCGCCGGGATAGGGGCGGCCCGAGAGGATTGTCTCGTCGCTGTGGCTCTCCTCGATGCACAGCTCCAGCTGATCTGGGCGCAAACGGGTGATGCCCCAGGTGAACTGCTCCTCGTAGGGCAGCTCGATGCCGAAACGCCTGCGGGATATCTCCGAGAGGACATCCCAATAGTGGTGCAGAGTCGAGTCGACGTCGATGGCGATGCGCATGGGCGATAGATTATTCACAGATGAGCGGCGTCGGCACACTCAACGGAAGCGATCGACGTCAGGCCTACAGCCCGGAGGGGCGTTCTAGATGGCTGGATGTCGACTGGCGCCGGCATCAGCGTTGGTTGACGATCGACGGCAACCGGGTCAACACCATCGAGCTGGGCGACGGTCCGGCGATCGTTTTCGTCCATGGTCTCTCGGGCTCTTGGCCGAACTGGCTCGAGCAATTGCCTGTGTTCGGGGCGGAGCATCGCGTGATCGCGATGGATCTGCCCGGCTTCGGCCATTCGCCGATGCCGAAGGAGCAGATCACGATCTCGATGTACGCGCGCATACTCGACGGACTGCTGGAGACGCTCGGCGTGAGCGCTGCAACCGTGGTCGGCAACTCGATGGGCGGGTTCGTCTCGACTGAGCTTGCGATCGCCTACCCGCAGCGCGTGGAGCGACTGGTCTTGATCTCGGCGGCGGGCATCAGCACCTACCGCCACCGCGACGTGGAAAGGATCGAGCCCTACCTGCGCCGACTCGCCCCGATCCTCGCCGCCTACACCGGCTGGACAGCCACCCGCTCGGACTGGATGTCACGCCGTGCTGGCCTTCGCAACCTCTCGCTCGGTTTTGTCGCACGCCACCCCAGCCGTCTTCCCGCAGCACTCGCTGCCGAGCAAATGCGCGGCGCCGGCAAGCCCGGTTTCATGCAGGCGCTGCGAGCGAACATCGACTACCCGATCCGCGAGCGACTGCCAGAGATCGCTTGCCCGACGCTGATCGTCTGGGGAGCGGAAGACAAGGTGATCCCGGTCAGCGACGCAAGCGTGTTCGAGGAGCTGATCCCCAACTCGCGCAAGGTGATTTTCGAGGACACGGGGCACGTGGCGATGCTCGAGCGTCCCGCATCTTTCAACCGGCTGCTGCGCGACTTCATCGCCGAGTGAACCTGGCCGGTCATTCATTGCGAGCCGAGTAGGAGCGCGGGCGAGGAGCTGCTTTTCAGCTCGTAACGGCGCCCTCGGCAGCGGACCCGACGAGCTTTGCGTACTTGCGGATTGCCACGTCGATGTGCTCGTCGGCGCGCGGCGGCTGGACGTAGGTTGACAGACGCTCGGCGATCTGATCGTCGGTCAAAGCTACGTCTATGCGGCGCGCTTCGACGTCGATCGTTATCTCGTCGCCGTCGGCCAGCGCGCCGATCGGTCCGCCCCGAACGGCCTCCGGGGCGATGTGAGCAGCCATGAAGCCATGGGTGGCGCCAGAGAAGCGACCGTCCGTGATCAGCGCGACGCTCTCTCCCAGCCCCTCGCCGACGATGGCGGCAGTGACGGCGAGCATCTCGCGCATCCCGGGACCTCCTGCTGGACCCTCGCCGCGGATCACGACCACGTCTCCCTCGGAGATCTTATGGGCGAGCACCGCGGCCATGGCACTCTCCTCCCCGTCGAACACGCGCGCGCGGCCGATGTGGTGGCGGCGCTCGTGGCCGGCGAGCTTGACCACACAGCCGTCGGGGGCCACGTTGCCGTGCAGGATCGCGAAGCCGCCAGTGGGCTTCAACGGATCCCCGAGCGCTCGCACCACCTTCTGGCCCGACGTCTCGCTCGCTAGCTCCGCGTGCTCGCCAATCGTGCGTCCAGTGACAGTGATCGCGTCTCCCCGCAACATGCCGGCTTCCTGGAGGCGACGCATGACGAGCGGCACGCCGCCCGCCTCGTAGAGGTCGGTCGCCACATACTGCCCACCTGGCTGTAGGTCGCAGAGGAGGGGCGTCGCGTCGGAAATGGGGTCGAACTCATCGATCGACAGTGGCACTCCCATTTCTCGGGCGACTGCCAGCAGGTGCAAGACGATGTTGGTGGAGCCGCCGCTCGTCGCCCCGGCGGCGATCGCGTTCTCGAGCGCCGGCTTGGTGATCACTTGACTGGGACGCAGGCCTCTGCGCAGCACATCCATGACCAGTTCGCCGCACTCCACCGCGACCCGCAGCTTGCGTCCATCCTCGGCGGGCACCATCGAGGAGCCCGCCGGGGAGATGCCGAGCACCTCGAAGGCCATCGCCATCGTGTTGGCGGTGAACTGCCCGCCGCATGCGCCCGCGCCGGGAGAGGCGGCCTCCTCGAGCTCGTGCAGCTCCGCCTCGGTGATCTTGCCGGACGCGAACGCGCCCACCGCCTCGAACACCTGTTGGATCGTGACGTCCTCGCCCTTGTAGTGGCCGGGACGGATCGAGCCGCCGTAGAGCATCAGGCCGGGTATGTCCAGACGGGCGAGCGCCATCACCGCGCCGGGAATCGTCTTGTCGCAGCCTGAGATCACCACCAGCGCATCGAAGGCGTGGGCGGAGGCGACCAGCTCGATCGAATCGGCGATCAACTCGCGCGAGACCAGCGAGGCGCGCATGCCCGAGGTGCCCATCGTGATTCCGTCGGAGATGGCGATCGTGTTGAGCTCCATCGGCGTGCCGCCGGCAGCGCGGATTCCCTCCTTGACCTTCGCGGCCAGGACGCGGTTGTTGAAGTTGCAAGGCATCGTCTCGATCCAGGAGTGGGCGACGCCCACGATCGGCTTGGCCAGATCCTCCGCGGTGTAGCCGATTCCGTGCAGATAAGCGCGCGCAGCCGCCCGCTCCGGCCCCTCGATCAGGGCGCGCGAGCGGTGCTTCAGGTCAAAAGGCTCCGATGTGCTCACAGCGCGGGAACACTACCGGCGCGTCGCGGCGCTCGTCCGCGTGACTCGCCGCGCTCGCGTTCCCAGCACGCGAGGCAAAGGAGGTCTCGCCTCGCCTTGGCGATACGGATCTGACGCCCCGCCAGGTGCATGTTGGCCTGCTCGATCAGCGCGCGCTCGTCGGCCGTGAGCGCAATCCACTTCGCGAGCACGTCGTCTGAGTCCGGCAGGCGAGTACTGCCAAATGGCCGTGTGCGATCCGGGAACTCGACGCAGTACTCGCCAAGCATGTGGTTCGTGAAAGGGACGTAGGCGAGGATTGGCTTGTGAGGGTAGATGAGGTAGCCGTATGGTTGCGCCTCCAGTGTGCCCCACACACGCAGAAAGCCGAGCTCGCTGTACATGGACCAGTCTTCCTCGTTGACGCATGAGCGCAGGAGCGCGCGGGCGCGTTGCTCGGCACGCAGCTCCCGGCCAGGGTCGTATTCCTCCACAAGCGCAAAACGCTTGTGGTCGGCGCGCTCGGACAGCCCTAGACGCGTCAGCTCGATCGAGCGCCTCAGGTACGGCAATGCCAGCACCAGGAGCGAGCTCATCAGCATCAGCGCGGCGGTTCCTAGAGCCAGCGCCATCAGCTGCCTCCTGCGGCCCGGGGAAAGAAGATCACCCGCTCGGCGTCTGCGGGGACATCTTCGAAGCTGCGTACCAGCTCTGCCTCGCGCCGGCCCGTGCGCGTCGAGGTCGGGACCGCAGCCCATAGCCCCGCGTCGAGTTCGCGACTGAAGACTGCGAGCAGCTCGCTGTACTGCTCTGGCACCGCGACATCGCCCTCGGCGAGCACCACCTCACCATGGCCGGGCTTGACGCGTAGAAGCTTCATCTCCCTGGCGATTATTGCAAAGGCCCTGGGGCTATTCCGGCCCTCGCGTGAAAGGCGCGCGCATGCGCAGGAGACCGAACACGTCGACCGGACCAGGACCCTCCCCTACGTCTCGCAGACCACCCGCGACGGCCTCCCCGGCCAGCGCGCGAGCCGTGAACGCTGCTTGAAGCGGCGTGTGCCCCAACGCCAGCTGGGCCGCGAGCACCGAGGAGTGGGTACAACCCGAGCCATGAGCCGCCCCATCGGCATATCGCTCACCGGGGATCTCGATCGCCTCCTCCGCCTTGGCGCCCTGCGCGAGGAACAGATCGATCGCCTGAGCACGGTGACCGCCCGTGAGCACTACGATTCCGGGGCCGAGCAACGAGACCGCCTGTGCAAGGCCGATCGCCTTGCTCCTCTCATCCTTCGCGCTCATCTCGATCTGCTCGTGCTGCCGGGGCGCTGCATGTCCGGCCAGCACACGCGCCTCGGGAATGTTCGGGGTCACGATGGTGGCGCGCGGCAATATCTCTGCCACGAGCGCGCTCTCGGCATCGCGGTCCAGCAGCCGGGCACCGGACTCGCTGACCATCACCGGGTCGAGGACCACCGGCGTCTCGGCTGGCAGCTCCTCGAGCGCGAGCGCCACCGCATGGACGATCTCGACGCTGGCGAGCATACCCACCTTGACAGCATCCACGCCGATGTCTGCGATCACGGCGCGAACCTGGGCGAGGACGATCTCCGGCGGGAGACGGTAGACGGCGTCGACGCCGAGTGTGTTCTGAGCGGTGATCGCGGTGATCGCGCTCATACCGTGAACCCCGCAACGCGCGAAGGCCTTCAAGTCGGCCTGAATGCCTGCGCCACCACCGGAGTCAGATCCGGCGATGCTCAACGCGCGAGGCGTGCGTCCTGTGTCCGGCATGCCCTCGCCGTGCGTCAGAGCGGGCGGGGACGTTTGCGCGCGGGGAAGATCGCGTAGCTGCCGATCGCGTTTACGAGAAGCCGACCATCCTCGTGGCGCACATCGCTGCGCAATACGGCATTCGTGCGGTTGCGTCGGTCGAGCTCTGTTTTACACACGATCTCGCCCTGTGTCGCGGTTTGGATGTAGTTGATCGAGATGTTGAGCGTTGCGATGTGCTCGTCCTCGGTCGTGTGAGGCCATAGGGTCGAGCCCATGCAGTAGTCCACGAGTGCGTAGGTGACGACCCCGGAGAGCAGCCCACCCGCGTTGATCAGCTCCGGGCGGATCTCGAGGCGGACCGTGTCGGCCCTCTCCCAACGCATGCCCATGAAACTGCTGACACCGTCGATCCCGAAGCGACTGGCGCTCCGCTGGCGAGAATCGTCGGGCGCGGCGAGCGAATCGCCTCGCCCAGACCCTGCCTCTGCCTCTGCCCCTGCCCCTGCCGAAGTCGAAGTCGCCATATCGCTCTGCGCGCCTTCCTCCGCGTAAGCCTCGGACGTACCTGCTGCGGAGCCGCTTGGTTTATCGAGAGTGTCGTTCACGAGATGCGCTGACATCGGACTTGGCGACGCCCAAGCCAGGATATCCGCCCGCCAGGCAGCCGTTGTCCAGACACGACACATAGTTGACTGTCGATCGGCACAAATGTGTGTTTTTCGTCACATTTTTCGCCCTATGGTCGAGGCATGACACCCGAGAGTCCCTCGCCACCGGACGTGCCCGCACCCCGTGACCAGCGACGTGCGCTGGGTGCGCTCGGTGAGGATTTCGCCGTCGGCCATTTCCGGCGACTGGGCTTTGTGATCGTGGAGCGCAACGTGCGGACCCGACAAGGCGAGATCGACCTGATCGCCTTCGACGGCCGAACGCTTGTGTTCGCCGAGGTCAAGACTCGCAGGGCCGGCAACAATCGTCGCGGCCTCTGCCCCGAGGAACAGCCACTGGCGTGGCTGAAGTTCAGTCAGCGCTCACGCCTTAAGCGACTGGCCTGCGCCTGGCTGTACGAAAACACCGCCGCGCGCCCCAAGGCACACACGATCCGTTTCGATGCAGTCGGTGTGATCGTCGACGGCTCAAACCGGCTGCTGCGCCTCGATCACATAGAGGGGGCTTGGTGAGACGACCTAGGTTCGTATGAGTTCAAAGGGCGATTTCAAGAAGATCAGACTGCAAGCCGAAGGCCAGGGCTGGCGCGTCGAGAAGCGTAAGGAGTACTGGTTGTTCTTTCCTCCGGAGGAAGATCAGCCACCATGCAAGATCGCCGGCACACCCTCGTCTTCGCGATCGCTTGCAAACTTCCTCGCCTGCATGAAGAAAAAGGGGTATAAGAGATGATCATGGAGTATCGAACCTGGACCTCGGTAGCGAACGTACCGTTTAGCGATGAATCGATTTGGCTACCGCTGACGAGGCACTTGGAGCGCCAGCACTCCGAGATGGGCCCAGTCGCTACCTGGGAAAGCGATGCGTCGACGATTGTGCTGGTCCTTGCTGACGACCAGCCCGACAGGGCAGCTGCGGCGCAAAGGGCAGCCGATACCATCGGCGAAGCGCTGCGCTCAACTGGGCTCGCCGACCGTTTCCCGTCGGTATTCCAGGTAGAGCCAGCGGGCGATCTCATCCCAGCCTAGTCGGGTACTCAGAGCGCCAACTGCCGATAGGCCGCTGACTGAAACGACATGCGATGCAGCGGCGAGACGCCCTGCCGGCCGATCGCCTCACGGTGCACAGGCGTGGAGTAGCCAACGTGCTCGGCGAAGTTCCAGCCCGGATGCAGCTCGTCAGCGCGATGCATGTAGCGATCGCGGGTGACCTTGGCCACGATCGAGGCGGCCGCGATTGCCGCGCTTGTGGCATCACCCCCCACCACCGGCCGCTGCGGGCGCTCGAACTCGGGAACCGCGAAACCATCGATCAAGCACATCACCTCGCCTGGGACATCACGTGTCACGCCCCTGATCGCGTCGCGCAGGGCCGCCAGATTGGTCTTGTGCAAGCCTCGCGCGTCGATCCCCTTCACACAACGCGAGACGACGGTGACACGAGCAGCGGCGCCGAGCACGAGCGGATAAAGCTCCTCGCGCGCCTCCGTTTTGTGCTGCTTGGAATCGTTCAGCGTGGCGAGAGCACGCAGCTCGCGGGTCGTCAGCTGCTCGTAGTCGAACAAGACCGCCGCGGCGACGAGCGGCCCGGCCAGACAACCGCGGCCGGCCTCGTCTGCGCCGGCGACCATGCGGCTGCCGAGCGCTCGATCGAACGCGAACAGGCGTTGTCCGCTTTTGTTTCGGGCACGACGACGCGCGACCCGGCGAGAGTATGGAGCCCTGGAAGAGCTCGTGCGCTTGGGGCGCGAGCCCTCAGAGGATGCCGATACGGTCGGGAGGCCAGTAGGTGGCAAAAGCCCCTCCGATGATCCAACTTGTGGGGACCGGTCCCCAGAATCTGCTGTCATCCGACTCGCCACGATTGTCCCCCATCATGAACCAGTGACCGGCGGCTATCTTGATCGGCTTGGGGAAATTGCACTCCGAGGCGCTACCGCATGGATCGATGTAGGAGTCTTTCTCTGGGACGAACTGGCTCCTACCCGCCGCCTTGCGAAAGACGTGTCCTTCCTTGATGTAGATTTCGTCTCCAGGTCCCGCAACGACGCGCTTGATGAAGTTGACGCCGGCCTCTTCGGGCTCAGGCGTTGCGCAAGCCGCACCACCCGGGGTGACCATGTGAGGCTGCGGCCCGCAGACCTGCTGTTCGGCGTCCTTGGGCGGGTGGAACACCAGGATCTCGCCCACATGCGGTTCTTTGAAGTGCATGCTTATACGGTTCACCAGCACTCGTTGACCGACATCCAAGGTGGGTTCCATTGAACCACTGGGGATCCGATAGGGCTTGACGACGAAAGCCTGTATCGCAAGCGCCAGGCCGATCGCGACCAGCACGATCACGATCAACTCGACGATCGAGTTTGTTCTGGACTTCGGCTCGCCCTTTTCCTCAGCCCGCTTCACCGAGGGGGCCATTCCTTCACGCCGAAGGCTCGCCGGCTCCACTGTCGCCGGCGTCGGAGGGGGAGCCGGCTTTGTCTGTGGACGCAGTCAAAGCCTCTGCGGCGTCGGGCGACGCGGTCTCGGGAGCCCCCTCATCCGAGTCGGGCGCCGGCGCGGAGGCAGCGGATGACTCGTCCTTGGCCTCGGTCGAGCTCGTCGCCTGCTCGGCCTGCTGAGCAACCTCTACTTCCTGGGAATCGACAGCGACCGTTGCCTGGGTGTCCCCCGCCTCGGTTGCCTGCGCCTCGGCTACCTGACTCTCTGCGGCCGTCTCCGACGCAGTGGCGCCCTCGGCGTCCGTCGCCTCTGAGGGCTCGTGCAGCAGGCCGGGCTGAACTGTCTCCTCAGGCCCGGTGTAGCGACGCTCGCGCACACGGGCACGCTTGCCGACACGGTCGCGCAGGTAGTAGAGCTTGGCTCGTCGGACATCGCCCCGAGCCGCCACCTCGATACGCTCGATCTTCGGGGAATGCACCGGGAACATCCGCTCGACCCCCACGCCGAAGGACTGCTTGCGCACGGTGAAGGTCTCGCGGGCTCCATGGCCCTGGCGCTTGATGACCACACCCTCGAACACCTGGATACGACGGCGAGTGCCCTCGATGACCTGGAAGTGCACGCGCACGCGGTCCCCCGGCCCGAAGTCGGGGACGCGGCGCAGCTGCTTGCGCTCGATGCTTTCGATGACTGTGCTCATGGCAAAAAGAAGGCGCCGAGTGAGCGAAAGCCGCTGCACTGCCCGACGCGCCCGCGAATGGTAGCGAACCCCGGCCTATGGAGCGCCGTTCGCTCCTTCTCCCCGCGCATGACTCTGCCGCGCGCGCCACTCACGGATGCGCTCGTGGTGACCGGAGAGCAGGACCTCAGGGACGCGCCAGCCACGATACTCAGCCGGTCGCGTGTAGTGCGGATACTCGGGCTGACCCTCCAGCGCCTCGCTGAAGGACTCCTCGACGGCCGAGTCGACGTGCCCCAGCGCACCGGGCAGCTTGCGCAAGATCGCGTCGCAGAGGACCATCGCCGCCGGCTCACCACCGGAGAGAACGTAGCGACCGATAGACAGACTCTCGCTCGCGAGATGCTCGACGATCCGCTCGTCAAAGCCCTCGTAGCGCCCGCACAGCAAGGTCAAGTCCGGCTCGCAGGCCAGCTCTTGCACGTAGCTCTCCTCGAGCAGCCTTCCTCCTGGGGCGAGCACGATCACCCGCCGATGCTTGCGCACCTCGGTCGCGTCGATGCCGTAATGAGCGCGCATCGCGGCGTCCATCACGTCCACGCGCAACACCATCCCGGCACCACCGCCAAAAGGGGTGTCGTCGACTTGACCGCCGCTCAGGGGCGTGTGCTCACGAAAGTTCACGTAGCGGAGACGTGAGCCGCCGTCGAGCGCGTTGCGCACGTGGCGCTGGACCCCGAACCACTCAAACCACTCGGGGAAAAGCGTGAAGATGTCGATCTCCATCAGCCCTCGCCCAGAAATGCCATGTTCACATCGACGCGTCTTAGTTTTGGATCGATGTGACGGATCGCGTCGCTGACCATCGGCACCAGTAGCTGATCTGAGGAGCCATCCCGCTTGTCGGCCTCTGCGAAGACGAGCCGTACTTCCAGGGCCTCGCACGAGGGAAGCTCCATCAGCCCGACGACCGTTCCCACCAGTCGCTCGCCGTCTATGACCTCACAGCCCATCAGTTCCTGAGCCCACCACTCCCCTTCTCCGAGCTGCGGGGCCTCGGCAAGCTCGACCGTCAGCTCTTGCCCCCGCAGCGCCTCGGCGGCTCGACGATCCTCGACACCTTCCAGGCGCACGATCGGATGCTCGTCTGTGCCCGCGCGCCTGAGGATCCTGGCCGTCAGGGGGTCGATCCTCACATTCGTGCCGAGGGCAAGCAGTCGCGGACGCGCGCCGGTGACGTAGAAGCTGCCGTCGAGACCGTGAGCACGACCGACACGCCCAGCCGGAACAGCGTTCGCGCCGTCGTCCCGATCACCGGACCTCCGGCGATCTTCTCCCGGGAACGCGCCGAGCTTCTCGGTCGGCGACGCGTCCTCGCCGCCCTTGGGATCGCCAGCACCGGCGCTCACCTAGTGGTCCATCCTGTAAATCCACTGGTGTTTCCCGGCGTCTGCACGCGTCTGACGGTCTCCGGTGTCCGCACACGTACCACCAGTACGCGAACGGACACCGTGAAGCGTCAGGTCACGCGCATACAACCCGCAAACCCACAGCGAATTCACGGGATGGACCACCAGTGTCCCCTGCGCCTTCTCAATCGACGATGTCGACAAGCACGCGGCGCTTCTCGTTGACCGCCGAGGCCTTCACGACGGTCCTCAGCGCGTGCGCGGTGCGCCCGCCGCGGCCGATCACCTGCCCGTAGTCCTCATCGGCTACGCACAGCTCCAGCACCACGGTCCCGTCGTCCTCATCGAACTGCTCGACCGATACCTCTTCGGGACGATCGACCAGGCCTTGGGCGAGATACTCCAACAGCTCCCTCATCACCTCGCCGGACACCCCAATAACCCGCGGCGTAGCGCTAGGAGATGCCTTGGATTCTCAGCAGCTTGGCGACCGTGTTGGACGGTTGCGCCCCACGAGCCAGCCAGCTTTTGGCCCGCTCCTCGTCGATCACGATCGTGGAGGGGTCCGTCTGGGCGTTGTAGTGGCCGATCGTCTCGATCACGCGCCCGTCGCGCGGAGAGCGCTGATCGGCGACCACCACTCGCCAAATTGGGTTCTTCCTTGCGCCCACACGCGTGAGCCTGAGCCTTACCGACACGGTTTCCTCTCTGAGTGCTTTCCAGTCCAGCTGAAGAGCTTAGCGGTTCGGGTTGCCGACGGACTGGGGATGATGGCCGACACCGACGACAGATGGCCGCAAGCGTTCAACGCGCCTGTCGCAGCAGCGCGCCGACATCGGGCATCTTGCCTCGGCTCATGCCACGCATCATCTTGCGCATCTGGCCGAACTGCTTGACGAGCTGGTTGACCTGTTGGACATTAGTGCCCGAGCCTCGTGCGATGCGCAGGCGGCGCGAGCCCTTGATCAACTCTGGGCGACTGCGCTCCTCGGCTGTCATCGAGAGGATGATCGCCTGGATGCGGTCGAGCTCACGCTCGTCGACCTTCAGGTTTTTCAATTGCGCGCCGGCGAAGCCGGGGATCATGCCGAGCAGGTTCGTCAAAGGGCCCATACGGCGGATCGTCTTGAGCTGGTCGAGGAAGTCGTCGAGGCCGAACTCGTTGCGCCGCAGCTTGCGCTCCAGCTCAGCCGCCTGCGTCTCGTCGAACTGACGCTCGGCGGTCTCGATCAGGCTCATCACATCGCCCATGCCGAGGATGCGCTGAGCCATGCGATCGGGATGGAAGCGCTCGAACTGGTCGAGCTTCTCGCCGGTGGAGGCGAACATGATCGGCTTGCCCGTGACCGCCTTGACCGACAGCGCCGCGCCGCCGCGAGCATCGCCGTCGAGCTTGCTCATCACCACACCGTCGAACTGAACGGCCGCGGCGAACTGCTCGGCGACGTTGACTGCGTCCTGGCCGGTCATCGCGTCCACAACGAGCAGCACGTTGTGCGGCTTGACGGCGTCGCGGATACTCACGAGCTCGGCCATCAAGGCCTCGTCGACGTGCAAGCGCCCGCTGGTGTCGACGATCAGCACATCCTTGCCCTCTTCGCGCGCTCGCTCGAGCGCCCACGCTGCGATCTCCACGGGGTCACGCTCGGTCCCCTGCTCGTACACAGCCGCCCCCGCCTGCGCGCCGACCTTCACGAGCTGATCCACCGCTGCGGGGCGATAGACATCGCAGGCGGCCAGGGCCACCGAGGAGGAGTGCTCCTCACGCAAGTAGCGTGCCAGCTTGGCGGTCGCGGTCGTCTTGCCCGAGCCTTGGAGACCGGCCATCAGGATCACGGTCGGCGGTCTCGGCGAGAAGCTCAGGCCTGCCGAGGCCCGGGTGGGTGGGGCCCCCATCAAATTCGTCAGCTCGTCAGCGACGATCTTGACGACCTGCTGGCCCGGGTTGAGCTTGCCGACGACGTCGGCGCCAAGGCAGCGCTCCTTCACATCGCTCGTGAAGCCCTTGACGACCTTGAAGTTGACGTCGGCCTCCAGCAGCGCAAGGCGGATCTCACGCATTGCCCCGTCGATATCGGCTTCGGTCAGCGTGCCACGCCGGCGCACGTCGCCCAGGGTGGCCTGCAGCTTCTCGGCTAGGGAGTCGAACATCAGACGCTCAATTCTGGCAGCCCAATACGCCGGTGCGGTGAGAGCTCATCCATCAGGGCGCGCGCTCGTGCCCAGAGCCTCAGTCGCGCTCTGGCGTGCCTGCGGATGGTGGCTGCTGTCCAGAACGGCGCGCGATCGCCTCGCCGATGCCGCCGAACGCCTCCGCAAATTCCGAGGGGATCACGAACACCTTGTTGGAGTCGCCTTCGGCGAGCGAGGGCAGCATCTGCAGGTATTCGTAGCTGAGAAGCTCGCGCGAGGGTTTGCCCTCGTGGATCGCTTTGAAGACGGTGTCGATCGCCTTCGCTTCACCCTCGGCGCGCAGCACGGCCGCCTGGCGGTCGCCCTCGGCACGCAGCACCACAGCCTGCTGCTGGCCTTCAGCCGTCAGGACCTGAGCCTGCTTCTCCCCTTCGGCGGTGAGGATCGCCGCGCGACGGTCGCGCTCGGCGCGCATCTGCTTCTCCATCGCCGCTCTGATGTCCTGCGGCGGGTCGACCGACTTGATCTCCACGCGGTTGATGCGTATGCCCCACTTGCCGGTCGCCTCGTCCAGCACCACCCGCAACTGGGTGTTGACGCTCTCACGAGCGGTGAGCGTCGCCTCGAGCGACAGCCCACCGATCACGTTGCGCAATGTCGTGACGGTCAGCTGCTCGATCGCCTGGAGCGGATTGGCGACTTCGTAGGTGGCCGAGCGGGGATCGGTGATCGTGAAATAGAGGACCGTTTCGATCGCGACAACGACGTTGTCTTCGGTGATCACCGATTGCGGTGAGAAATTGACCACCTGCTCGCGCAAATCGACCAGTGGCTTCACACGATCGATGAACGGCGTGACAAGCGTCAGGCCGGGCTCGAGCGTACGGCTGTAGCGACCGAGTCGCTCCACCACGCCCGCCCGCGCCTGAGGAATGACACGGACCGTGCGCGCAGCCGCGATCAGCGCGAACACGACCAAGACAGCTATGACGATGAGAGCGACCATGAAGTTGATTTGTCCTTTCTTTCCAGTCTCCCAAAGAGGTTACCCGTGTCGGGAGGACCTCCGAGGACCAACAGTCGAATGACGCCAGAGCTCATGAGCAAACGTTTTCAGCGGCCGACCGTCAGTCGGACACGCCCCACTGAAGCTCGAGTCAAACGTTCAGTGCATCACAAGAGCCGTGGCTCCGCGTATTTCGACGACTTCGACGCGTTCCCCTGGGTCGAATATCTGGTCTTCGTCGAAGCTGCGTGCAGTCCATACCTCGCCGTCGATCTTCACGCAGCCGACACCCTCGTCGTTTGCGATTCGCTCGAGGACAATCGCCCGGCGACCGATCAGTGCTGCCGCGCCGGTGCGGATCGACGGAGGCAGTCGACTGTGGCGCCTTGCCACAGGTCGCAAGGTCGCGAACACGAGCCCCGAGGAGAGCAAGAAGACGATCACGGCGAGCAGGGACCCGACTCCCAACAAGCTCACGATGGTCGCAAGCGCTGCCCCGGTGGCGAACGGCGCCAGATAAAAGCCGCCTTGGTGCATCTCCCCGATACCGAGGATGCACGCCACCACCAGCCACAGAATCCAAGCGTCCATGATCTGATTATGACTCGGCCACCAAAGCGCGGGCGAAATCATCCGCGTCGAACGGGCGCAGGTCCTCGAGTTGCTCGCCGATCCCGATCAGCTTTACCGGTAGCTCGAGCTCGCGTGCGATCGCAAGCGCGATCCCGCCCCGGGCGGTGCCGTCGAGCTTGGTCAGCACAACACCGGTGACTCCGGCGGTTGAGGCGAACATCTGCGCTTGGCGCAAGCCGTTTTGACCGGTCGTCGCGTCGACCGTCAGCAGCGTCTCATGGGGTGCGCCCTCGAGCTGGCGTGCGATCACGCGTCTGACCTTTGCCAGCTCCTCCATCAGGTCGTCCTGAGTGTGAAGCCGCCCGGCGGTGTCCACGATCACCACATCGATCCCACGCGCTCGGGCTTGCGCCACCGCCTCGAAAGCAACCGACCCTGGGTCTGAGCCCTCGGGTCCCGTGACGATCTCACAGTCTGCGCGCCCAGCCCAACCTTCCAGCTGCTCTGTGGCGGCCGCCCGAAACGTGTCGGCGGCGCCCAGCAGCACGCTCACTCCGAGCTCCTTGCGCAGGTGCCACGCCAGCTTGCCGATCGTAGTTGTCTTGCCCGTGCCGTTGACTCCGACTGCGAGGATCACAGTCGGCTTGGCGCGAATGTCGATCTTGTCGTGCTCGCTGCGGGCTGTGTCTGCCAACAGCCCGATCAGCCGCTCCGAGAGCTCCTCGCCGCTGCTCACTGCGCCTTCGGTCGCTTCCCGCTCGAGCGTCTCGACGACCGCGGCGGTCGTGCTCGCGCCCACGTCGGCCATGACCAGGGCCTCCTCCAGGCGTTCCCAGGTGTGCTCGTCGAGCGTGGCGAAGAGCGTCGCTTGGATCTCCGACCCGAGCGCTTGTCGTGTCTTTGAGAGGTTTTCGCGCAGGCGTTTGAACAAGCCGCGACGACGTTCGGCGCCCTCGCCGCCGGATTGCGCATCCGCCGCCGCCTGCGTCGGCCCATCGGTGATGAACAGCTCAGACCAGTCGCGCGGCATCCACCGCCGCCTATACGACCGGCGCGACAGGCGCGACCCGCGGCGGGTCCTGCACCTGTGCGAGCTGTGGCTCAGGCGCGTCCTCCACCGCCGCGACTTGCGGTGCCGCCTCCTCTTTGGGGAGCCTGCGCGAGAGCACCTTGGACACGCCGTTATCTGCCATCGAGACGCCATACAACCAGTCGGCGGCCTCCATTGTGCGCTTCTGGTGGGTGATCACGATGAACTGAGCGCGATCTGAGTAGCGACGCAGCAATGTCAAGAAACGATCGAGGTTGAGGTCATCCAGCGCCGCCTCGACCTCGTCGAGCACGTAGAAGGGGCACGGTCGCGCCAGAAACACCGAGAACATGAACGCCAAGGCGGTCATCGACTTCTCACCACCGGAGAGCAGCGAAAGGCGCTTGGTCGACTTGCCGGCCGGCGTGATTTCGATCTCGACGCCCATCATCTCCTCAGCGTCCTGTAGCTCCTCTGCGTCTGCCTCGATCTCTGCCGCCGCCTCGGCATCGGGCGCCTCGCCGTTTTCCGGCGCGGGCTCGCCACCGAGCACCGCGCGCGGAGCCTGCTCATCCTTGACCAGGCGCAAACGCCCGCTTCCTCCCGGGAACACGTCGCCGACGAGCTCCTCGAAGTTGCGTGCAGCGGCGCTGAATGTCTCGTTGAAGGTTTCGTGAATCTGGCGGTCGGTTTCGCGGATCACAGCCCGCAGCTCACGTAGCGCCGTCTCGAGGTCGGTGCGCCGCTCCTCGAGCTCCTCGACATGAGCAACCGCCTCGGCGTACTCGTCCTGGGCCAACGGGTTCACGGGACCGAGCTGCTCGCGACGGCGCGCCAGACGCTCCAAGCGTGAGCGCAGGGCCTGTTCCTGCTCCTCGCCAAGGGGTGAGACTGCCTCCGGGTCGGACTCTTCCACCGTGGACTCGCCCGCACTCGTGGGCGACGGACCGTCTGAGCTGTCATGTGGCTCATCCGCATGTTCGACCTCCGGCTCGTCGAGATCGTCCGGCTGTGTGCGCCCTGGGCCTGGCACAGGTAGCTCCAAACGCTCACAGACCTCGCGCAGCTCCTCCTGGGCCTCGGCCGCTTGATCTCGCAAGCGCTGTGCGGCCACCTCGGCCCCTGTCACGGCCTCGCCCTCGACGCGCAACGCCGCCTGAATCTCGGCCTCCTCCTGCGCGCAGGCACGCAGCTCGGCAGAGACCTGCTCGCCCGCACTGCGATCCGCATCGAGCAACGCTTCTATTTGCTCCAACAAGCCTGCCATGGCCTCGCCGGTGCCGGCAAGCACCGCCGCGAGACGCTCCGCGCGCGGCGTGAGCTCGAGATCGGCCGCACGCTGGACCCGCAGCCGCTCGATCCGCCGGGCACGCTCGGCCCGTTCTGCCTGCCTGCGCTCGGCCTGCCTGCGCTCGGCCGCCAGCTCGCCCTGCAACTCCGCGCGACGTACAGCCAGCGGCCCCTGCTCGGGCGCGGCCTTGCGCTGCTCGATCAGCCAGAGGGCTTTACGCTGAGCCTCTGCCGCCTCGCCCAGCAGACGCTCGCTGTCGCGCAGCGCTCGATCGGCCTCGTCACGTGCCAGATTGGCCTCACGAGCCTGTTCGAGCGCTTGCTCGACCGCTGCTCTAGCCGCCTGCTCGCTGACGACGGCCTGCTCGCTCTCGACGATCAGCCGGTCGCGCTCGTTGCGACGCGCGAGCACGCGCTCGGCACCGCCCTCGGTCACTTGGCGCAGCTCGCCCCAGCCGGCAAATAGGACACGCCCTGAGGCGGTGCTCGCGATACCGCGGAAATCATCGGCCACATCCTCGAGACGCTCGACCACCCAAGCGTCGGCGAGCAACCTGTGCGCGAGCGCCAGCACCGGGCCTGACCCAGCCAGCAGGTCGGTCAGGCGCAGCGCGCCCGCTGCCGGCGGCTTGCCGTCCGGCGCAGCCGAGCGCCCGTCGTCCTCCTGGGCGACAGTCCGTCCGGCGGCGTCCTGCCCCGTCGGAGCGTCCTGTCCGAGAGAACCATCGCTCTCGCCCGCCGCGTCTCCCGCGAGCAGGGCCGCGCCGCCATCGGGGCCGACTCCGTCGAGCAGCGTGCGAGCACCGTCCATGTCGCGCACCAGCGCTGCGTCGAGACGACCGCCAAGTGCCGCCGCAAGCGCCAACTCGTAGCCAGGCTTGACCTGCAACGCGTCGCTGAGAGCGCGCGGTGCGCCCGCCTTTGCACCGTGGGCGCCGGCATGGCTGCGCAGGAACTGGTTGGCCGCGGCCAACTCCGCGCCGACCTTCGCCGCCTCGCGGCGGCCCGCCTCGGCCTCAGCTTCGAGCTTGCGCAGACCCCCGCGCGCTTGCTCTGCCAGTGCATCGGCTTGCTCACGCGCGGCACGCGCGGCCTGAACCTGTGCCTCGAGCTCGCTCACACGTCCTGCTGCCTGCTCGCGTTCGCGCTGCAAACCTTCGATCTCGCGCTCGAGCTCCCGCTCGCGTTCGCTGTCCATCTCCACCAGCGCCGTCTCCAGGTCATGCACGCGATTGACGCTCGCCTGCTCCTCGGCCTGCTCGCCGCCTGCGGTGCCAGGCCCCTGCTCGAGCGCGCCGAGCTCAATCTCGATGCGGCTC
>DATCEK010000175.1:0-2632 GCA_036510155.1 Solirubrobacteraceae bacterium | reverse complement strand
ATCGAAGCGTGCCCGGCCGCGCCGTCGGTCGAGACCGTGAAGCGAAACACCCCCTTCTCTGCGCAGCACACGCCGTAGTAGCGCTGACCGTCCAGCTCGAAATGAGGCCCGCCGCCCTCATTGAGCAGCATGTCGCAGCGCACCTTCTCGGGATGGGTCTCTGTGAGCCACTTGGCGCCGAGCTCGCCGCCGGTCTCCTCGTCCACGACCGCGACGATCAGCAGCTCGCCATGCGCCGGCCGCCAGCCTTCTCGCGCCAGCCCGGCTGCGGCGGCAACCTCGGCGGCAACCTGCGACTTCATGTCCAGCGAGCCGCGCCCCCACAGGCAGCCCTCGGCGATCTCCCCAGACCAGGGGTCGTGCCTCCACTCGCTCGCGTCGGCGAGCACCGTGTCGACGTGGCCCAGATAACAGAGGGTGGGACCGTCGCTGCCGCCATCCCCCGAGCCCCGTGCTCCGTAGCCGCCGGCGGAGGAGCGCAGTCGCGCCACGAGGTTTGGGCGCTCCGGCACGGCCCCGAGTAGCTCGCACTCGAAACCCACCTCGGTGAGGATCCGCTCGAGATGCTCGATCGCCGCGCGCTCGTTGCCGGGCGGGTTGACCGTGTCGATTCGGATCAGGCTCTGAAGCAGCTGTGTGGCGTCATCCACGCGCCCGATGCTACGCCACCGGGCAAGCGGGTCCAATCAGGGGTGGACCCCCGAGCCACACGGGTCAAACCCGTCGGCCCAGTCAGTCAGTCGAGCCTGTGGGAACGCGCTTCTCCTCAGCGACAGAGGACGAGACCGGGCCCGGGAGCTTTGGACAGGCGGCGATCAGCTCTTGCGTATACGGATGCTTCGGTTCGGAGAGCACCTGCTCGGCGCCCCCCAGCTCGACGATCTTGCCGACATGCATCACGGCGACGCGATCGGCCAGCGCTTCGACGGTCGCGAAGTCGTGCGAGACGAGCACGTAGGCACAGCCGAGCTCTTGCTGTAGTTCGCCGAGCAAGTCGATCACGCCGCGGCGGATCGACGCATCGAGCGAGGACACCGGCTCGTCGAGCAACACCAGCCGCGGCTCGCCCGCAAGCGCGCGAGCGATGCCGACGCGTTGGCGCTCGCCGCCGGATAGCTCGTGCGGATAGCGCGTCGCGTAGCCCTGCTTCAGGCCGACCCGCTCGAACAGCCCTCCCACCTGGCTTTGCGCATCGCCCTTGCCGAGCCCACGAGCACGCAACGCCCGCTCGAGCGTGGCACCGACGCGCCTGCGCGGGTTCAAGGACGCCTGCGGATCCTGGAAGACCACCCCGAGCTCCCTGCGCAGCGAGGCAAGCTTGCGCCGCGGCGCGCGTGCCAGATCTTGCCCTTGCAGGAGGATGGAGCCGTCGGTCGGCTCGATCAGGCGTGCAATCGAGCGCAGCAGTGTCGTCTTGCCGGAGCCGGACTCGCCGACGATCGCCAAGGTCTCGCCGGCTTCGAGCGTCAACGACACCCTGTCGAGCGCATCGATCGACGCGTCGCGGCGACCACGCCCGGGGTAGCTCACGCACAGATTGTCGATCTCCAAAAGCAAAGCCCCCCCGCGCGCGCGGGGGGCATCGGCCATTTTGGAAGATACGACCCCAGCGTCATTCGAAGGCCGGTTCTCCGATGCCGGGAGAGCCGATGCCGGGAGGGCCAATGCCGGGAGGGCCGATGCCGGGAGGGCCGATGCCGGGAGGGCTATTTGGGTGCCCAAAAGCAAAGCCCCCCCGCGCGCGCGGGGGGCATCAGCCTTTTTTGAGGGTCGCAACGCCTCCAGCAACCCCCGTGTGTAGGGATGCTTTGGCTCGGACAGAATCTCTGTGGCCACCCCTTGCTCGACGATCCTGCCCGCCTGCATCACCGCAATGCGATCGGCGATGTCGGCCACGACACCGAAGTCGTGCGTGACGAGCACGATGCTCAAGTCCTCCGTTTCGCGCAGCCGCTCGAGCTGCTCGAGGATCTGGGCTTGTACGGTCACGTCGAGCGCAGTCGTCGGCTCGTCCGCAAGCAGAACCTTCGCGCCAAGCGAGAGGCCCATCGCGATCATCACGCGCTGGCGCATGCCGCCGGAAAGCTCGTGGGGATAGGCGCGCACACGCTCCTCCGCACGCGGAATGCCAACCCGCTCCATCAGCGCGACGGCTCGAGCCAGCGCCTGAGCATGCGTGACGAACGGTTCGTGCGCCCTGATCTGCTCAGCGATCTGATCGCCGACACGGTAAACAGGGTTCAAAGAGGACTGAGGATCCTGGAAGACCATCGCCAGCTGCGCCCCTCTGATGCGCCGCAGCTCGGCCTCAGAGGCCGCGATCAGGTCACGTCCGTCGAACTGAGCACTACCGGAGATCGTCACGTTCGGCCCGCGCGTCAGCCCCATCAGCGACATCGCGCACACCGACTTGCCCGAGCCCGACTCACCGACGATGGCCAAAACTTCGCCAACGCCGAGCTGGAAGGACACGCCGTCCACTGCCTGCACGTTGCCATCGCGGGTGGCAAAGGACACGCGCAGGTCGCGCACGTCGAGTAGCGCGCCCCGGGCTGTCGCGCCAGGAAGTACAGCAGGCTGCGCCTGGCCCTCCGCGGCCCGTCCACGCACCGGCTCGTGGACGAGCCGGTGC
>DATCEK010000174.1:0-3734 GCA_036510155.1 Solirubrobacteraceae bacterium | reverse complement strand
AAGGTCAACGCTTCATACAACTGCTTGGACCGCCACGTAGAGGCGGGGCGTGGCGAGCGTGTCGCGTTTCACTGGCGCGGCGAGGAGGGCCAGGAGCGCGACATCACTTACTCGCAGTTGCTGGCCGAGGTCAAGCGTTTTGCCGGCGCGCTGAAGGATCAGGGGGTGGAAAAGGGCGACGTCGTCGGCATCTATCTGCCGATGATCCCCGAGGTCGTAGTAGCGATGCTTGCCTGTGCACGAATCGGGGCGCCACACAACGTCGTCTTCGGCGGGTTCTCCGCCGAGGCGGTGCGCGAGCGCATGGAGTTCTCCGAGGCCAAGGCGCTGATAACCGTCGACGGCGCCGCGCGCAAGGGCAAGACCGCCCCGGTCAAGGACCGCGTCGACGAGGTGATGGGCGACTTGGCGACGCTCGAGCGGATCGTGGTCGTGCGCAGCAAGGGCACTCCCTGCCAGATGAAGGAGGGTCGTGACGTCTTCTACGACGAGATCCTGGCTGCGGCCGATCCGGAGTGCGAGCCAGAGCCCCTGGACGCCGAGCATCCGCTCTATATCCTCTACACCTCAGGCTCGACCGCCAAGCCGAAGGGGATCCTGCACACGACCGGCGGCTACCTGACCGGTGTCAGCGCGACCCATCGCTACGTGTTCGACCTGAAACCGGACAGCGACGTGTACTGGTGCGCGGCCGATGTGGGCTGGGTCACGGGCCACTCCTACATCGTCTACGGGCCGCTGGCCAACTGCGCCACGTCGGTGATGTGGGAGGGCGCGCCGGACTACCCGAGCAAGGGCATCTGGTGGGAGCTGATCGAGCGCTACAAAGTATCGATTCTCTATTGCGCCCCGACGGCCATCCGCGCGTGTATCAAGTGGGGCGCGCAGTGGCCCGAGCAGCACGACCTCTCCTCGTTGCGCTTGCTTGGCTCGGTGGGCGAGCCGATCAACCCGAAGGCGTGGCTCTGGTACCACAAGGTGATCGGCTCGGGGCGCTGTCCGATCGTGGACACCTGGTGGCAGACCGAGACCGGGGCGATCATGATCACACCGCTGCCTGGCATCACCGCCACCAAGCCAGGCTCTGCCACGCAACCGTTTCCCGGAGTGCAGGCAAAGGTGCTGAGCGAGTCCACGGGCGAGCCGGTCGGCGAGGGTCAGGGCCTGCTCGTGCTGACGCACCCGTGGCCCTCGATGTTGCGCACCCTCTACAAGGAGGACGATCGCTTCGTCAGCACCTATTTCGAGCGTTTCGGCAAGGAGACATATCTGGTGGGGGATGCGGCACGGGTCGACGCCGACGGCTATATCTGGGTGATCGGTCGGATCGACGACGTCGTCAACGTCTCCGGCCACCGGCTCTCAACGGCCGAGGTCGAGTCGGCGATCGTCGCCCATCCCGACGTGGCAGAGGCCGCGGTGATCGGCCAGCACGACGAGCAGTCAGGCCAGGCGATCGTCGCCTTCGTGACGCTCCAGGGCGAGCTACACGGAGACGAGGCGGAGGTCGAGAGCATCCGCGAGACCGTGGCCGAGCGGATCGGCAAGTTCGCGCGACCAAAGCGCATCATCTGGGCCGATGATCTGCCGAAGACGCGCTCTGGCAAGATCATGCGCCGCCTGTTGCGTGACATCGCCGAGGGCCGTGCGCTGGGCGACGTGACGACGCTGCGCGACCCGGCCGTGATGGGAGAGCTCGAGGGGCGGGTGAAGGAGCTGCAGGCTCAGGAATCCTAGTGCGTAGGGTTGGCTTTGCCAGGGAGGATTTGGATCGATGTTCCTTCCCAGGGTTTCAGGACGGTAGTCGCCAACGCCACGGCCGAATTGCTCAACTCCCGCGTTTGACGAGGCTCATCGGCCGACGCCGCGCTCGACCGATGGGGTGTCGGCGCACGGGTGAGATTCAGTAGTTAGTCTCACCGGCGATGACGAGTTCGCTCGACGCCGGTGCTACCGCGATCCAGACAGTCGGTCTGACCAAGCGCTTCGGCGAGCGCGCCGCCATCGACAGCGTGGACCTGCAGGTGCCGCGCGGCAGCGCCTTTGGCTTCCTCGGCCCGAACGGCGCCGGCAAGACGACGATGATCCGCATGCTGTTGGGCCTCACGCACGCAAGCTCAGGCAGCATGAGCGTGCTTGGGCACCCCGTGCCCTCGCAGCGCGCCGCGGCGCTGGCAAGAGTTGGTGCGATCGTCGAGGAGCCGCGCTTTCATCCCCAGCTCTCCGGTCGTGAGAACCTACGCATCGTCGCCGCGGTCCGCGGCCCGGAGACGCACGACCGTATCGGACCGGCATTGCAGCGAGTCGGACTATCGGAGCGGGCCGATGAGAAGGTCAAGAAGTATTCGCTCGGCATGCGCCAGCGCTTGGGCGTAGCGCGCTGCCTACTGGCCGACCCCTTGTTGCTGATCCTCGACGAGCCAACCAATGGCCTCGACCCAGGCGGCATCCAGGAGTTCCGCGAAATGATCCGTGCGATGGTCGATGAAGAGGGCCGCACCGTCTTCATCTCTTCGCACCTGCTGGACGAGGTCGAGAAGATCTGCGACCACGCGGCGATCGTCGACCGGGGCAAGATCATCACCCAGGGAGCGATTGCCGAGTTGGCTGAGGGGAGCACGCAACATGAGCTGATCGTCGGTGCCGACGACTTGGAACGGGCGCTGCAAGTGCTCGAAAGCTGCCCGCAAGCACAGCATGCACGCTCGGCGGAAGGCAACCTGCACGTCTTGCTGGCCGTGGGACCGGAAAGCTCCGCCCCCGAGTGCTCAGCGGCGATCAACTCGGCGTTGGTGGCCGCGGGCGTGGCCGTCTTCCGGCTGGAGCCGGTGCGCCAGAGCCTTGAGCAGCGTTTCCTGGAGGTCACATCGAGACTCAGCGACACTCCGGCCGAGGAGGTGACGGCATGAACGCGACGATTGCGGCGCAAATGACGGGCGCGGACATTCTCAAGCTGCGCAAGAAACGCGGGATCCTGACGTGGTCCCTGGTCGTGGCCCTGGCCCCGATCCTGATCTACTTCGTGGTGGCGGTGATCCAGCACGCCTCCAGCCCGGCCAATCACGGCCCCGCCGGTGGCGTCCAGAACTTCTCCGACGGCCTGCGCGTGATCGCTCTCCTCTTCGGGCCGCTCGCCGCGCTCCTGATCGGCGTCGAGGCAGGCACCGGCGATGCCTCGGCCGGTGTCTTCCGAGACCTTGTGGTGACCGGTCGCTCGCGCCTGGCGCTATTTGCCTCTCGCGTTCCCGCCGCCCTGGCAGTGACCTTCGCGATGATGATCGGCGCCTACGTCCTGCTGCTGATCGGCACCTTCGCGTTTGCGGCTAACCTCCCGACACCGAGCGTCTCGTTGATCTTCAACGGCCTCGGCTTCACCCTGCTCTCGACCGGCATCCTCTGTGTCGTGGGGGTCGGCTTCGCCTCGCTCACGGCCTCCAAGCCGGCAGCGATCATCGCCGTGATTGCTTGGCACATCGTGGCCAGCCCGATACTCGCCAGCATCAAAAGCTTGGGCAGCTCCCGCGAGGTTCTCCTAAGTCAGGCGCTCGCCCACTTCAGTCCTGTCCACGTCGGAGAAGGCGGTCACGGGGCGACCGTCGTCCTGTCGACTGGCACCGCCGTCATCGTGCTCCTGGCCTGGGCTGCGGTGTTCCTCGCGCTCGGCGCCTGGCGCACGCGCACGATGGACGCTTGACATTGATGTTGTTCCGGCCGGCGCATGCGCCGGCCGGCGG
>DATCEK010000173.1:0-12558 GCA_036510155.1 Solirubrobacteraceae bacterium | reverse complement strand
GCGTAGGCGCTCACGTCGCGCATGCGCTTGCGCGTCAGGAAAAGCACGAGCGTCGACCACAACGACAGCAACCATGCCCACAGCAGTAGCGAGCCTTCTTGAGAGGACCACACGGCCGCCGCCTTGTAGAACGTGGGCGTGGTGGCGCTCGAGGTATCCGCCACCGTGTTGAAGGAGAAGTCGTTGCGTAGGAAGGCGAGCTCGAGCACCGCGAAGGCGACGGTGAGGATTCCCGCTAGCGCGTACACCGAGCGCCGCCCTGACTCCGAGAACTCGGCTCGTCCTGTCCGGACGCCGTAGATCGACGCGCCGATGCCGTATGCGCAGACACCGAGCGCGAGGATCAGACAGGCGCCTCCGAGCTGTGCCATCAGTAAGTCTTGGTCTTGGGAGGGGCCACCTTGTACTTCGACGGGCACTTCGTAATGAGGGAGTTGCGTTCGCCTACGTAGCGATCGCCCTTCTTTTCCACGTTCACGATGACCTCACGTCCTTCGCGGAAGGGATCTGGCACCGTGCCCGTGTAGCTGAGCGCCACCGATGCTTCGCCCGTCCGGTCCTGCACGCTGAAGTAGAGCGTTTCGCCTTCGTGGCGCACCGACCCCGCCTTGACCTTTCCGGTCAGCTGGTAGCTGCGTCCGCCCACCGCTTCGCGTGAGAGCTGGCTCGGCGTGACGGTGGGGCTGGCGGCGCTGAAGCTGGTGTAGATCAGGGCGCTCGCCAGGATCACGGCCGCGCTCAGTGCCACCACCAGCCGCACCCTTCGCTTGCGTGCGGGATTCATCGGCTGCTGATTATCTCAGAAGCGGCCCGCGCCACGTTCCAGCAGACACGGCGGCTCTTCCAGGCAACCGAGGAAATAGCGACGCGGCAGCGAAACCTTTGGGTGTCTCGCGCGTCTTAGAGGTATAGAGCAATGCGACAGAGCCTTCTTCATCCACTCACCGCCTGGCGCCACCATGAGATTCCGCCGGCGCCCCCGGACATCGCGGTGAAACGCATGCGCGACGCAGGCGGCCCGATCGACGAGGCGTGCTATCCCTGCGGATGCGGGTGCTTCTTCATCGCGCCGGTCTCCACCAGCGTGTCCTGCCCGCACTGCGGGCGCACACAAGCCTGGTAGGGGCGACCCCATCGATCGAGGTCGCCCAAGAAGCGGCCTCTCTCTACTTGATGTGCATCCCGCTGATCGCACGCGAGATGACGAGTTGCTGGATCTCGGCGGTGCCCTCGAAGATGTCGTAGATCTTCGCGTCGCGGTGCCAGCGCTCGACCGGGAACTCGCGCGCGTAGCCGTTGCCGCCGAGGATCTGCATCGCGCGCTCGGTGACCCATACGGCGACCTCACCTGACTTGAGCTTTGACATCGAGCCCTCGGCGTTTTCGAAGGGGACCTGGTTGCGGCCCATCCAGGAGGCGCGCCACACGAGCAGGCGGGCGGCGTCGATCTCCATCTTCATGCGTGCGAGCGTGAAGGCGATCGACTGGTTCTCGATGATCTTCTTGCCGAACTGTTCGCGCTCCTTGGCGTACTCAAGCGAATACTCATAAGCGGCGCGGGCGATGCCGAGCGCCTGCGAGCCGACCGTCGGGCGCGAGGCCTCGAAGGTGGCCATCGAGGCGTTGGACTTGTTCTTCTTGCCCTCCTTGGCGCGCGCGACGCGTTCGTCGAGCTTCTCCTTGCCGCCGAGCACGTAGTTCTCAGGGATGCGGCAGTCGTCAAGGTAAACGTCGGCGGTGTGCGAGGCGCGCAAGCCGTGCTTTGAGACCTTGGCGCCTTCGGAGATGCCCTTTGCTTCGCTCATCGGCACGACGAACGCGGCGTGTCCGCGCGAGTTCAGTTCGCGATCGACGGTCGCGATCACGACGTGCACGTCGGCGATGCCGCCGTTGGTGGCCCACGCCTTCTGCCCGTTGAGCACCCACTCTTTGGTGGCTTCGTCGAACTTGGCGGTCGTCCTGATCGCGCCCACGTCCGAGCCGGCGTTGGGCTCGGAGGAGCAGAAAGCCGCAACCTTGATGTCATCAGGCGTGCCGAAGCAGCGCGGGATCCACTCGCCGATCTGCTCGCCGCTGCCCTGGCCGAAGATGGCCGCTACAGCCAGAGCGGTGCCCATGATCGCCATACCCATGCCGGCATCGCCCCAGAACAGCTCTTCGTTGACGATCGGCAGCGTGAGCCCGGTCGGGTCGGCGAAGAACTGGGCGAGCCCCTCGAAACCGTAGAGACCGATCTTGGCGGCCTCTTCGATGATCGGCCACGGGGTCTTCTCCTTCTCGTCCCACTCGTGCGCAGCGGGGCGCATCACGTCCGCGGCAAAACCGTGTACCCAGTCGCGAATGTCCTTCTGGTCTTGGCTGAGGGCCATCGAGAAGGCAACGTCTTTGCCGGCGGCGCTCGTTATCGCCTCGACGGCGGCCTCGGCGGCTCCGGTCGCCTCGCTGGCGGTTACGTCGGTTGCTGACATGGGACGAATGCTCCTTTGCTAGCTCGATGGAGTAACGCGACTGAGACTGGATAGCGCTATGTCCGACTCTCCCGCCGGATCCGACCTCGCCCGGCTCTGAGTCCGGGGCCGACCGCGGGCAAACCCGCCCGCAGCCCGACGACTAGATCCTAGCAAAGCGTAAACGATTGTCAAATACGAGACTGAACACCGTTTACATTTCGCGATATAGTCACCATCGATGGCCACCGCTCCCAGCTTCCGAGAGTCGAGTGCCTCGACGCGTGTCTCGCGTCGACGTGAGCGTGAGCGTGAGATCATCGCCGCCACGAGGCTGCTGTTCGACGAACGTGGTCTGCAAGACGCCCCGATCGAGAGCATTGCACGCGCCGTGGGCATCAACAAGGCGTTGATCTACCGTTACTTCTCCTCCAAGGAGGAGCTGTACGTGCTCACCCTCTCGAGCTACCTCGCTGATCTCTCCGAGCTGCTCGAGGAGGTGCCGGCAGAGCTCGATCCGGTGGCGCGCCTGGAGGAGGGTTGGCTGCGCTATACCAGCTTCTGCCTGGAGTATCCGGCGTTTCTCGATTGTGGCCTCTCGCTGATGCGCCGCTCGGCCGAGGACTTGCGCGAGAGCATCTCCGACGCCATCTGGATCCGCCTCGGCCAGAATATGGCGGCCTGTCTGGGCAAGCTCTCGCAGATTCTCGCCGAGGGGGCCGCCCAGGGCGTGTTTCGCGTCGAGGACCCCGACTTCACCGCCAATCTGCTCTATGCGCAGACGCTCGGCACGATGCACGTGGCGCGCATCGGCGTGGGCGTGCGCACCGTCGGTGGCAACATTCCCGAGCCTTTCGCGATCGAGCCGGCGCGTGTGCAGCGTGCGTGCATCGACGCAGTGCTTGCGTCTGTCGGCGCTTGCCGCGACTAGCTCGCTCACCCCTTCCCACGAGCGAGTGGCGCACGCTTGCCAAGCCGAGTGGTGGTTTGATTCGCGCAAAAGCGGGTCGCGCAAAGGGGTTATGCCCCCTGCGCGCACGGGGGGGGCATACCGCGGAGGGACAACAACAGACATCCCGCGGAAAGACCCAGACGCATAGCCCATTTCACGACTAAACCCTTATAAGTCGATCCAGTTTGTGGTGTTAGACTCGGGGACATCTTCATGTCTTCGATGCAGAAAGTGGCTATGCGCAAACGCACAATTCCAGCTGTCCTGTCCACCCTCGTCGTGCTCGGTGCCGTGCTCGGAGTGGCTGCCTGCGGATCCTCAGGGGGCGGCAAAGAAGTCACGCTCGTGGCCTACTCGACGCCACAGGGTGCCTACACGTCGCTGATCCCGGCGTTCAATGCCTCGAGCGAAGGCAAAGGAGTCACCTTCAGCCAGTCCTACGGACCCTCAGGCGAACAGAGCCGCGCCGTAGCCGCCGGGCTGAAAGCCGACGTCGTCAACTTCTCGCTGGAACCGGACGTCACGCGCCTGGTCAAGGCTGGGCTCGTCTCCTCGGACTGGAACAAGAACGCCACTCACGGCTTTGTCACGAACTCGGTGGCCGTGATCATCGTGCGCAAGGGCAACCCCAAGCACATCACCGGCTGGAGCGACCTGGCCAAGCCTGGCATCCAGGTGGTCACGCCCAATCCCTTCACCTCCGGCAGCGCGCGCTGGAACATCCTCGCCGCCTACGGCGCTCAGATCAAGGAAGGCAAGACGCCCGCCGAAGCGCAGGCCTATCTGCAGACGCTGTTTCACAATGTGGTCAGCCAGGACAGCTCGGCGCGCAACGCGCTGCAGACCTTCCTGGCCGGTCGTGGCGATGCCCTGATCGACTACGAGGACGAGGCGATCACCGACAAGAAGAAGGGCTCGCCGATCGAATATGTGATCCCGAAGGCCACGATCCTGATCCAGAACCCGATCGCCGTCGTCAGTGGGGGCAATACCAGCGAGGGGCAGAAGTTCGTCAACTACCTGCTCTCCCCCGCCGGCCAGAAGATCTGGGCTGAGGAGGGTTATCGACCGGTAATCGAAGGAGTAGCGAGTCCGGGCGAGTTCCCGATGCCGGTCAACCTGTTCACGATCGAAACGCTCGGTGGCTGGACCAAGGTTGACAAGGAATTCTTCGAAACGGGCACTGGCATCGTCACGAAGATCGAGCAGTCGCTGGGGGTCTCGACGGCCAAATGAGAGCGGGTCCGGCTTCTGAGGCGCTTGCGCCGCTTCCCGCGCGCCGGCGTCCACCGCGGGCAGGCTGGCGCCTGGGCGGACGTGGCGGTAGCGCACTGGGCCGCGGCCTGCTTGGTGTCTACCTGTCGGTGCTCGTCCTGCTGCCTTTGGCGGCGCTCCTGGCGAGCGCCGCCAAAGGCGGACCCTCGGCTTTTTGGCAATCGGTCTCGAGCCCGGAGGCGGTGGCCGCGCTGAAGCTCACGCTGATCGTCTCGACTGTCGTGGTCGCGATCAACGCGCTGTTTGGCACGCTGATCGCCTGGGTGCTGGTGCGCGACGAATTCCCCGGCAAGAACATCGTCAACGCGGTGATCGACCTGCCGTTTGCGCTGCCCACGATCGTAGCCGGGGTCGTGCTGCTGGCGCTATATGGCAAGGGTGGACCGGCCGGTGTTGACATCACGTTCACGCGCACGGCGGTCGCTCTGGCGCTGTTGTTCGTGACACTGCCGTTCGTGGTGCGCTCGGTACAGCCGGTCCTGATCGAGCTCGATGTCTCCATGGAGGAAGCCGCTTCCTCGCTGGGCGCCGGCACCTGGACCGTGTTCCGCCGCATCGTGCTGCCAAACCTGGCGCCGGCAATCCTCTCCGGCGTCGCGCTCTCCTTCGCGCGCGCGCTCGGGGAGTTCGGCTCGGTCGTGCTGATCTCTGGCAACCTGCCCTTCAAGACCGAGGTCGGGGCCGTATTCATTTTCAACCAGGTCGAGAACGACAACGTCTCGGGCGCCGCCGCCGTCTCGGTCGTACTGCTCCTGTGTGCGCTGGTCGTGCTGGGTGCGGTGGGTTGGGTGTCGAAAAGGCTGTCCGCTCATGTCCTCTAGGGTTTTCGCCCCGCCAGAGGCCGGCGCCCATGTCCTCTAGGGCCTTTTCCCCGCTGGAGGCCGGCGCTATCTCGACGACTGAGGCAACCGGCATCGCGAGGACCGCCTCCGTACGTGTGTCTCCCCCACCCGGAACACGCAGACGCTGGACGGAGAGTGCCGGCGCTGCGCGGACACGACGCCTGGGTTTGCGTTTCGTTGCACTGTTCTACTTGCTTGCGTTGCTCGGAGCGCCGGTCGCGATGATCTTCTACCGCACCTTCGAACACGGGCTTGCGCCCGCCTGGGATGCGGTTACGCAGCCGAATGCGATACACGCGTTCTGGCTGTCCATCGAGCTGGTCGCGATCGTTGTGCCGCTGAACACCGCCGCTGGGATCGGCATCGCGCTGTTGATGGAGCGAGGGCGGATGCGCGGACGCAGCCTGCTCGGGCTGATCGTGGACCTGCCGTTTGCGATCTCTCCCGTCGTCGTCGGACTGTCGCTGTTGCTCGTCTACGGTCGCACCGGCTGGTTTGGCAATTGGTTGACCGCGCACAGCATTCAGGTGATCTTCTCTGTGCCGGGCATGGTGCTGGCCACGGCGTTTGTCTCGTTGCCGTTCGTGGCGCGCGAGACGATCCCGGTACTACACGAGCTCGGCACCGATTCCGAGCAGGCTGCGGCAACGCTTGGCGCGAGCTCTTGGCAAACGTTTTGGCGCGTCACGCTGCCTGCCATCCGCTGGGGCGTGGTTTACGGCGTGGTGCTCACGACCGCGCGCGCCCTCGGCGAGTTCGGCGCGGTGAGCATCGTCTCAGGGCGCATCGAGGGCCAGACGCAAACGCTTCCCCTGTACGTGCAGGATCGCTTCGAGAACTTTGACACTACCGGTGCCTACGCGGCCGCCGTCGTCCTCGCGCTGCTCGCGTTCGCAACGCTGGCGACGATGAGCCTGCTGGCCAAGCGCACCAGTAGGGATACGGTGGTCTGATGGCAATCGAGGTTCACGGCGTTTCAAAGCGCTTTGGCACGTTCACGGCGCTTGACTATGTGAACGCCACAGTCGAGGACGGCTCCCTGACGGCACTGCTCGGCCCGAGCGGCAGCGGCAAGTCGACGCTGCTGCGCATCATTGCGGGTCTCGAGACACCGGACACAGGCAGCGTGGTGATCGGCGGACGCGAGGTCACAACTGAAGCGGCCCGCCGGCGTGGCGTGGGCTTCGTCTTCCAGCATTACGCGCCCTTCAAGCACATGACCGTCTTTGACAATGTCGCCTTCGGATTGACCGTTCGCCACGAGCCCAAGGCCGCCGTACGCGAGCGCGTGGAGGAGCTGCTTGGCCTCGTACGCCTGGACGGTCTGGCCAAGCGCTATCCCGCCCAGCTCTCCGGCGGCCAGCTGCAGCGCATGGCGCTCGCGCGGGCGCTTGCCCCGAAGCCTGAGGTGCTTTTGCTCGACGAGCCGTTTGGAGCGCTCGACGCGCAGGTGCGAAATGAGCTGCGCGAGTGGCTACGGCGGCTGCACGAGGAGATCCACGTCACCACGATCTTCGTCACCCACGACCAGGAGGAGGCGATGGACGTCGCCCAGCAGATCGTCGTGATGAACGCCGGGCGGATCGAGCAGGCCGGCACTCCCCACGAGCTCTACGAGCATCCGAGCAACGAGTTCGTGATGTCGTTCATCGGGCCGGTCAACCGGCTCGGCGACGCGCTGCTTCGCCCCCACGACATCCAGATCCTTCCTTATCCGGACAGCAGCACAATCGAGGCGCTCGTGCGCCGCGTCGTGCACCTCGGCTTCGAGGTGCGCGTCGAGCTGACGCTCCCCGACGGCCGCGACATCTGGGCCCAGGTCACACGCGAGACCGCCGCCGAGCTCGAGCTGGCCGAGGGTCAAATCCTCGCCGCCCGCCTACCGGCGCCGCGCGTCTTCGCCTGATCCCAACCGACTGGTGCTTGCCTCAACGGATCTAGTCACGGCGTCTAGCGGGCCGCTGAGCAAGCGAGACAAGGACGCAGCGAGCGCAGTGTGCTCCGCACACAAGCGAGCGAGGACGCAGTATCGCGCCGCTCAGCGGCCCGCTAGCGGGTCTCCCAGGCTTCCTCTTCGCGTGTCAGGGTGACGATGTCCTTGGGCAGCTTTCCCGAAGCCACATCGGCCACAGTCACGTGCTCGAGCACCTTGCGCAAATTCGAGCGTAGGGCGATCCAGACCTGCTGCAGGCACTCGGCCGAGCCCACGTACTCGACCTCCTCCGGGCGCTGTCCGCGTACACCGACAAGTGGGCCCTCCACCGCGCGGATGATCTGCGCGAGGTTGACCTCCTCGGCTGGGTGGGCCAGCCAGTAGCCGCCCTCCGGACCGCGCTGGGAGCGCACGATCCCCGAGCTGCGCAGCTGCGTGAGGATGTTCTCGAGGAAAGACAGCGGGATGTGCTGGGCCTGGGCCACCTGATCGACCTTGCGCGGGGCTTCCTGGCTGCTATCGGCTAGCTCGACGACGGCGCGGACGGCGTAGTCGGCCTTGGCGGTTACGTGCATGGCGGGGGATTCTCTCCTATACGGCAGACGGGCGACTCCAGGGGTCCTCTGCTCATACGCGACTCATACCGGCTGACCCCTTGAATCACGCCCGCTCGCTCGATGATCTTCGCATGGTACGAATCCTGATCAGCGAGCCCCACGACGATGTCCGCCAGCTTCTGCTGCGCATGGTCAGCCGTCTGGGATACGAGCCGGTGTTGATGACGGTCCCAGCGCCCGAGCAGCTGACAAGCGTAGACGTGCTGTTGGTGGAGCCGGCGGCTCCGATCGGCGCGGTGATGGCACAGGCGGCCTCGATCGCGGTCCCCTCGCTGCCGCTGATCTGCGCCAGCGTGAGCGCTCCGCCCTCGGAGCTGACCGCGCTCGGCGTCGAGTTCGACGCTTCCTTGGTCAAGCCGTTCACGATCCAGCAGCTCTCCGAGGCCATCGAGCGGGCACTGCGCTCCCGCCGGCGCCACACCGACTTTCACGGCCCGGATAGCCGCGACGTCGCCTAGCCCGAGTCGCTGCGACGCTCAGAGTCACCTCGCGTGCTCGAGGATCTCGGCGATCTTGCCGAGCAGCCCAGGCCCTGAGAAGGGCTTCTCGATGAGAACCGTGCCGGCATCCAAGTGCCCCCCGGAGTCGAGGATCGGCTGTGCGAAGCCGGACATGAGCAGGACCCTCAGCGACGGCTGCTCTGCCTGCATCTGCTTGGCCAATTGCGGTCCCGGCATGTGGGGCATGATCACGTCACTCAACAGCAGGTCGATCGGACCTTCATGCCCGTCGGCGACTTCGAGCGCCTCGGGACCGTCCTCCGCGACGATCACCTGATACCCGGCTCCCACCAGGATGCGACGGGTGACCTCGCGCAGCGCCTGCTCGTCCTCGACCAGCAGGATCGTCTCCTCGCCGCGTAGCGTCGGCGTGTCAGACGACCGCTCAGCTGGTGAGACAGCCCGGTCGGTTGCCGGCAGCAATACGGTGAAGGTGGTGCCGATGCCAGGCTCTGAGTAGATCTGGGAGTGTCCTCCTGCCTGCTGGACGATGCCGTACACCGTGGCCAACCCCAGGCCGGTCCCTTGTCCCGCCGGCTTGGTGGTGAAGAACGGGTCGAAGGCGCGGTGAACCGTCTCCTCTGACATACCCGCTCCCGTATCGCTGACCCTCAGAAGCACATGCGGTCCCAGGGACAGCTCGGGACGCGTGACGACGTAGCTCTCGTCGATGTCCATATTGGCGGTGTCGATCCTGAGCACTCCCCCCGCCGGCATCGCATCGCGCGCATTCACGGCGAGGTTGACCAGGATCTGCTCGAGCTGACCGGGGTCGATCAGGACTGCGAGCAGGTCCTCGGCCAGCGAGCTGTGAAGCGCGACGTGCTCGCCGAGTGTGCGCTGCAGAAGCTGCTCGATGTCTCCGACGACTCGATTGACATCGACCACCTCTGGCTGAACGACCTCCCGCCGGGCAAACGCCAGCAGCTGATGGGTGAGGTGGGCCGCTCGCTCGGCGGCCAGCTTGACCTGCTCGATGTCCTCACGCATCGCCTGGCGACCCTCCTCGCTGTCTGGGGGCGTTTCCAGGTCGGTGGCCACAAACGCGGCATAGTTGATGATCACTGCCAGCAGGTTGTTGAAATCGTGAGCGATGCCACCCGCAAGCTGCCCGAGGCTCTCCAGGCGTTGGGCCTGGTGCAGCTGGTTTTGCAGGCGCTCACGTTCAGCCTCGCCCTGCAGCCGCTCGCGCTCGCGATTGGCCACGACCCGTTCGCTCACGTCGCGAATCGCGGCGATCGCGAGCATCCCTTCGTCGGTCTCGATACTGGAGAGGCTGATCTCGGCCGGGAACTGGCTGCCATCGCGACGTTCGCCGAAAAGCTCCAATCCGGCTCCCATTGGACGCGTGCGCGGATCCTTGAAATATTCCCTGCGGTGGGCGGGGTGGAGCGCACGAAAGCGCTGGGGCACGAGCATCTCGACGGACTGTCCGAGCAGCTCGTCGCGTGCGTAGCCAAACAGCGCCTCCACCTGCGCGTTGACAAGCACGATCAAGCCATCGCGACCGGCGCCGACGATCGCGTCCGGCGCCAGCTCGAGCAGAGCGGCTTGGGTTTTCAGGCGTGTCGTTATGTCACGGTTGACCTCCAGCAGGCCGGCCAAGCCTCCCTGCTCGTCGTACTGAGCAGCCCAGCGACTCTCGACCAGGAGACGGCGATCGTCCTTTGTGTGTTGCACCAGGTCGCCCTCCCACGCGCCGATGTCATAGACGATGCGCTCGATCTTCTCGAGAGATATCGGATACTCGGTGCGCAACAGATCTCCCGGAGCCATTCCGAGCGCTTCATCGGGCGAGTAACCGTAGGTGGTCTGAGCTCCCAGATTCCAGAAAGTGATCCGGCGGTCAGGGTCACGCGCGAAGATCGCATCCGGGACCAGGTCGAGTAGCGCCACCTGCGCGGCCAGCTCGCGTGAGCGTGCCGTAGATGAGCTGGCGCTGCCGGCCGAGACGCTCCGCCATTGCCTACCCTTGCTGCGCTGCCCGGCATTCCACATAACTGGCCCTTTCCGCTATGGATATTACAGGTCCGCAGTAGGAAAACATAGGTAATTTATTTGGGCTATATGACTTATACAATTAAGTGTAATAGGTGGAGCGAAGGTTGCGTTCAGCGTCAATCCCAGCAATTTTCCCCGAACCTGGACATTTGACATTTGCGTGTGCATCACGCTATGGCTCCCTACGTGTCGATATCGCGCTCGTTAACCACAAGTGCGTCTGGGTGTTATCCCGTAATCGGGATCGGTTCTAATAACCGAACATACAGGTCGGGCTACGGTCCGATTCTGGATGTGCCCGCCGATCCTGAGGTACATGTCTGAGTCGCCTACAAGCACCCCCGCATCTCCCGGCAAGGAGCCCCAACCCTCCGTGGCCAACGCACAGCGTAGACGCTGGATACTCATCGCCTGCACGATCCTCGCGGTTGGCCTTGCCGCCTCGGCAAGCGGCGCCTTGCTTTGGCGCGCGACCGTGCGCTCCCAAGCACGACAGAATTTCCAGGCCAGCTCGACCGATGTGAGCGAGACGCTCGAGACACTGCTGAACCGCGATGCCGACTTGGTCACAACTCTTCGCGGCGTGCTGACCATGCAGCCGAACATGAGCGCCACGCGCTTTGACGAATGGTTCACCGAACTTCAGGGCAGGCAGCGACAGATCGGCGGACTCGGCACCACGGTGGTCGAAGTCGTGCCGGCGCGCGAACTGGGCGCCTTCCAAGCCCGACGGGCGGCCGACCCGGCCTTCAGGGCGTTTGTGGACGAGAAGATCGTGCCCGTCGTTCCGAGCAGGCGGCATTTTTACTGTCTGCTCTCTGGCGGCGGCACAGTCACCCCATACACCCGCGGAGTCGGACGACTGTTGCAGGGGGACTGGTGTAACCCGAGCTCGCCGATCGGCGGCTATCAGGATGGCGGGATCGTGCAGGCACAACTGCTGCGGTCTACCACCGAAAGCGGGCAGTTCCTGGTTTACCCGGTTGCCATTCAAGGCGTGCGCACGTTGTTCATCGAAGCGGCCTTCTACCGGCACGGAGCGAGCCTGGCCACCGTTGCACAGCGTTTTGCCGCCGTCAGCGGATGGGTTGGCAGCTCATTTGACATCTCGACCCTCCTTCACAAGGCCATCGGCGTCCATCACGGGCTCAGCCTCGCTCTTTATCACAGCAATCCTGGACAGCCCGAAAAGCTGATTGACCGTGTAGGCGACGTCGGCTTGGCGGGCTCCTTTGCGCACTACGCCACGCTGC
Source organism: Solirubrobacteraceae bacterium (assembly GCA_036510155.1). Classification (GTDB taxonomy): domain Bacteria; phylum Actinomycetota; class Thermoleophilia; order Solirubrobacterales; family Solirubrobacteraceae; genus Palsa-744. The sequence goes on along the minus strand of DATCEK010000173.1, from coordinate 738 downwards.
AGATCGACGGCGTTTGGAGGACTGTCGTGCACGGCTCACCCGCGACCAGCGGGCTGTCAGCCAGCATGCAGGCACTGCTGGTACTGATTGGCGGTACACTCGTCAACGTCCTGCTGTTCCTGCTGATGCTGGTGCTGACGCGCTCACGCGAGCATGCCTTGGGGATGGTCCAAGAAAAGACCGGGGAGCTTCGCCACCAGGCGCTCCACGATGCGCTGACGGGCCTACCAAATCGCGTATTGGCACTCGACCGGGCCGAGCAAATGCTTGCCCGTGCGCGGCGCCAGCAGGTTTCGGTCGCCGCGCTATACATCGACATCGACGGCTTCAAGAACGTCAACGACACATTTGGGCACGCAGCAGGTGATGAGCTGCTGAGAACCGTTGCCGCGCGCCTGGCTGGCGTGGTGCGAGGTGGCGACACAGCAGCCCGTCTCGGCGGCGACGAGTTTGTTGTTTTGGTCGAGGGCTCTGCTCTGAACGCCGGTCCTCAGGTCGTGGCCGAACGCCTCCTGGACGTTCTACGCCAGCCTTACGATATGAATGGCGAGATCGGCCGGCAACTATCGATCACCGCGAGCGTCGGCGTCGCGATGGGCGAGCGAGCAACCGCCGATGAGCTCCTGCGCGACGCGGATGTCGCATTGTACGAAGCCAAGGCGGCCGGCAAGAACGGCTATGTCCTCTTTCAGTTGAGCATGCAAACCGCCGTCCAGGATCGACTGACGCTGGAGATGG
>DATCEK010000172.1:0-32444 GCA_036510155.1 Solirubrobacteraceae bacterium | reverse complement strand
TTTTTCCCGTAGACGTAGATCCCGCCGCCGTCGCCGTTGGCTTCTTCGGGGTATTTCCCGGTCTTTCCGCCCGCGATATCCAGGTAGCGAAGTTCGGTCGTGCCGCCGCCGGCGAACGCCCCGACGCGCATGACCTCGCTTTCGCGTTCGGCGGTGATTGCGGTTGCACCGGCGAAGAAGCCCTCACCGACGATCGTCTCAGTCGCCCCCACCGCGGGTTCGGGAAGCAGTGGGCCGTGCGTGAGCTTGTAGGTGCCTGCGGGCACGATCACGGTGTTGGAGCCCGAGGCGACGTTCGCCGCTTCGATGGCCTGGCGCAACGAGCATGACGTCCCGCAGGTGCCGCCTTCGGTGTCGGCGGTCGTGGTTGCTTCGAAGTTTGCCGCGCTCGCGCTTGCCACCAACGCCAGCATCATGAGAAATACAGCGAATACCGCGAACGCCGATGCCGCCCGACCGGTAAAACTGTCCCGCCTCATACCCCGCCTCGCTGTCTCGCGCCGTGGAGCGCAAACGCAACAGCCAACCCAGCTGGCTCACGCTCGCACCTATAAAGAAAGACCTACGTCCGAGGATGTATACACGCTGAGCGCACCGACCATCGGCAGGCTCACGCGATAACTCGTGTGGTGAGACATTCCTCACCACAGCGTTAGACCCGCGTAAGGAGGTTCGAGCAGCATCGCGTGCTCTGACGAACCCCGACCAAGGGAATGCAACGTGAATCGAATATCGACGTTTTGCGCGATAGGCGCACTCGCAGTAGCCGCCGGAGCGCTCGCCGGTTGCGGTGGTGGCTCAGCGACGGGTGCCACGACGCCACCGAGCGCGGCCACCGCAGCCCAGAGCACCACCAAGTCGGCACCGTCGCTGACCATCTCTACGTACAAGACACCCGAAGATGGGACGCTCATAAGCGGCATCAACAACAGGACGCTTTACGTGCTTACGGCGGATGAAAAGTCTACATCCGCGCACGAGAAGCTCAGCACCTGCTACGGAGGCTGCGCGGCCGTCTGGCCTCCGGTGCTTGCCTCGAGCACTCCTGCGGTCGCCGGCAGCGCCAACGTTTCCTTGCTTGGTCTTACCACGCGCCGTGACGGCACCCAGCAGGTCACCTATAATGGTCTCCCGCTCTATTACTACATTGCCGACACGAAGGCGGGGCAGGCCACCGGAAACCACCTCAAGGACGGCTTCGGGCTCTGGGTGGGCATGCTCGCGAGCGGCAAGCTCGCTCCAGACGGCAGCTCCTGAGACTGAGTCCAGGACATCTCGCGATACGCGGCGCCTAAATCCCGCCAGCCTGCGGGCAGAACCCTGTTCTGCCCGCAGGATGTTGGTACGCCACGGACTGGCGCTCATCCCGAAGGTTGGCGAGTCTGTCTGATGAACGGTGGATCTGGGTTGGTCTGACCGGAGAATGGACCATGACGGAGCTAGTCGATTCGACCGGGCGGAAGGGGCGTAGCGCTTACCAGCGCGCTCGCATCGAGGTAGAGGTTCAGCGCTCGGCGTCCCGCTCGGCCAGCACCAGGCCCGTCCAAGCAGCATTCGACGCTGCTCTTGTGCAGGCGCCCTATCACGCGTTGTGTGGCTGTTAGCGGAGGCCACAACCGCTGGCGCCAAGTCGAAGTGCACAGGCACTTGGCTACGCTTCGGCGCGTGGAGCTGCAGCGACGCATTGCGGAGGGGACGGGTGAGTTCTTGCTCTTCGCGCTGACGCCACCGCGCGTGACGACCGAACCGGAGCAAGCCAGTCAGATCGCTGCGAAGACGCTCGAGCGCTTGCGCTCTGTGGCCATCGACGGCGTCGTGCTCTACGACATTGATGACGAGAGTGACCGCAATCCGGAGGAGCGGCCCTTTCCGTTCCTGCCCACGATGGACCCAGCCGACTACCTTGCTCGCTATCTCGTCGGCTTGGAAGTGCCCGCCATCGTGTACCGCGCTGTCAGCAAGTACCCGGAGCAACAGCTTCTGTCGTGGCTCAGCGAACAGGCCCCAACACAGGCGCTGTCGGTGTTCGTCGGTGCGTCTTCCCGTGGAAAGCCGGTCGCGACCTCGCTGTCGCGGGCCTACGAACTACGGAGTGAGGTGCGCCCGGATCTCCTGCTTGGAGGTGTGGCGATCCCAGAGCGCCACGCGCGCGGAGGCCCGGAGCACCTCCGTCTGCTTGCGAAGCAGGCTGCAGGTTGCTCGTTCTTTGTCACCCAGATCGTCTATGACGTCAACGCCGCGAAGGACCTGGTCTCCGACTATCGCTACGAGTGCGCCGCTCGTGGACTGGAGCCGGCGCCGATCGTCTTTACGTTCTCGGTCTGCGGGTCGGTGAAGACACTGGAGTTCGTTCAGTGGCTCGGTGTCGATGTGCCGCGCTGGATCGAGAACGAGCTGCGCCACGCGGAGGACACCCTGGAAGCGTCCTACGAGCAAGCCGTCGCTACGGCCGTCGAGCTGATCGCATTCTGCCGGCGCGTCGGCGTCCCATTCGGGATCAGCGTCGAGAGCGTCTCAATCCGCCAAGTCGAGATCGACGCCTCCATCCGGCTCGCAACCCGGCTACAGGTAGAGCTACGGCGCTGATCCGCACCACCCGCATCGCAGGCGGGGCAAGCCACCCGGCGACACCGCGCTGTTCCGCGGCAACGAGGCGCGACGCAGTTCGCAAATCCGGCCTCGATCCTGGCGACCAGCTGATCGCTGCCCTACGCGCTGACGAAACTGCGTTATGTCGGTCTGTAGGAGTTTTCTATCTTTTGGTACTTGACAGACGGGGGTGCACGGTGAATACTCGCCCGGTATGTCGCTGCCATCAGACCCAGGGCGGAGAGGATTCCCGATGGAGACGGCGAGCGCAAAGCCCCGTTTCCGGAGTCGTAAGTCTTCCCGACTTTGGAGTGTCGCGTCAGGCAAGAGCGCGGATGCGATCGAGGCGTCGTGACGAGGACTGACACAGCACCGCTCAGCCTCGATGCGCTTTATGGGGCGCTGAGAGTCTTGGATCCGACCGGCGCCTTCAAGGGCCTCTCGTACAGCCTCACTCCGCACAACACGCTCCCGGCTCAATGGTGGGTGTTCATGCCCTATGGCAAGTGGTCGACCCCTCCCGCGGCGCCCAGCCCGAGCCCGCTGCAGGGCGCCATCGCCGAAGCCATCACAGACGCGAAGCCAACGCTTCAGGAGCGGTGTTTCATCGACATCCTGCACCTCAGCGACCAAGACAACGGGACCGGCAACTTCTTCAGCCCGATCGTCGCGAGCATCGTCGACTTCATCAAGCAAGGACCCTCAGGCTCGCCGCCCGTGATCCGCTACCTGGTCGGGGAAGCCGGACCGAAGCAGCCGGAAGACTCCGAATTCATGCAGACGCTCTATGCGACAGGCGGGTTCAACGCGCACGTCTTCTACGGCAACTTCGCGCCCTCGCTCGGGCTCAGCGCGCAAGGCGACGCTTCCTCTCTGACGGGTTTGCTCGAAGCGCTCCGCAGCCTCGTCGATCGTGCTCTGCCCGCGGCCTCTCGACCTGAGGCCGAGAGCTTGCTTGCCGCTTTGCCTGACGGGACGATGCTCGCGCAATTGCTGCCGCCGACGAGCTGGAATCACGCCAAGATCTTCGCGCTCAACGGCAGTCAGCTGGTCATCGGCGGCGCGAACTACTGGGCCGAGTACAGCCAGAGCCAAGTGTTCCTGTTCGACCTCTCCATGAGGATCGGCGGACAAGCCGCGGTCGGTGCGCACGAATTTGCGAACTATCTGTGGAGGTACCTGAGTCACATCCCCGGGACAGACACGAACTCGACCAGTGCCGGCAACCCAACGCCCGAGATATCGAACTTTCAGTCCTCGAACAAGGCGCCGCAGCTGACCGACTTCCCGACGAGCAGTGGTTCCATCCGGGCGCTGACCGTCAGCCGCATCGGGAACTGGCCTTCACCGATCGGCTATCCGGTTCAGGCGATAGACGCTATCCGGGACATCGTCGTCAACGTGATTGCCGCGTTGGCGGAAAAGAACGGGGAGGAGGCATTGACGGCGTCGGTGCTCGAAGCGCTCACCGACGAGAACCTACGCGATGCACTGGGCACGCTCGGCATCAACCCGGCTGCATGGGCGAGCCGCTTCATCCGCAACTATGCGATTGCCCACGCCCAGAGCCATGTGCGTCTCAGTCAGCAGAAGCTCGTCATGAACGATCTGGCTGAAGCCAAACAGCCGGGTTTCGAAACGTTTCTCAGAGAGATCAACGAACTGCTCGGCACGAAATGGAACGGTTATATCTGGCCGTTCGACACCCTCAGCGCACTCGGCCATGCGCTGACGACCTTCAGTCAGAACCCAAACGTTCCGGGCAAGGTGCAGATCGTGTGCTCCACGCGAATCAGCCAGACCGGATACGTGGATCCGGTCACCGCCGCGGAGTTCCGTGAAAAGCTGATCTCGGTCATGACCGGCATGAGCCAGATGGGCTACATCAAACCAAATGGCAACATCCCGGACATCGTCGCCACGCGCTTGGAATACCGCAGAGTCACCCCACAAAGCTCACCAGAACACGCAAACCACTCCAAGCTTGTGGTCGTCGACGACGCCATCTGCTACGTCGGCTCGGACAACCTGTACCCCAGCTACAACGAGGAGTCCGGCATCTGGATCGACGACCAACAGGCGATCCAGCGCTTCGTCAACGAATGGTGGAACGACCTCTGGATGTTCGCCGAAGCGATGGAATAGGGCTGGGCCGCTCAGGTTGATGCGGAGAATCGCCTAGCCAGGAATCGACGATGCGCCGCTGAATGTCCAGCCGGCGGCTCAGCTTGCCGCTGGGCCGCCTGTCCTTGACGATGCACCCGCCGAGGATGTCCCTGGCAGAGCTACGTGGGTGTTCAGATGCCACAAGGAGGTAGAGTGCCGATCATCACAAATGGGCTGCAAACCCCGCCCGTAAGGGGGTATGAGTCCCAACCAGTGGAGGTGGCAGATGGCCGAAGCAGGACCGTCCACACCGGCAGAGGGAATTGTGTTGACCCACTTCATCGTCTCGGACGACGTTGAGCGTTCTCGGCGCTTTTACACCGACGTGCTCGGCGGCACGTTGGAACGCTCCGGAGAACCGACCAATGTCGCGCTCGCCAACAGCTGGATCGTCATCAATGGCGGCGGTGGACCGACGGATGACAAGCCCGAGGTCGCTCTGGAGGCACCACAGGACGACAGCCGGGTCAGCAGCTTCCTCAATATCAGAGTCAAGGACATAGCGGCCGTATACGCCGAGTGGAGCGCCCGGGGCGCTCAATTCCTGACACCGCCGAAGCAACACAAGTACGAGATCCGCTGCTACATCCGCGATCCCGACGGTCACCTGATCGAGGTGGGCCAAACCACCGACCCAGACGGAGACTGGACCCCGCCTCAGTGGCTATCGAATACGGCCGCCGAGGAGCCCGAGTGAATGCCAAGCTCAGCAGCGAGATCTGTCAGTTCGCCATCGGCGGTCCCGTACCGACGGCCTTGGACGCTGCCGTGATCTCGCCGCGGAGCGCCTTCAGCGCGGCGACGTAGATCTCCGAGAACGTCGGGAACGGTTGGATCGTGTCCGTCAGAACGCCGAGTGGGACCTGGGCGCGGATCGCGAGCGTCGCCTGCTGTAGCCACTCGCCCGCCTCGGGGCCGAGCGCGTAGGCACCCGTCAGCCGCTCGCCGTCGCTGAGCAGCGTCAGGAAGCCATTACTGTCAGCGTAGGCGCGCGTGTAGGTCGCGGTCTTCGCCACCTCCGAGATCGGGACCATGGCGCTGAAGCGGCCGACGGAAGCGCCCACCGCCGCGGCTTGCGGGTCGGTGTAGACGACCCGGGGAACGGCCTCGTAGTTGGCCTCTCGGGGCTCGCCGAGGATGTTCGCGGCGACCACCTCGCCCTCGTACTTGCCGACGTGGGTGAGCGGCCACTGCCCGTTGACGTCGCCGATCGCCCACAGGTTCTCCGCCGCCCGCAGGTGTGCGTCGACTGGGACTCCGTGCGCGTTCGCCTCGACGCCGACGGTCTCGAGGCCGAGTCCCTGCACGCGCGGGCGCCGACCGGTGGCGAGGAGCAACTTCTCACCGCGCAGCTCGCGTCCGTCGTCGATCTCGACGACATAGTCCTCGCCCTCGCGTCGTGCGGCGCTCGCGTTCGCGGACAGGACGAGCTCGATGCCTTCACCGCGCAGAACCTCCCCGAGCGCCTCGCCGAGTGGCGCGGGCTCCCGCCCGAGCACGTGCTCGGCCATGTCGATCACCGCCACCTCGCCGCCGAGCCGACGCACGGCCTGCGCCATCTCCACGCCGACCGGCCCGCCGCCGAGGATCAGCAGACGGCGCGGAACGGCCTTCATGGAGGTTGCCTCACGGTTGCTCCAAACGCCGTCGAGCTCGCGCAACCCCGGTACGGGCGGCACGACCGGATCGGCACCATTGGCGAGGACCACGTGCTCAGCGGTGTGGCGCACACCGTCGACTTCCACGACCCCAGGGCCGGCGAGCCGCCCGCTGCCACGCAGCAATTCGATGCCGCGATCGGCCAGCCAGCGCTCCTGCCCGGCATCGGAATGGTCGGAGACCATGAAGTCACGCCAGGCAAGCGCCTCCTGCACATCCACTTCCGCGGTCGCGGCGGCCTCGCGCGCCCCATGGACTGCCTCGCCCGGGCGCAGCAGCGTCTTGGAGGGAATGCAAGCCCAGTAGGAGCACTCCCCTCCCACAAGCTCGCGCTCCACGACCGCCACACGCAGACCGCCCTCCGCCAGCGCCCCCGCGCAGTGCTCGCCCGGGGAGCCGCCGCCGAGCACGATCACGTCATAGTCGCTACTCATATAGCTCCCTTCAGCGGCCCGGCAGCCGCGCCGTGATCTCCTGGAGCAGCCAGCCATTGCCATCTGGATCGGTGAACTCGGCGAACGAGCCGTAGGTACTGTGGTCCGGCGCCGGCCCGGGCACACGACCAGGGTCGTGGAAGCGAGCGCCCAATGCCCGCTCGTGGAACACCTCGCTCACCTCCACTCCACGTCCCAGCAGATCCTCACGAGTCGCCTCGACATCGGAGACGCTCAGGTAGACGCTCTGGAGCGAACCGGGCTCGGCGGACGTGACGTTCGTGCCAAATTGAATGGAGCACCCCGAGCCCGGCGGCGTGAACTGGACCAGACGCAAGTCCCCATCCGCAGTCACGTCCGCGTCGAGCCTCCAGCCGAGGCTTGCGTAGAAATCCTTCGCCTCCTCGACATCCGAGACCGGCAACACCACTACCTCGAGCTTGAACTCACCGGCCTGGACACTGTTCATAGCGCCTCCACGCTCCGTCGGGTCGCCAATACTTTCCTCTCATCCGCGCGGATGTCAAGACCGTCCGGGCGGCGCGTGGCGAATCAGGCAATGCTGAAAAGCGAACCCGTGGCCGCGTCGCCAGGCGGTCGCCAGGCACCCGCACGGCCCCGGCGGATCGATGCCAGAGACCAAAACCGGCCTACGGATGCCAACATGTGCAGGACACTGACCGTGGCGTGATCATCGAGTCGATTCCAACGACGGAGGTCAGCATGAGCAGCATCGACGACCAGATGGTATTGGCTCATTTCATCGTTTCAGACGATGTAGAGCGTTCTCGGCGCTTTTACACCGAGGTACTCGGCGGAAGGGTGGCCTTCTCCGGCCCCGAAGGACTGACCTACGTTGCGCTATCCAACAGCTGGATCATCATCAATCGGGGCGGTGGCCCGACCGACGACAAGCCCGCGGTCACGTTGGAGACGCCGCGAGACCTCGACCGGGTCAGCAGTTTCCTCAATATCAGAGTCAAGGACATAGCGGCCGTATACGCCGAGTGGAGCGCCCGGGGCGCTCAGTTCCTGACACCGCCGAAGCAACACAAGTACGAGATCCGCTGCTACATCCGCGATCCCGACGGTCACCTGATCGAGGTGGGGCAAACCACCGACCCAGACGGAGACTGGACGCCGCCTCAGTGGCCGTCGAGTACGTCCGCCGAGGAGTCATGACGCCCGCGGTCATCGGCACCGGGTCTGATCGCTCCGAGGCCCTGGGCGGAGGCACCTCTTCGGTTGGACATTTCGCACGGATGGGCTCCGCGACGCCGACCGCTCCCCACGTTTGGCTGAGTGTCTCCTTCAGCTCGCGGACTCCAATCTCGCGCATGTGGCCACTTCATCAACTATGAGGCCACAGGGACCGGCACTAGCGTCAGCCGACGAGCTCTTGCGCTCCACCGAGCACGCTTCCGATGCCTATGCACAGAATGCCGAACACGATCAGCTGGGCTCCAACCGGCCATTTCTCGATCGTTTGAAGGATTTTGTTGAAGGCGTTGAGCGTATCCGCGGCCCCCGCCTTCGCGGTCTTGGAACCCGGGTGACTGCGTTGGCCCCACCAGTCAGCCACCGTCATGCCCAATCCTGCCAGGATCATGAGAACCCCGACGCCGATTATGACAATGCCAGCTGTTCTCACTCGATCACGCTTCCGGGTTGCGAGCGTCGAGGACGTCTCGCTCGATGCACTCGAGGTCCTGTACATACAAGTGTGCGAAGTTGCGGGATCCGGTGACGCGCGAGCCGCCGACGAGTATCCCTAGGATCTCGCCATTGTCGAGAGCCACGGCGCCACCCGAGTCGCCCTCGGCGCCGATCTCACCGGGTGTGAGGATCCAGCTATTTGTCCAGGCGTACCTTCCGTCAGCGTCCGAGTAAGCGGCAAGGCTTCCGATGATCAACCCGAATCGCCTTCCGCTGACGCCCCCAGTGAGCGTGCCGTTGAGTGGCGCAGGCTGATGCTGGCCGACGCGAGCGACCTTGCACGGCGTTCCGCGTGGGCTGTCGCAGGCCACCACCCCAACGTCATATTCCGGTCGGCCGAAGGTCGCGTCGGTCGAGAATTCAACGGTCCCTATACGAGGAAAGCGTGTGGGGCCAAGCCCGCGCTTTGCAATCAGATGGACGGGCATTCCGACGCGTCCAGCAACGTGTCCCGCTGTCAGGTGCCGGATGCCCGCGCGGGTCTTCACTACGGGGCCGAGCGTTCCGCGCATCTCCGCTCGAATTGCCCTACCCGTAGTCGCCAGCAACTTGTCTATCCGGCCCATCGGCTCCGGTGGCTCGACAGCCATCACCATCGTTTGTGGGGGCGCGTCGTACATCCCTAGCTGCTCACGCAGCATGTCCGTAAGCGGTTGCACTCTCGAGCTCGCCCGCGACCACCACTCGCGATCGCTTACCTGGGGGTGTCCGAGCTGTTGCGCGTTTGCGAGCAGCAGAGGGGGTGCAAATGGAGTTGCGAGGGTTCCGACGCCTAGCAGCATCCCCTTGCTCTCCCGGCCGACCAGTGCGCGAGCGTACTCGATGAATGCCGCAAAGTCGCTGCGGCCAACCCCCCAGTCACGGTTCATATAGACAGAACATAGCGTGAGTTTGGTCTTTCTGCTCTCAGGGGCCGAGTGCTGCTACGACCTGGACAAGGCTGGCCGATCACGGTGCGCGCCTGCGCGACGCCCCGTGCAGAAGCATCCTCGCTGCGAAGAGGTTGCTGAGGACGGTGAAATAGCTGAAATAGTCGCCGTCGCTGACGCCGGTCCCGCGATCACGTCATAGGCGGTCGGCACATGTGCCGACCCGGGACATCCCAAGTCACGCCAAGTCGACAAGCCGTGCGGACGCTTCGCCGGCCGATCCTCGGCCCCAACCGTCCATATCGACTACCCCGGGGATGCTCCGAGCTGCTCGATCACCTCGTCACGGTCAGTGCCGTGTGCCCGGAGCACGCGGTCGAAGTCCGGCCCGTAGAACCGCATGACGGCCATCAGCACATCGGTCGTTGCGACTCCGGTGGCCCCTCGCCGACTGGCGATGCGGATGGCGTCCTCGGTGGCCTGTGCGACCACATCGCGATCGTCGGCACTGGCGGGAGTGGTTGGCGCACCAGGAGTGCTTTCGTCCTGGCCGTGGAGCGGTCCCTCGCTCACGCCGAGCGCTTGGAGCGCCATCCCAACGTCGCCATGTAGGCGCAGGACTCGTAGCCAGCGCTCGGCCTCATCCTTGCGAGTGCGGGCGAACGGCATCGCCGTGGAGGCGATACCCAGCACCATCGCGGCGTCTGGTGTGAGAGCCGGCGCGGGGCTCACAGCGACACCTCGAGACCCGCTTGTCGTCTCACACGGGAGGTGTGCAGAGGAGCGACATTGTCGTGTCCAAGCGTGACCTCCGGTCGCCCCTCGCCAAGGCGCAACTCGAGGACGACGGTGCCCGAGCGTTCGGCAACGACGAGTGCAGAGCGCATGAGCTCGGCGACCTCCCGCGGCTCGACTCCACCGGCAAGGAGGAATCGCTCCGCTCGATCGCCGGCGGCGCCCTCGCGGTCGAGCTCTAGCTCCTCGACGAGGATCCTCGGCGCGGCGGCACTTCCCTCGACGTTCAGCAGGCAGGCAGCCATGTCGTCGGGGCGGGCGTCGGTTTCTTCGGCCACTCGGTCGAGGAGCCCCGAGGCCGTGGCGTTCGGCCCGAGCGCGGCAAGCGTACGCGCGAGTCGCTCCTCGCCAAACAGCTCTCCCGCAACCCTCGCCTCTGTGACGCCGTCTGTGTGGAAGCAGAGCTGTGAGCGCCCAGGCAAGGACACCAAGGTCTGCCGAGTCCCGGTCCGCATACCGGCTCCGATCGGCAGCGCGGAGGCGACGGTGATCGGCGCGATCGACCGTGAACCAAGCACAACCGGTGGTGGATGACCAGCACAGGCGAAGGCGAGGAGCCGCTCACGCGGCTGATAGGTGGCCGCCACGACAGTGACAAACGACCCGCCAAGCTGGCGTCCAAGCACCGCTCCAGCCTTTTGCACGGCGGCGCGCGGCGAGAGGCCGGCCTCGAGATATGCGCGCAACGTGAAGCGCACGAGCGCCGTATGGGGCAGCGCTTCGCGTCCATGCCCGGAGACATCGCCGACGATCACGGCAAGCTGACCATCCTCGAGCGCGAACACATCGTAGAAATCCCCGCCGGCTCCGGGACCGTCCGCCGGACGGTAGGCCGAGGAGGTGCCAACCGGGCCGAGCCGGGCGGGAGGCGCGGGAAGCAGCGCTGCTTGCAGCAGACCGACGTCCTCGAGCAGCGCTCCGCGTTGGCGCTCCAGTCGCCGGGCGCGCAGCCCGGCAAGGCGCGAGCGTAGCCCCAGCCCCAGCGCCAGCGCCAGCAAAACGCCGATGAGGACCCACAGGAACGGCGGCACGACGCTGACGATCCTGGTGATCGTCGTCACGATCGGGGACGGGCGTCGGCCGGCCGTCGCGACACGATGCGCCGGGTACTGCGCACGCCTCGCGCGCGCAGTATGTACGGACGCGAGCGGGATCGCGGCCAGGGGAGCGACCGCGCCCGAGGAGAACGCGACCCGGGCTGGATACCTCCCTGCGCCGCGGCGTCGCGCGTGCCGAGGATTCCGCGGGGCACGCGGCGGGCCGCTTGTGAGAAACGAGCGCGACCCGGCCGCGGGCGGTGGCGTCGTCGCTTTCGGCGCAGACGTTGCCGGCGCAGCAGAGGTGGCCGGCACCGGTGTCGGATTCACAGACGCTGTTGCTTGCGTTGTAGCTCTCGACAGGTTCGGCGTGGGTGCTTGGTCAGGTATGGGAGGGATAGGCGAAGCTTTGCCAGAACCGGCCGAAGGACCTGAGCGCGGCGTCGAATGGGATGCGCCCACCGTATGGCGTGGAGCTGGTAGGGAGGGGGTGGCGGGACTGTGCGAGCTAGCCGGATGGCGCGCGCTTTCTGGCTGCTGATCGGGTGCTCGTGGCTGATGGCGCTGATGGCCGGGGTCAGACGGACCCACGTGGGCTGAACCCGGCCGCGAAGTTTGCCCCTCCCCACGGTGTTCTGGAGGCCCATGTCCTTCGGTCCCAGGCTTCGGTTGGCCCCCACCGTGTTCGGGATCTGGATGTTCCCCGTGGCCCGGCTGCAAGCGCCCACCTGAGCTCGGGCCTGGGAGTTCGCCGTTCTCGGACCCCGGTTGTGCGTTGTCGTGACCTGGCCCGGTCGAGGGGACTGCCGGGCTGGGGCTGCCAGGTGGCTCTGGTGCGCTCGCGGCGTGCGTCGGGCGCGAATGGTCCGGTGTTGCCACAGCAGCCGGTATGAACGCCAAGACAAGCGCACAGCAAACAGAGACGATGGTCGTGACTGGACGGCGACGGCGGCGCCGAGGAGGGCGGCGGGGGACAAGTGAAGAGCGCCTGGCGGTGTCGCTCACCATCAGCAGCCCGCGCCCGATCAGCCCGCCGCGGGGGTGTGTTCCCGCGTGTATGCGAGCGCCTCGTCGACTGTCGAGAAGATCGCGAACATTCCGTCAAGCCCCGAAAGCTCAAAGATTTTCAGCACGGGGCTCCGGGGACAGACGATCGCCATCCGCGCATCGACGCCGAGGCTTCGGTTGACACCGACGAGCACGCCGAGGGCCGTCGAGTCCATGAACGTGGTGAGCGCAAGGTCAATGACGAGCTTCTCGTGACCAGCATCGAGCGCATCGAGCAGCATCCACTTCAAGCGCGGGGCCGTGGCGAGATCCAGCTCGCCCTCGATCGAGATCACGCTCGTGCCTTCGTCGAGTTCGCGCCGAAGGATCCCAAACGGCCTCGAGGCCGGGTGTGAGCGGTTGGAGGTGTCGACTCGGCTGAGCATCGTGGTTCTCGAGCACGCGCCTTGCGTAGGTTGCGCAGACGCAGAACAAATCCGTCCGACCTAACCGTCCGCGCTCGCGCGTACACGTACAAGACGATCTTCGCCACCAACAATTACGCCCGTTAGCGCCCCAGGGCGGATCATCGAACAAACGTCCAGCGCAGGCGGCCCGGTGACTGCCGAGCGGGCTGTTTCACCGGGGCTCAGATATCGCTCCTGGCGTCTACATGGCCGCGGGTCCGTATGCGTGGAGCGTCCGGCCTGTGTGCTGGACTGCTCGGCCGGGCGCACGGCACGCACAGGCGAGGAGACTCATGCAGCTTGGAACTGGAGAGGGCTCGAGTTACGCGGAGCCGGCGGCCCACGTCGAGGAGAGCCGCGCCTTCTACGCAGCACGGGCCGCGAGCAGGGGCAGCGACTCTCAGCCTGACCCGAGCACCCCGGAGGGGCTGCGGGAGGCGCGGGCGCTCGAGCAGGCGCGGGCCAAAGGCGCCGGCTCGGCGACATCGCCTGGGCCGCCGGCAGTGGAGGAGATAGTCGATGTTGGCGGCCGGCGAGTGCCGGTGAGGGTCATCGCTCCTGAGAGCGGGACCGCGCGCGGGGTCTACTTGGACTTTCACGGTGGCGGTTTCTACATGGGCTCGCCGGCACGCGGGGACCCGCACAATCGCAGCCTCGCTCACGCTCTCCGGATCGCTGTGGTGAGCGTGGGCTACCGCCTGGCCCCAGAGCACCCATGGCCTGCAGCACCCGATGACTGCGAGACGGCTGCGTTGTGGCTCTTGGAGGAAGCCGAGACCAGCTTTGGAACCACCCGCTTGATGATCGGCGGCGTATCAGCGGGAGCGACGCTGGCGATGACGACGCTGTTGCGGCTCCGCGACCGCGGTGTGGTCAGCCCCTTCGTCGGCGCTGCGCTGCAATTCGGCACATACGACCTGAGCGGGCAGACGCCGGCCGGCCGGCTGCTCGACGGCGAGTTCTTCATACAGGCGTATGCGGGACACGTGGCCGACCGCACGAACCCTGACATCTCCCCAATATACGGCGACCTGCGCGGCCTGCCGCCCGCTCTGCTCGTCCTCGGAAGCTCGGACATCCTGCTCGAGGACAACTTGGTCATGGCGGCCCGGCTGAGGGCAGCCGGCGGTGAGGTCGACGTTCGCGTCTACCCGGAGTCCCCCCACGGCTTCACGCTCCACCCGACGACGATGGCAAGCACGGCACTGAAAGACATCGAGTCGTGGCTCGACGAGCGCTTGCGGAGTTCGCTCTCGTGAACAGAGCCAAGCAGGTGGATGATCGAGACGGCGCAGGACATCCTCTGGCCAGGGTCGTTTGGCCCGCCTCGATCAAGTAGCCGTCCGGATCGCGGATGTGGAAGCGCAGCTCGGTCGCGCGCTCCCCGGCGGCGCAAGGAATTGGCACCGCGCGCGCTCCACTCGGCGTACACAGCTTGGATGTCGGCAACTCGGATGTTGAGGAAGCTGCTCGCTCTAGTCCGAAGATTCCACTCCTGCGTATTTTCGGATAATTCAATCTGATGACTTTTTGACGATCGATCCTGTACGCTGCGCTTCGTCTCGGCAGAGGATGCGGCAGCATCCGACTCGGGGCGCTCGCGCCTGTACAAAAGCATGGGGGACGACGTTGGATCTGACGATCATTGATGAGACGGGCACGAGAACCGAGCAGGTGAGTGTGCCGGATGCGGCCGCGGCGGGCTCGATCGCGGCGCGACTAGTCCAAATGATGGGCCTCCCCGGAACAGGCGCTGATGGCCTGCCGCTCGTCTACGGCTTTCGCCAGGAGCGAACCGGACGGCAGATCGGAGGCCAGGAAAAGCTAGCCCAGGCAGGTGTGAACGAGCATGACGTCCTGCGCCTCGTGGCGCTCACGCCGGCACAGGCAGGCGCAGTTCTGCCACAGTCACCGTCGACCGAAGCGCCGCTGCGAGCACCTGGAGACCTGCCGCCGGCGCCACCCGAAACGACGGTTCTCTCGCCGCCGCCGCCATCCTCCTCACAGCCGTCGCCACCTCCCGCGATGGTCGGCGGGCGTTGGAGCCCTGTGATGGCAATCGCAGTTATCGCGCTCGCAGTGGCGCTTGTGGGTGTGGCCGTGGCGATCACCGTCAGTCGCGGCGGCAAAAGCAATGCGCATGCGCTGGCCAATGATTTTGAGGCGGGCGCAGCAGCCTCGACGGGAACTACTGAAACGTCGCCCGATGGCTCCGGCGAACAGGCGACCGGAGAAACGGGAGAAGACACCACGACGACGAGTGCTGAAGGGTTGCTGCCGGCCGTCTCGACGCAACAGATGGAATCGGAAATCCAGCAGATGCTCCGCGACTGGCACGAAGATGTGGTGCGGGGCGACTATCACGCCGCGTGGGAACTCCTGAGCCGGCGTAAGCAAGCTCAAGACGAACGCGAACAGGGTTACGCCACGTGGAAGAAAAACCAGTCAACCCTCAGGCCATACCTGAACCCGGCTGGACTGCAAGTCTCGATTCAGAGCACCGAACCGAGCGGCGGCGTGGCGCAGGTGGATGTCACCGGGATGAAGTGGGATCGACCCGGCGCTTCGTGTAGCGAATGGTCGGGGATCACTTGGGTGAAGTACGAAGCCGGAGAATGGCGCTACGACCCGGGCTATTCCACGACACCGCAGCGCGAACAAGCATGGAAGCCCCGCTATTCCGAATTGCTCGGCGGGAGCTGTTGAGGTGGCGGGCCGACAACGACCGTTCCGTCGCGATGCGGTCTTCGTAGCGATCGCGCTCGCAAGCGGTCTGCTCGCGGCGCTGATCGTTGGCGTGATCATCGCTCGGCGCGATGGCGCTGCCTCTGCTTCCGGGCGCCCGGAAGCTGTGAGAGTTGCCGGCCACTCCTCGCCAGGGACCCCGCTCGCGCGCTCCGACCGGGCTGGCGAGAGCGGTGTGGATGCCGAGGGCGTTCATGCGGCGCATTCGCAGACCATGCTGCAGGCGGCACTCGAGCGAGGAGTGCACGAAGCCGATGGGCTCGGCGGCGAGGCCGCCGCTGCCGTGTGGGTCTCGGGTGACGCCAAGCCGCTTTCGAGTGGGCCGGTGGGCGCACGCCACCGCATGTGGAGCATGAGCAAGGCTGTCGTGAGTATCGCGGCCCTGGAAGCAGTAAATGACAGGCCGGATGCGGTACTGAGCTCGGCGCTCGCCGACGCGATTCGCCGCTCGGACAACTGTGCGATCAGACGGGTGATAGTAGGTCTGCAGGAAGACTCCGGTAGGGACCTCGCCGGAGCAGTCGCCGCATTCGAAGACGTCCTCGAAAGCGCCGGTGCCGGCATCGAGGCTGCTCCGCAGGCGGCAGTCGCGGAAGAGGCGTGCGTGCGGTATCTAGAACGCCACAAAGGAGGCTTGTCAGGGGGCGATCTTGGCCTGGCGGCTCAGTTCGGGACGGCGGAATGGAGCGTA
This sequence comes from Solirubrobacteraceae bacterium, assembly GCA_036510155.1. Classification (GTDB taxonomy): domain Bacteria; phylum Actinomycetota; class Thermoleophilia; order Solirubrobacterales; family Solirubrobacteraceae; genus Palsa-744. Next base: position 16,289 of record DATCEK010000172.1, on the reverse strand, counting down.
CTTGACGCGATCGCCTTCACGCATGCGCTAGGCGACGGCGTATATGGCGCTCCCGGCGAGTATCTGCTCGGACTGATGGCGAAGCCAAAGGAGTCGCCTCTGGAAGAACCCGCCCCACCGTCGGCGCCTCCGCTGGACTGGGGAGCGGGCGCGGCCTTCCCGAGCGCGTGGCATCCAGCTTGGAAGGCTGGATGGGGAGGTAGCCAGGAGCGTCCGGCACGCTTCCTCACGGGTCAGATCGTCGTGCTGCACGTAGACCGCACGCCGGTGGCCGTCGCCGCGGTGTTTCTCCCGAGCGTGCAGCCAACGCTTGACAACCCGGGCATAACAGTGGCGCCTCAGGCGCTTGAACGGATCTTTTCGGCCGTGCGCCTAGGGCTGCAGGCAGAGCACATTGGCCGATGACACGGACGGGCTATGACGAGGAGCCGTGCCGGCGCCGTAAACGAGGACGAACGAAACGAGGATGAAATGAGTGACGAGAGTTCACAGACAGACGGGTCGAAACGTCTGAAGATCACGGAGGCCGATCTGGAGACCCCGCCGAGCCAGGCCGTGCCGGCCGGCGAGGGGGCGCAATCGGCGCGCTCGACATCACCGTCTGGGCCATCGGATGCCCCTGAGGCGCGGCCGTTCGCTCCCCGCGCGGAAGGCGGCGCCGACCAGGGTTGGACGGAGGCCACGCGCCTGATGTGCACGGCGGCCTATCTGGATCCCACGTTTGCCCAGGACGTCGTCGACGAGGTCGTCCACGAGCGTCATCGCGCGATCTCTGTGCCCACCGGCGTGGACATTGCGACAGTAGCCAAGCATTGCCTTGCGGCGTGCCGCCAGAAGACGGTGCGCGACGGGCTGCTGATGCTGGATGTAATCGCCACGATCATCCTGTTCTTCGTGTCCAGAGGCTCCTTTCTATGGCTGCTGCTGGGATTTCTGCTCGGCTGGGCAATCGTACTGTGGGATACGTTCAGCGCCACCTACTTCGTGATCAAACACCTCAACCCCAGGGATTTCGCAGAGCATCAGGCGCCGACTCCCACGGATCGAGGTCTCGTGCTGCGGATCGACGAATTGGCACGCGACCAACGCGGAAACCTCACCATCTACAGCGGCTTCATGCCATTCGCGGCCGCTGGTCTGAACGTGGGTGGCTGGTCCTTCCTGATCGATCTATGTAAGGGTCGGAACGACATGTTCGGCGATCGCTCGACTCCGAGTGAGCTGAAAGTGACTGATCTCTACTCAGAGGTGGCGAGTGCGCTGGCCACGCTCGAAATGTCAAACATGGAGATCCGGGATCGCCTGTTCGTGAGCGGCTCAGACGTCCGCAATGATCCCCAGCTCCTGTCAGATCCGTTGGGCGCGCCGCCGGCTTGGGTGGAGCTCGACGTGCTGAGCCGCTACATGATCTCGCCGACGCATCAGGTACGCCACTACCGGTGCATCGAGATCGTCGACTGGCGCGGGGAGCTCGTCGTATCGCTGTTCCTGCGATTCGCGATCAGCAATGGGCGCCTCTTCTGCGAGCTCAACAAGTTCGTGCTCGTGCCACTCGAGGAGGAGCTCCATCGCCTGGACCACATGGGCGGCGGCATCCGTCCAGGTGAGCTCCTGAGAACGATCGCCCGCTCGGCGGCGGCGACGCCGGGCCTGTCTTTGCGGGCACCAAAAGTCCTCTTCAGGCCGGTCAGTCGAGACATGGAGAGCTCCAACGCCGCACGACAGGTGGCTCGGGACCCATTCCACGACTACGGTGCACCGGTTACTGCCCTCGATCGGGTGCGCTCGACCCGATACCGCCGCTACTTCCAGCGGCTGGACAAGGACATGTATGACAAGTTCCTCGAACGCAGTGTGCTCGACTCGCTCGTAACCGTCCTGGAGCGGCATGGGATCGACACGGGAGAGCTGGTCGAACGCAGCGCCACGATCATCAACAATGGCGTGATGGCCAAAGAGGCCAATATAAGCGGCCACAACGTGGCCGTCGGGCAATCATCGAAAATCCTCGATGCGATCCCGCGACCCGGTGGCGGCTCTGAGAGCGGCGCGCCGCCGGTCGGAGCGAAGCCCTGATGGACCCCTCTCATCTTCGACCACCCGCTCTCACCCCTCGAGGCAGAAAGGACCGTTCAAATGTCTGACACGTTCAACCAGGGAGTAAGCGGCCAGAACATCACCATCTCCGGGCAGAATGTGGCAGTCGGCACCAACAGCCGTGTAGAGCAGAACATCTCGACCGGACCGTTCAGCGCTCCTCTTGCAGATCTGCGCAGTGCGATAGAAGCATTCGACGGTCCGCCGGATACGCGCCAAGCGCTGCTCGCGACCAACGCTGAGGTCACTCACGAGCTCGAGGCCCCAGCGCCAGACAAGGACAAGCTGCTCGCCAAGCTGGCCTCGCTCAAGGAGCTTGCCGGTCCGGCCGCAGCCATCGCGCAGGCCGTGACGGCCCTCGCGCAGGTCGTCGTCGCGTTCTTCTGAGAGACGGTTCCCCTGGCACATGTGCCAGGGGCCGACCCGTACATGTACGGGTCGGGGCAGGGCCGCATGCGGCCCTGCCCGGGGCGCGCATGCGCGCCCCGCACGACGGCGCACATGTGCGCCGTCGCCGGTTGGCGCATGCGCCAACCGGGAAGACACACATACCGAGCTTCGATCTGCCACGATCGAGAGAGTCCCTCGTCCGCAAAGGAGAAACCATGCCCGATTACGCACCTGGAACCCCGTCCTGGATCGAACTTTCCTCGCCCGACACCGACGCTTCCATCAAGTTCTACGGCGAGCTGATGGGCTGGAGCGCCACCGAGCCGGGCTCTGAGGAGAGCGGTGGCTACCGCATGTTTCAGCAGGACGCCAAGAACATCGGCGGTTTGATGGGGATCATGCAGGAGGGCCAGCCCACGGCATGGTCCACGTATATAAGCGTCGCCGACGCCGAGGAGACCGCAGCCAAGGTCAAGGCAGCCGGCGGCACCGTCGTGGTCGAGCCGATGGACGTGATGGACATCGGACGCATGGCCGTCTTCGCCGACCCAACCGGCGCTGTATTCGGTATCTGGCAGCCGAAGAGCTTCACCGGAGCCGACCTGGTCAATGAGCCCAATTCGCTGTGCTGGAACGAGGTGCTCACCCGCGACGCCGATGCAGGCAAGGCGTTCTACTCGGCTGTCTTCGGATGGCAGGGCCGTCCCCCTGCCTTCGAGGGCGCGCCACAGACGTACACGGTCTGGGAGAACGAGGGCAAACAGATCGGCGGCATGATGCAAATGAGCGACGAGTATTTCCCGGCCGAGATCCCTCCACACTGGGGTGTGGTCTTCGCGGTAGCCGACTGCGACGCAATGGTCGCCAAGGCCCGCGAGCTGGGGGCGACCATCACGAACGAGCCGATGGACATGCCGATCGGCCGCTTCGCCGGGATCGTCGATCCCCAGGGAGCTTCGTTCACGGTGATGCAGCCCGCTGCTTGAGCGCGCCACGAGACGCCCATCCGCGAAGCCGCGCTGTCGTCTTCTGAGGCATCCGGAGACGACGCTGTCGATTTCCGGGCTTCCCGTTCGTCTCGATCGGAGTAGTCCTGGCGAAGACCCCATAGACCAACGATTTCAGGAGCGATCATGAGGAATACACGGTCGTCTGAGCCGCCGAGAGCCGCCGACAGCCAAGCTCGGCAAGCCGCCGACAGCCATGAGGCGATTCGCGTCCACGGCGCCCGGGTGAACAACCTGAAGGACATAAGCGTCGAGATTCCCAAGCGCAGACTGACAGCGTTCACGGGCGTCTCCGGCTCGGGCAAGAGCTCGCTCGTGTTCGGCACGATCGCAGCAGAGTCCCAGCGCCTGATCAACGAGACCTACAGCGCCTTCGTGCAGGGTTTCATGCCGACGATGGCGCGCCCCGAGGTGGACGTGCTCGAAGGGTTGACGACCGCGATCATCGTCGACCAGGAGCGGATGGGCGCCGATGCTCGCTCCACGGTGGGCACCGCCACCGACGCGGGCGCGATGTTGCGCATCCTCTTCAGCCGCCTGGGCAAGCCCCACATCGGCTCGCCCCAGGCCTTCTCCTTCAACGTGGCTTCGATCTCAGGCGCGGGCGCGGTCACCTTCGAGCGCGCAGGGCGCACCACAAAAGAGAAGCGGAGCTTCAGCATCCTCGGTGGTATGTGCCCGCGCTGCGAGGGCCGCGGCTCGGTCAACGACATCGATCTCACTCAGCTCTATGACGAGAACAAGTCCCTGCGAGAGGGCGCGTTGACGATCCCCGGCTACAGCATGGAGGGCTGGCACGGGCGCATCTTCATGGGCTGTGGCTTCTTCGACCCTGACAAGCCGATCGCCAAGTTCACCAAGAAGGAACTGAACGACCTCCTCTACAAGGAGCCGACCAAGATCAAGGTCGAGGGCATCAACCTCACCTACGAGGGCGTGATCCCCAAGATCCAGAAGTCGATGCTCTCAAAGGACTCAGGCTCGCTGCAGCCGCACATTCGCGCCTTCGTGGAGCGGGCGGTCGCTTTCAGCACATGTCCTGAGTGCGACGGTACGCGGCTGAGCGCAGAGGCTCGGTCGTCGAAGATCAAGCAGATCAACATCGCCGACGCATGCGCCATGCAGATCTCAGACCTCGCGGCGTGGCTGAACAAGCTCGAGAACAAGTCGCTGGCCCCGCTACTCGAGGCCCTGGGCGCGACGCTTGACTCGTTCGTTGACATCGGCCTGGGCTACCTCTCGCTCGAGCGCCCTTCGGGCACGCTCTCCGGCGGAGAGGCCCAGCGGGTGAAGATGATCCGCCAGCTCGGCTCATCGCTCACGGACGTCACTTACGTCTTCGACGAGCCAACGATCGGCTTGCACCCGCACGACATCGAGCGGATGAACGAGCTGCTGCTGGCGCTGCGCGACAAGGGCAACACCGTGCTCGTCGTGGAGCACAAGCCCGAGACGATCGCGATTGCCGACCACGTCGTGGACCTCGGCCCGGGTGCCGGTTCCGGCGGTGGCGAGGTGGTGTTCGAGGGATCCGTCGAGGCGCTCCGGGCAAGCGACACGATCACCGGCCGCCACCTCGAGGACCGGGCCGGCCTCAAGGACGAGGTACGCTCGGCGGATGGCGCCCTCGAGGTGCGGGGCGCCGATACTCACAACCTGCAAGACATCGACGTGGACATCCCGCTCGGTGTCCTTACCGTCATCACGGGCGTTGCCGGCTCCGGCAAGAGCTCGCTGGTCGACGGCTCGGTCTCCAAGCTAGATGGAGTCGTATCGATCGACCAGACGGCGATCAAGGGCTCGCGGCGCAGCAACCCAGCGACCTACACGGGATTGCTCGACCCGATCCGCAAGGCCTTCGCCAAGGAGAACGGCGTCAAGCCGGCGCTGTTCAGCGCCAACTCCGAGGGCGCCTGCCCGAACTGCAACGGCGCGGGCGTGATCTACACCGACCTGGCGATGATGGCCGGAGTCGCCGCCCCCTGCGAGGTATGTGAGGGCAAGCGCTTCCAAGCCGAGGTGCTCGAGTACAAGTTCGCCGGCAAGGACATCAGCAAGGTGCTCGCGATGTCGGTCCTCGAGGCCGAGAAGTTCTTCGGCGCCGGCAAGGCCAACACGCCGGCGGCCCACAAGATCCTCGAGCGGCTCGCCGACGTCGGGCTCGGCTATCTCCGCATCGGCCAGCCGCTGCCGACGCTCTCAGGCGGCGAGCGACAACGTCTCAAGCTGGCCACTCAGATGGTTGATAAAGGGGCCCACCGGGAGGGCGGGACTTCTATCTACGTCCTCGACGAGCCGACCACGGGACTGCACCTCGCCGACGTCGAGCAGCTGCTGGGCCTGCTCGACCGGCTCGTGGACTCCGGCAAGTCGGTGATCGTCATCGAGCACCACCAGGCGGTCATGGCGCACGCAGACTGGATCGTCGACCTCGGCCCAGGCGCCGGCCACGACGGCGGGCGGATCGTCTTCGAGGGCACGCCGGCCGAGCTCGTGGCAGAGCGCTCCACGCTCACCGGCGAGCATCTCGCGGCCTACGTCGGCGCCTGAGCGAAGGCGAGAGAGCGCATTCACGAGATCGCTACACGATCTCCACAGGTCGGCAACTTCGCCGGGGGCAGGCGCGGATAGGACTACACGAACATGCTCACCCTCAACTGAGGAGAGGTTCCATGCTCGGACGAATTCATCGCGGCGCAGGCATAGCGCTCGCGGCCGGTGCTATCGCGGTCGCTGCTCCGGCGGCGGTCGTCTTGGCGCACCCGTCGCGGGATCACGGCGCGCCGTCACAGGATCAAAAAGGAGGATGGGGCGATCACGGCCGGTCCGGAGAGAAAGGACAGTCGGGAGGTCGCAAAGGACGCTCGGGAGACCACAACGGTGGGCGCGGAGACCACAATGGTGGGCGCGGAGACCACAAAGGAGGAGGCGGAAACCACAAAGGGGGATCGGGCAATCACGGAGGACACGACAAAACCCCAATTTCCCATGTGCTGCTGATCTCGGTCGACGGCCTTCACCAGTCCGACCTCGAATGGTATGTGAGCAACCATCCGGGCTCTGAGCTTGCAAAGCTGGTCGGTGGCGGCGCCGAGTACTCGGGCGCGCACACGCCGATCCCCTCCGACTCGTTCCCGGGAATGGTCGCTCAGGTCACCGGCGCCAACCCGCGCACGGCCGGCGTCTACTACGACGACGAGTACAGCCACGCAGTTCTGCCCGCCGGCACGACCTCATGCCACGGCCAGCCGACCGGTGGCGAAGTCATCTACGACTCGCCGGACGACATCAACGCGAACGCGCTCGATGCCGGTGAGGGTCTCGCCGGTCTGCCCGAAAACATTCTGCAAATGACCGCCCAGCCCAGCTCGCTGCTCAATCCGGTCGCTCTGCCGGTGAACCCCGCGACCTGCAAGCCGATCTACCCGCACGAATATCTCGAGGTCAACACGATCTTCGAAGTGATCCACGATCACGGGATGCGGACCGCATGGTCTGACAAGCACCCTGCCTACGAAGCCCTCGAAGGCCCAGCCGGCAAAAGCATCGACGACCTGTTCACACCGGAGATCGACTCGATCGCGCTTGAACCGGGCGGCAAACAGTATCCCGGTGAAATCAGCTGGACCGAAGACAACGCCGCGACGATGCAGTACGACTCCTACAAGGTCCAAGCGGTGCTGAACGAGATCGACGGCTATGACCACAGTCGCAAAACGAGAGTGGGCACGCCGGCGATCTTCGGCATGAACTTCCAGACCGTCTCGACGGCGGAGAAGTTGCACACATCCGATGGCCTCACTGGCGGTTATGAGCCGGGCACGACAACTCCCGGGCCGCTGCTGCAACGGGCGCTTGACTACATCAACGCCAAGCTCCAAGCGATGGACGAAGAGATCCAAGCGCAAGGCCTCGCAAACTCGACGGCAATCATCGTCTCGGCCAAGCACGGTCAGTCGCCGCAAGATCCGAACTCCCTGGTGAAAATCAAGGACGGCCCGATCATCGAAGCGATCAACGCCGGCTGGGAAGCGCTTCACCCCGGCTCAGGCGCCCTGATCGTGGCCGGCACCGATGACGACGCGTGGCAGAGCTACCTGTCCAACACCTCCCAGGAAGCAGCCGATTTCGTCAAGGAATACCTGTGGAATCACACGGCGACAGGCGTCGCCTATGACGGCAGCACGCGAACGCTGGAACACTCAGGGCTGGCCGAAATCTACGCCGGCGATGAAGCAGCGAAATACTTCGGCGTGCCAGTCAGCGACCCGCGCCACCCCGACGTATGGGGCGTGGTGCAGGTCGGTGTCGTCTACACGGGCGGCACAAAGATAGCCGAGCACGGCGGCGCAAACCCGGCCGACCGTGACGTGCCGATCCTGGTTTACGCGCCGGGGGCGGTGCACCCAGGCTCGTACGGTTCATGGGTCGAGACGACCCAGATCGCACCGACGATCTTGGACCTGCTGGGTCTGGATCCCGACGCGCTCGAAGCGGTCCAGATCGAAGGCACGCAGGTGCTGCCGGGGGTCGCCGGCCACTGATCGCCGGGCAACTGGTACAGACGGGGACGCGTCATGAAGGCGCGTCCCCGTCATCGCCCGCTGTGCGCCTCCAATGTGGGTGCCCCAGCGTTGTTGGCAGCGCTACCCCATCCCCGCCTCGCGTGCACCGGGACGGGAGCGGGTGAAACCGGCCGAGCGATCCAAGCCAGGATGGTTGTCGTGGAGCTCCAGTTTCCGAAGGAGTGGCCCAGCGCCAGTTTGTCCGAGGGGGTCGTGTTCGTGTCCCGTTTCAAGGGCGGCTACCGGGTGTGGGGGGTGGCGCGCTGATCGGCTACCTCCCGTCGCCCAGCTCCAATCTGCGCATGAGCGAGGCCAGCTCGCGATGCTGATGCGGGCCGGGCTCGTCGAGTCGCTCGGCAATCCGCTCCCGTACCGGACGGGGCATGCCCTGGGACAGCTTGGCCTTTGCTTCCACGCGCACGGCGCGAAGCCTGAAGGCGACGGTCTGGGGGGCGATTCTCCGCGACAGCTCAAGACCTCCGCCCTCCAATCGCCATCCATCCTCACCGAGTCTCGTCTCGTGACGCTCCAGGGTGCGGCGTAGTACGTCGAAGCGCTCTTCGCCGTCGAGCGGTTGAGGTGTCCCATGGAGATGGACGGAGATGTGATTCATCGTGCTCGGAACATCGGTCAGCTCTGGTCGATACCAGGACGCCGAGACGAATCCATGCGCCCCCTCGAAAATCAACAGGGCGGGAGCGCCTGCCTCGATGTCGGCGCATTGTGGGTCCGCGCGCGCAAAATGTCCGGCGACGACAATCTCCTCTCCGGGTTCGTCCTCCAGCAGGAAGAATCCATATGTCGCACGCAGACCATCTTCTCCGTTGGTGAGCACCCGCGCCCACCCATGCTCTTCAACGACGCTTCGAGCCTCGTCGAGGCTCATCGCATACTTGGGCTGAACGTGCACCGCACAAGCCTAGCCATTGCCTCTCAACGGCAGCGTCAGAGTCGGGTGTTCGCTGCACGGGCGGTGCCGTGAGCAGACTCAGTCGGTCTCGTCGCGCCGTGCGTAGAGCTCGTCCACGTGGGACATGCCCTTTGGCGGCAGCATCGCGCCCGCGATCCACAAGAACGGGATGACGAATCCGAGGATCAGCAGGACCCAGTGGCGATTTTGGTAGGTCCTGTAGCCAAGAAAGAGCAGCAGGAACAGGTAAATGATGCCCAGCCCGACGTATAGCAACGTGCGCCTCCGGCCCGATAGCGGTCAGGATACCTTACCTGCTGCCTACGCGAACAGGGAGATGCGTGGTGTCGGCCGAATGATCGGCATGATTCGTGCTATCGGCTCAGGGCGCGCTTTCGCGCGTGCGACTATATGAGCAGTCCGCTCACTTCGTGGCGAAGGTCGTTTTCGCCGGCGTAGGGTCGGCTGGCTCACGCTCGGTTGTGGCTCGAGAAAGCCATGTCGATTTCGCGGTTGCTCGTTCGACGTACAGATAGAAGCCGAGGTGCGAAGCTGTCGAGAAGGCGGTCCGCGCCGAGGCGCCACCCCACTACAGAGGAGCAACGACGATGCGCTTCATGATGATCATGATTCCCAACATCTCAGACGAAGCCGACTGGAGCCCGAGCGCTGAGGCTGTCTCGGCGATGAGTCGCTACAACGACGAGTTGGCCAAAGCCGGGATCCTGCTCAGCCTCGACGGACTGCACCCGGCGGGCAAGGGCGCCCGCGTGTCCTTCTCCGGCGGCAAGGCAAACGTCACCGACGGCCCCTTCACCGAGGCCAAGGAGGTGATCGGCGGCTACTGGCTGATCCAAGCGAAATCCAAGCAGGAGGCGGTCGAGTGGGCTTCGCGCTGCCCGGCGGCCGAGGGCGACGTAATCGAGGTGCGCCAGGTCTTTGAGATGTCGGACTTCCCGCCGGAGGTCCAGGCGGCGGCGGCAAGCTAGAGCAATCCGAGCGACACGTCCGAGCGGCGGGTTCGACCTGCACGTAGAGAAGCCCGTTCGGAGAACAGGTTGGAAGGCGTTGATTGGCGTGAGCGAATAATGGCTGTTGCCAGCGAGAAGCTGGCGATTGAGGCTGTCTGGCGGATCGAGTCGCCGGTCTTGATCGCCGGCCTGACGAGGATCGTGCGTGACGTCGGTCTGGCGGAGGACCTGGCCCAGGACGCGCTCGTGATCGCGCTAGAGCAGTGGCCCGAGTCAGGCGTTCCGGAGAACCCGGGCGCCTGGCTCATGGCCACGGCCAAGCATCGCGCGATCGACGTGCTGCGCCGTAATAAGCGCCTGGCGCAAAAGCAGAAGCAGCTGGCCGGCGAGCTGGAGCTTCAGGGCGACTCGGTAGAAGCACGGCTTGAAGCCTCGATCGAGGAGCAGGTAGGCGACGACTTGCTCTGCCTGATCTTCATGTGCTGTCATCCAGTCCTGTCAGAGCAAGCGCGGGTGGCGCTGACGCTGCGCCTGCTCGGTGGGTTGAGAACGGAGGAGATCGCGCGCGCGTTCCTGGTCGCAGAGGCCACCTTGGCGCAGCGAATCGTGCGCGCCAAGCGCACGCTGGCCGAGGCGAAGGTCCCGTTCGCGTTGCCCGACGTGGACGAGCTGGGTGAGCGACTCTCATCGGTGCTGGCGGTCCTGTATCTGATTTTCAACGAGGGATACACGGCAAGCGCAGGCGAGAACTGGATACGCGCCGATCTCTGCGAGGAGGCATTGCGCCTGGGCCGAATCCTCGCCGAGCTGACACCGCAAGAGCCAGAGGTCCTGGGCCTGGTCGCGCTCATGGAGATCCAAGCATCGCGTCTGGGCGCCCGCGTCGGCGCGACGGGCGACCCGATTTTGCTACTCGACCAGGACCGCAAACGCTGGGATCGCCTACTGATCGCCCGTGGCCTGGCCGCGCTGGAGCGAGCCGAGCAGCTGGGCGGATCCCTCGGCCCGTATGCCCTTCAGGCCGCGATCGCCGCGTGCCACGCGCGCGCGTCCGAGCCGCAGGACACCGACTGGCTTCGCGTCGCCGCCTTGTACGAGGCACTGGCCCAGCTCGCGCCTTCGCCGGTCGTGGAGCTTAATCGCGCGGTTGCATTGGCAAGCGCCTTCGGTCCGGCGGTAGGCCTGGAAGCGCTCGATCCGCTGCTGGGCGAAGCCTCGCTTCAGAACTATCACCTGCTGCCGAGTGTCCGCGGAGACCTGTTGGCGAGGCTCGGCCGCTTCGAGGAGGCGCAGGGCGAATTTCAGCGCGCGGTATCGCTCGTCGGCAACACCAGAGAGCGCCAGTTGCTGCTGGACCGCGCCGCCGCTTGCGCCTGGGAGGCCGGCCGTCAGTCCTAGGAACCGGCGTTCCGCCTCTTGCAAGCTGCGCCTCGAGCAGCATGGCAGCCACGAAATAGACAGCCTTCCAATCAGGAAGCGCAAACGGCCTGCGACCGTGAGCCGTCGCGGATCTTACGTTTCGATCGTGACGAGCGTGCCGATCGGCGTGTAGGGCCAGATCTGCGCGGAGGCGGCGAGCGGCAGCTCCACGCAGCCGAGGCTCTGCGGAGTGCCGAACGAGGAGCGGTTGAAGTTGTGCAGGGCGTCGCCGCCGTTGAAGTAGCTGATCCACTTGATCCCTGGGTCTTGGTAGTGAGAACCGTCAGGGTTGGTGCCGCTCATCGTGCCTTCGGGGATGTGCTCGAACACAGGAAACGTGCCAAGTTCGGTTTCCGCACCGGATATTCCAGTGTTCGCGGGCGAGGTCAGGACAGTACGGCCGTCGTGCCATAGGGTCAGGGTCTCGGGAACTTCTCGTTTCACGTAGACATAGGTGTAGCCGCTGCTCTGGCGCTTGCCGGTGATCGCGTCGGCCAGCAGCAAATGCCAGACGGCCGGCCCGGCGATTCCGTCGGCCGTCATCCCATGGACGTTCTCGAACTTCATGACAGCGCCGCGCGTGATCGTGTTCGCCTGCCCCGCGCTCCACATCGCCCGCAGCTGATGGGGAGAATCCGAATAGCGCCAATCGAAGCTTCCGCTCGGGGCCTCGACCGCCGCCTGCGCCTCACCGCCGGGGGTATGCGCCACCGGCGCACCGGATGGCTGCCAGTCGACGGGCAGATATCCCTGTTCGGCAAGCAATTGCTGCAAACGCAGGGTCGAGCCTGCGGGCACGGTCCATTCGACCTGGCTGGTGTTGCGCAACGCGGAGCCGGTGCCAGTCGTCACCGCAACCCCGCGCGGCAGTTGGATGTGCAGTTGCGAGCCCAGCGGCGCTCCAAATCCAGACGGCGTGAACACCAACGTATGACTGTCGGTTTCGCGCCAATGTCCAGGCGTGCTTGGCGACAGCGTCGGGCGATTCGATCCGATCGCGTCATTCACGGTCTTCGAGAACGTCAAACGTATCGGAGTGTAAGGAGAGATCGGAGCCCCTGACGCAGGGATCGTGGCCATCACAGTCATGTGGGACTCTGGGAACCAGCTCACCTGCATCGGCTTGCCGACCGTCTCCCAGGAACGCGCGGCCGCGGCGATTTCGGTACTGCCGGTTGCCGGCTGGGAGCCGAGCGAGACCGAGTTGCGCGGACGGTGTAGCGTCGTGACGTGCGTCAAACGGCCGGTGCTCCCATAGGCGATGGCGCTCACCGGTTGGTTGAAGCTGACGTGCACCGCGGACCCGGAACGGACCGTCATCCACTGCTCTCTCACATGGGCGACGGGCGCTTGTAGCGTCAGCTTCTCGGTACGTTCCTTGCCCAACGCCCAGCCGAGCCATCCGGGCCGGCGTACCTGAACCTCGACAGAGACCTGCTCGCCCGGCGTCAGCCGCTTCAGCGGAGTCAAACGCCCGCCTTGTACCGTCAGGGGAACCTTCTGCCCGTCGGGTCCGAACGCTTCGACGCGCTCGATCGTGCCACCCAGCGGCTGCACAGACACGCGCGCAAGCGCCGACGGATCGCTCGCCAAGCTCGCGCCGGAGAGGGCGAGCGCCGCGACGACGAGCGCGGCCAGCACCACGGTCAGGCCCAACCCCATGCCAAGCAGCATGCGCTTGCGGTCGTGGCCTGCCGACACCGCATCCCGATGGGCGGATCTCGTCACCATCTGTAGATGGTAGGACGCTACGGTGTCGGCTATGCCAGATGCACAAATGCCTGCGAGCAACCTTGCGGATTCCCACTCTCCAGATACGCTCGCGCACACCCGCCTCGGGGACGCCGGCGCGACCCTCGGATCCCTCATCCGGACGCGCCGCACGCATAAGGCATATGGCCCCGAGCCGGTGGACCGGGAGACGTTGCTGGAGCTGTTCGAGCTGGCGCGCTGGGCGCCCAACCATCATCTGACCAACCCATGGCGCTTTCGTGTGCTCGGCCCGCAAGCGCGGGCCATGCTGGCTCGCGAGGCGGAGCTCGAGCAACCCGGCTCGGCGCGCAAGCTGGAGCGCGCCCCGACGCTGATCGTCGTCGGGGTCGAAGAGCAGGGCGAGGAGTCCCAGCAGCACGACGACCTGCTCGCGGCAGCGGTTGCCGCTTACATCGTTTTGCTGGCCGCACACGCACGTGGCCTGGCTGGCTATTGGCGCACGCTGGCGATTTTGGAGAAGCCGGCGGTTCGTGTCGGCCTCGAGATGGCCGCAACCGAGCAGCCCATTGGCCTGCTTCACCTCGGTCACCCGGTGCAAGCTCAGCGCGCCCCACAGCGCGCGCCGGTTGATGACATCGCGCTCTTCCTCGACTAACCCGTCCATCACCCCATTTGGGAAAGACAGCGCCGCATGCGGCGCTGTCCCGGACCGTACATGTACGGTCCGGCCTGGTCGTGCATGCACGACCAGGAACTGAGAGCTACTGTCATGCTGGACATGTCAGAGCAAGCCGAGCTCCCCGCCCAAGCCGCTGACACAGAGCCCAAGTCACGCCGGCCCGCGATCCTCGCCGTCGACGACGAGCCGGCGGTCCTGGCGGCGGTTGCCCGTGACCTGCGTCGGGGCTTCGGGGAGCGTTTTCGGATCCTGCGAGCCGGCTCAGGGTCAGAGGCGTTGGAGATCCTGCGCGAGCTGCGCGCTCGTGGCGATCAGGTGGCGATGCTGATCGCGGACCAGCGCATGCCGGGAATGCCTGGCACGGAGTATTTGACGCAGGCCCGACAGCTGGTGCCCGACGCCAAGCGTGTGCTGCTGACGGCATATGCCGACACCGAGGCGGCGATCGCGGCAATCAACGAGGTGGCGCTGGACTACTACCTGCTCAAGCCATGGGACCCTCCAGAGGAGCAGCTTTTTCCAGTCGTGGAAGATCTGTTGACCACATGGGAGGCGGGTGCGGCCCTGGAAGCCGGCGGCGTGCGCGTCATCGGTCATCGCTTCTCGCGCGAGTCCCACGACCTGCGCGACTTCCTCGTACGCAACAGAGTGCCGGCGCGCTGGCTGGACGTCGAACGCGACGCTGAGGCGCGCGAGCTGCTGCGGGTTGCCGGCGTGGACTCCGAGCGCCTGCCGGTGGCATTGCTCGAGGACGGCAGCGTGCTCGAGCGCCCCACGATCCTGGAGTTGGCCGAGCGCCTCGGCGTCAGCGGCGCACCCGCTCAGGACCACTACGACCTGGTCGTGGTCGGTGGCGGCCCGGCGGGCCTGGCGGCCGCGGTCTACGGCGCCTCTGAGGGTCTGAAGACGGTGATGGTCGAGCGCGAGGCGCCGGGTGGACAGGCGGGTCAATCGAGTCGCATCGAGAACTACCTAGGCTTCCCGGCAGGACTGAGCGGGTCGGACCTGGCGCGCCGCGCAACAGACCAGGCGAGGCGTCTGGGGGCCGAGCTACTGACAGTGCAGGAGGCCGTCGGTCTGCGCGCCGAGGGCTCCGCGCGCCTGGTCGATTTGAGCGGTGGCGGCTCGCTCAGCGCGAGCTGCGTGATCGTCGCCTCCGGCGTGTCCTACCGCCAGCTAGACACGCCCGGCTTCCCCGGGTTGACCGGCGCCGGCATCTACTACGGCGCGGCCATGACCGAGGCACGTGGCTGCGCCGACCAGCGCGTGGTCGTGATCGGGGGCGCGAACTCCGCCGGCCAGGCCGCCGTCTATTTCAGCGGGTATGCCGCCGAGGTCACGATGCTCGTGCGCTCATCGCTCGAGAAGTCGATGTCCCACTACCTGATCGAGCAGATCGCGGCCCAGCCCAACATCGAGGTCCTCACCGGTACTTCGGCGCTGGCGGCCGAGAGCGAGGGAGGTCGGCTGACAGGCTTGCATGTGAAGGGGCCAGAAGGCGAGCAGATGCTGGCCGCCGACGCCTGCTTCGTGTTCATCGGCGCCTCACCGCGCACCGACTGGCTCGACGGCGTGCTGGCGCGCGACGAGCGCGGCTTCATCCTTGCCGGCCGCGATGTTCAAGCCAACGGCTGGCCGTTGCAGCGCGAGCCCTATGTCCTCGAGACCACGGTGCCGGGAGTGTTCGTCGCAGGCGACGTGCGCGCGCGCTCGATCAAGCGTGTCGCGAGCGCCGTGGGGGAGGGCTCGATGGCGGTCTCCTTGATCCACGAATACCTGGTGGACGCATGAGTGAGCAGCCTGTGACGCTCGAGGAGCTACGGGGTGTCGACCTGTTTGACGGTCTCGAGGAGGCCGAGCTCGCCGAGTGGGTGTCGCTTGCCCATCCTCGCCGCGTCCTCGCCGGCGGGGTCATCGCCGAGCAGGGCGAGGAGCCGCCCGGCCTGCAACTTCTCCTGGAGGGCCGCGCCCAAGCTTTCATCCTCGCCCAAGGCCAGAGCGAGCCGGTCGGCCACCACACCGCACCAACCTGGATGGGGGCGATCGCCGTGCTGACCGGAGGCACGCTCGGCGTGCGCATGCAGGCCGAGACCGACTGCCGTCTGGCGACGGTCGCTCCCGAGGACTTCAAGCGGATGGCGTTTGCCCAGCCGGAGATCCACCAGCGCGTGATGCGCCAAGTCGCGCCGGTGATGAGCCGCATCACCGAGCGCGAGCAGAACCAGGAGCGCCTCGCCTCGCTTGGCACGATGGCGGCTGGCTTGGCGCATGAGCTGAACAACCCGGCCGCGGCGGCGCGCCGGGCAGCAGCCCAGATGACCGAAGCTTTGGAGGCGATCGGCTCGGCCCTGGCGACTTTCGTGGAGGCGGGCATCGAGCGCGAGGACGCCGAGCAGCTGCTGAAGCTGCAACAGGATGCCGTCGCCCAAGCGGCATCGGCCACGGCGCTCGATGCCCTCGATGCATCCGATGCCGAGGAGGAGCTGCTCGCGCGCATGGAGGACCTGGAAGTACAGGAGCCCTGGCGCCTGGCTGAGC
>DATCEK010000171.1:0-2570 GCA_036510155.1 Solirubrobacteraceae bacterium | reverse complement strand
GCTCGGACTGTTGCTCGACGAATACCAGGCTTGTGCCGACGACGCGGCGCAGCGCGCCGAGCTCGTCCTTCGCGCGCACGCTCAGGTGCGGCGCGCCTTGGCGCACCTCGATACTCTGCGTTCCATGGTGCGTCGTGACGCGACGGAAGGACTGAGCCCGCAAGGGGGACGTTCGGCCGAAGCTCGCTGCGTTTCTCCAACCGGTGAGAGACCGGTCCCGGTAAGCATCGGTGCGCCGGGTAGCAGGTCCCAGACGTCGAAGGGAGACCTTCGCGTCCGAGCGGGACGTCAAAAGCCCGTGAGGCGGCGAGAGCCGTCCAGCGGGGAGCAAGCACGCGGGCCGCAACATGAAGTGAAGCCTGCAGCCTCGACAGAGGAACAATCCGGGAGCCGAGCCACTCATGTCATGGCGAAGGCAACATCCGTAGCGAGAGCACCGAAGCTCGATGCGGATCCCGGCGGGGTAGAGGGCGCAGCACGCGTGCAAGGAGAAGCGCGGAACACGAGAGGCCCGTCTGCACGGCCCAAGTCAGGGCAAAGCGGGTCGTATAAGCCGAAGGCGAAAACGGTAGCTGTGCAGCGGGAGTCCGAGGGGATCGTAGTACCGATGATGGTCGCGCAGAATAACGCGACAGGAGGGAAGGGTCCTTGCGGTGACAGTGCTGAAAGAGCAGGTAAGCGCGAGGGAATGGCCGGCACGACCGGACCTAACGACCCCGGCGGCCGTAGGCCGCGCGACAAAGTGCGAGAACTGCAACGTCAGCTGTGTGGTGCAGCCAAGCGGGCACCGGGAAGGCGCTTCCACGCGCTGTACGATCACATCTGGAGGCGTGACGTCCTTCGGGAAGCGTGGAAGCGAGTGAGACGGAATCGCGGCGCCGCTGGAGTCGATGGCCAATCGCTCCTCGTCGTAGAGCAGTACGGTGTCGAGCGCTTCTTGGAAGAGCTCGGCTCCTCGCTGCGCGCAGGTGAGTACCGACCGAGCGTGGTCCTCCGGCGGTACATACCGAAGGCTGATGGGAAGAGGCGACCACTGGGCATCCCGACGATCCGGGATCGGGTGGTGCAGATGGCAGCGAAGCTGGTGTTGGAGCCAATTTTCGAGGCGGATTTTTTGCCGTGCTCGTACGGTTTTCGGCCGAGGCGGAGCGCGACGATGGCGCTGGAAACCCTGCGAAAAGCAGGGGCCAAAGGCGGCCATCACGTGCTCGATGCTGATATCCGCGACTACTTCGGGAGCATCGAACACGACAAGCTGATGAAGCTCGTCGCTCGACGCATCTCGGATCGCCGAATGCTGAAGTTGGTACGGCAGTGGCTCGAAGCAGGTGTGATGGAGGACGGTGTGGTCTCGCCGACAGTGGCGGGCACGCCACAGGGCGGAGTGATCTCGCCCTTGTTGTCCAACATCTATCTGCATGTGCTCGATGTCTTGTGGACACGCCACAGCGCTCCGCTCGGAACGCTGGTGCGCTACGCAGACGACTTCGTGGTGATGAGCCGCACCAGGAAGGATTGCGAGCAGGCTGAGGCGCGTATCCGGGTCATCCTGAAGCGTCTGGGTCTCGAGCTACACCCGGATAAAACGAGGCGAGTCGAACTCTACGATGGCAAGCAGGGCTTTGACTTCCTCGGCTGTCATCTGCACAAGCGTCTGAGCGGCTACCTGTGGGAGAAGAAGCGGCAACGCCTCTATTTCCTGCATCGCTGGCCGTCGCAACGCTCGATGCAGCGCATCCGGCAGCGCGTGAAGGAGATGACCCCGAAAGGGCGATGTCACGCGGACCTCCGCGACCTCATCGCTGACTTGAACCCCGTACTTCGCGGGTGGGGAAACTACTTTCGCACTGGCAACGCCGCTCGACGCTTCAACCAAGTCGACACGTTTGTCTGGCGACGGTTGCTCACCTTGCGCGTGAAGCGCAAAGGGCGGCATCTGAAGCCGGGCGACGTGTCTCGCTGGTCGCGCGACAGCTTCCACAACCTCGGCCTCCATCGCCTGCGCGGCACCGTCCAATATCCCGAGCCTATCTCCTACAAGGAGTCGGCGTAATGTTGCACCACGAGAAGTCACCGGTAAGCCGTGTGCGGGAAATCCGCATGCACGGTTTGAAAGGGGGTCTTGCCCTTTCGTCCGTGACCTTCACTGGATGAAAGGGCAAGATCTACCAATGCCCGCAAAAACGCCCGCCTCGGTCGCCACCGCGCCGAAAATTGGCCTCGCTTGGCTGGTCCGCCTGCGTTGGTTGGCCATCTCGGGGCAAATCGCGATCACGGCGCTGGCGGTGCTGGGCCTGAAGGTGTCCCTGCCGCTACTGCTGGTTGCCGCGCTGATCTCGCTCACTGCGCTCAGCAATCTGGGGCTCACGCTCTGGCTCCGCAGGCACGAGCCGTCGTCGCGGGCGCTGTTCGCTGTGCTGGTGCTGGACGTACTCACGCTGACTGGGCTCTTGCTCAGCGCCGGCGGTGCCGCAAACCCGTTTAGCGTGTTTTATCTGGTGCATGTCGCACTTTCGGCGTTGCTGCTCGCGCCGCAGCGCGCCTGGCTAGTGGCGGCTCTCACCTCGCTC
>DATCEK010000170.1:0-18687 GCA_036510155.1 Solirubrobacteraceae bacterium | reverse complement strand
CCGTCGTGCCTCACGGCCGTCGAGGACGCGAAATGTCATCGACCGGCACGCCCATCACTCCCCCATCCCCGACACGCCTACTCGCTCGCGGCGGCCAACTGCCCGCCAAGTGGCTGGGTTGGGAGGCCCTTGTGGCATTGTTGCTCGGCATCGCCGTCGTGATCTCCGTGCTGCGCGGCAAAGCGGGGCGCCTACAGCGAGCGACCGCAATCGGCGTGTTCGTGTGGCTGCTCACCGGCCTGGTCCTGTTCAGCGCGATGGCGCGCCTACATCCACGCTATGTCGAGAGCTTCACGCCGGCAGTCGCGGCCATGGTCGGGATCGGTGTGGGCCTCGTGGCGGCCCTTCATAGCCGTATGCGACTGCTTGCGCTGCCGTTGACGGCACTGCTCGCCCTTCCGCTCATAGCGAGCGTGAAAGCGGTCGAAGCGAAGATCAGCGACGCCGGCAACGTGGGCGCGCTGAACCCAATCGAGCAGCATGCGCTCAGCGCCTATCTGCTCGCCCATGAGGGACGTGCACACTACGAGCTGGCGGCAAGCTCCTCGACGAGCGTCGCCTCGCTGATCGTGCAAGACCAGCGTCCGGTGCTGATGCTCACCACCTACAACGGCATCCCCTTCACGACCGTACCCCAACTGAAGGCTCTGATCGCGCGGGGTGAAGTCCGCTACGCGTTCCTCGACTCAGTGTGCAAACAAACCTCGCAGAAGACGACCGCCGGCTGCGCCCCGGCCGCGCTGTGGATACGTGCCCACGCAACCGACATCTCGCGTCAGGCAGGCCTGCGCGGCGGCGTGCTGTGGCAACTTCAAAACCGCGATGCCCCGCACGCGCGCGCGGGGCATCGCCTCCGCAGGCACTAACCGCCCCGCAGTAGGCCCCCTCGGGGTCCGCCCAAGGCGCTAGCGTAAGCCGCCATGGACGCAACCGCTTCGATGCACATCCTCGTCGTCGACGACGAGGCCCCGTTGCGCGACACGTTGACACGTTCCTTCTCCAAGGAGGGACACACAGTCGAGGCAGTCGCAACTGGCGCCGAAGCTATAGAGCGCGCGGGGGACGAGCAATTCGACGTGGTCCTGCTCGACGTCGCACTCGGCGCCGGCCCAAACGGCTATGACGTCTGCCGCACGCTGCGCGAGCAGCGCAACATCGTGCCGATCATCATGCTCACAGCGCTCGACACCGAGGCCGACGCCGTGCAGGGGCTGGAGGCGGGCGCCGACGACTATGTCACCAAGCCCTTCGGACTTGCCGAGCTGCGCAGCCGCATCCGCGCTGTCCTGCGCCGCTCGGGTCCGCGGGCGATGGGCCGCGAGATCCTCAGCATCGGGCCGGTCACGCTCGATCGCAGCCATCACGAAGCGACGGTGGGCGGCGAGCAGGTGAAGCTCACCTTCTCCGAGTTCGAGCTACTGGCCCAGCTGATGAGCGAACCGGGTCGTCTCTTCAACCGCCAGGAGCTGCTGCGCGCGATCTGGGGCGACTCGGCCTATCGCGACCCGCGCGCGATCGACGTGCACATAAGGCACCTGCGCGAGAAGGTCGAGGAGCGCCCGGAGGAGCCGAGGCTGATCTTGACGGTACGCGGTGCCGGGTATCGCTTCCAGGAGCCGTGAGCGAGCCGCCCGCGCGGCCCAGCCGCGAGGTCAAGGCGCGCGCCGGCCTGCGCCGGCACGTCTTTGGCCTGCGCCCCAGGATGCTCGCCGCGCTGGTGCTCTCGAGCGCCGTGACGCTCGCGGTGGCGGCGCTCGCCCTGCTCTCACCGCTCGAGCAGCGCCTGCGCTCGGAGGGCGAGTCGGGCGTCTACGCCGCCATCGCATCCTCGCGCCCGGAGTTCGAAGAGATCGGCATCGATCCCGCCACCGGGCGCCCGGACGTAGGGGAACTGGCGATCACCGTGTCGCTGCTGCGCCACCGCTCCGGCGCCGAGGTGACGGTGCTGGGCGACAGACTCAACACGATCTACGCCCCCGGGGAGCAGGATCTGGACGTGCCCGACTATTACCCCCAAGCACGTCGTGCCCTGCGCACCGGCAGAGGCGTGCACACGCTGATCGGCGACGATCTGGTCGCGGTCGAGCCGATCCAGATCGGCAAGGGCGGCAGCACCGATGCGGTGGTGCTCGTGCGCCGCTTGGAATATGTGATCTCGACCGTGAACGTGGTCAAGAAAGCGTTCATCGAGGCGGCGGCTGTCGGGTTGGGGATCGCGCTGCTTCTGGGCATTGCGCTCACCAGCACGCTGCTACGACGTTTGGAGCGCCTGCGCGAAGCGGCTGGAGAGCTCGAGCGCCACGGGCTCGACTCCCCGATTCGCCTCGACTCCCGTCCTGATGAGATCGGCGACCTCACGCGCGCATTCGCAAGCATGCAGGCGCGCCTGCGCCGCCAGATACAGGCGCGCCACGCGTTCGTGGCGACGGCATCGCACGAGCTGCGCACGCCGCTCGCCTCGCTCGACGGCACCTTGGAGCTGCTCGAGGACGACCTCGACCCACAGCGACTGGACCTCACCGATGCTCGCGCGCGCACGCTGCGTGCGCGCGAGCAGTCGCGCCGGCTCTCGAGCCTTGCCACCGACCTGCTCGACCTCAGCCGCCTCGACGCCGAGGTCACGCTGCGCGCCGAGCCGGTCGAGCTCGGCGAGCTCTGCCGAGCGGTGGCCGCCGAATTCGAGCGTCGAGCCGCCGAGCACAAGGTCCGGCTCGAGCTGCGCCAGCCGCCACAGCCGTGTTGGGCGACGTGCGATCCGGGCGCGGTGGCACGGATCGTGCGGATCCTGCTCGACAACGCGATCGGGATCGCCCCCCCGGGCACGCGCGTGCAGACCCGGACAGCGACGGAGGGATCGTGGGCACAGGTGAGCGTGCGCGACTCAGGCCCCGGCGTGCCCGCCGTCGAGCGCGAGCGAATCTTCGAGCGTTTCCAGCGCGGCAGCGCCTCGGCCGGTCGTAGCGGTTTCGGCCTCGGCTTGGCGATCGGGCGCGAGCTTGCGCTCCGCATGGATGGAACACTCGCACTGCTCGACGACACAGGCGACACCCGCAGCAAGGGATCATGCTTCATCTTGAGCCTACACGCAACTCATATCGACAACGACCAGGACGAGGCACCATGACGATCGCAGAGCAAGCCCCCGCCGCGGGACGAATCGCGCTTGACACCGAGTTCATGGGCGAGGGCCGCTACCGGACATTGCTGTGCCTGATCCAGCTTGCGGTAGCTGACGGTAACGGCGAGGAGCGGATCGAGATACTCGACCCACTCCAAGGCGAGCTTCCGGTCGAGCTACTCGCGAGCGTGCTCGCCGATCCCCAGATCGAGGTCGTGGTGCACGCCGGCCGCCAGGACATCGCGCTGCTACGCCGCACGCTTCGCTGCGAGGTGCGCAACATCTTCGACACGCAGATCGCGGCCGGATTCCTCGGCATGCCGGCGCAGTCCTCCTACGAGACCCTGCTGGCCGAGATGCTTGGTGTGAGACTTGCCAAGAGCGCCAGTTTCACCCGCTGGGACGCGCGCCCGCTCTCGAGCGAGCAACTCTCATATGCGCGCGAGGACGTGGTGCACCTGAGCGCCCTGGCCGCCGAGCTCGAGCGCCGCCTCGAGGATGCAGGGCGCCTGCAATGGGCGCGCGAGGAGTGCGAGTTCTTGGAGAATGTAAGCGACGAGCGCGACCTCGACACGGTGTTCGCGAGGCTGCCGCGCGTCAGAGGCATGAGCGCCCCTTCTCAGAACGTCGCGCGCGAGTTGGTCGCCTGGCGCGAGCACATCGCGCAGGAGCGCGACAAGCCTGTGCAAAGCGTGCTCGGCGACGCCGCGCTCGTGGAGATAGCCAAGCGCAAGCCCACCTCCTCGAGCAAACTCGAAGACATTCGCGGCGTCGCCCAGAACAGCCTGCGCAAGCGCAGCGTTGAGCTGCTCGAGGCAATACAGCGCGGTCTGCAGGCAAGCCATGAGCCGCTGGGCAGCGACCCGCGCCCGCCACAACCGCGCCCCGACGACGTGCCGCTGATTGCGCTATGCGAGGCACTCGTCAGAGCCCGTGCGCGGGAAGCGGGCCTGGCCTACGAGCTGCTCGCCGCACGCGCCGACCTGCAGGCCATCGTGATCGCCCAGCGGGCAGGTGATCGAGCCGACGTACGCACCCTGCGCGGCTGGCGTGCGGAGCTGGTTGGCGATGAGCTGCTTGCGTTGCTCGATGGGCGCCTTACACTGTCCGCGCAAGGTGGACGCGTGAAGGTCGACGCGCCGAGAACCGTCCCAACCGCGGGCTAGCTTTCTGGATACCTCCTGCGGGAGGTACGCCTCCGTAGCTCAGAGGAGAGAGCACTCCCGTCGCAGGGTAGAGGTCCCGGGTTCGAATCCCGGCGGGGGCGTTTTTCGAATCCCGGCGGGGGCGTTTTCCATCTGGAGACTGCGATATGCTTCTCCTCTGCGACGGGAAGTGTCCGCTGCGCTAGACCGACGGCCTGAGTGCTGCCGGCTATCCAGCACTTACGAGGGGCTCGCAATTGCGAGCCCCTCGTCTATTCGATGTGGTTGTAGACCGTAAACATCGGCATGTACATCGAGATGACGATGAAGCCGACAATTGAGCCGATGACGATGATCATGATCGGCTCGAGGATCGAGGTGAGCGCTTTTACCGACGCTTCGACCTGGTCCTCGTAGAAGTCGGCGACCTTGGCGAGCATTTGATCCAGGGCGCCCGTCTCCTCGCCGACGCCGACCATGTGCGTGACCATCGTCGGGAAGATCGTGGTCTTCGAAAGCGGCTCGGCGAGTGTTCCTCCACGCTTGACCGAAGCGATCACACCGTCCATCGCCTCCTCGACTGCGATGTTGCCGCCGGTCTTGCCGACTATCTCCAGTGCCAGCAGTAGTGGAACCCCGGCGCTCATCAGCGAGGAGAGCGTGCGCGACCAGCGCGCCACCGCGACCTGCTGGACGATCGTGCCGATCTTCATCGGCACGCGCAGGCGAAAGCGATCCCACTGCGGGCGCCCCCACTTGGATTTCTTCCACTTTATGAAGCTGAACGCCAACAGACCCGCGCCGCCGAACATCAGCCACCAGTAGCCCAGGACCGCGTGGGACATGTCCACCGAGACCTGGGTGATCGCCGGCAGTTTGCCGCCGAACTGCTTGAAGACGCCTACGAACACCGGCACGAGGAAGGCGACGAGCGCCATCATCACCGCCACCGCGAAAGTGATGACGAGCACCGGGTAGATCATCGCCGAGCGGATCTGGCGACGCAGCGAGGCTTCCTTCTCGAGCTGGTCGGCGACCTGCATCAACGAGCCCTCGAGCAGACCGCCGGCCTCGCCGGCTCTGGTCATCGCCACGAACAGCGGGTTGAAGACCTTCGGATGCGCTTCCATCGCGCCGGATAGCGAGAGACCCGCCTCGACATCCTTGCGCACCTGCACGACCGTTTCCTTGAGGAACTTGTTCTCTGTCTGTTCCTCGAGCACGTACAGCGCGCGCAGGATCGAGAGGCCGGAGGAGATCATCGTCGCCAGCTGGCGTGAAAAGACAGCCAGCTCGCCGGCCTTGACCGACTTCATGAAGCTCAGCTCGATCTCCCGCGAAGCGTGCTTGTCGGCGATGTCGAGCACGATCATGCCGCGCGACTTCAGCTGGTTGGAGACCGCCTCCTTTGAGTCGGCGTCGATCTCGCCTCGCGCCTTGACGCCGGCCAGGTCCATCGCCTTGAAGACATAGGTGCTCATCTCACGCAGCCAACGATCCTGCTCCGAGCAGTCGACGCAGCTCCTCCGGCGCGGAGGAGCGTTCTTCGGCCAGTTTCTGGGAGATCCTGCCGGTACGTACGAGCGATACGAGCGCTGCGTCCATCGTCTGCATGCCCTGGGCAGAGCCGGTCTGCAGCACCGAGTAGATCTGATGAGTCTTGCCCTCGCGGATCAGGTTGCGCACGGCTGGGTTGGGCACGAGCACCTCGCATGCCGCGACACGGCCTGATCCGTCGGCGGTCGGCAACAGCTGCTGGGTGATGATGCCCTGCAGGGCGACCGACAGCTGCACACGCACCTGGCCCTGCTGCTCGGGTGGGAACACGTCGATGATGCGGTCCACCGTCTGGGCGGTGTCCTGAGTGTGCAGCGTTGCGAACACGAGGTGGCCCGTCTCAGCAGCGGTGAGAGCCGTGGAGATCGTCTCCAGGTCGCGCATCTCGCCGACGAGGATCACGTCCGGGTCCTGGCGCAACGCGGCCTTCAAGGCATCGGCGAAGGAGTGTGCGTCAGAGCCGAGCTCGCGCTGGTTGACGATGCACTTCTTGTGCCCGTGCAGGAACTCGATCGGGTCCTCGATCGTCATGATGTGCTCCTCGCGCGTGGCGTTGATCTCGTCGAGCATCGCCGCCAGCGATGTGGACTTGCCCGAGCCGGTCGGTCCTGTGACAAGCACGAAGCCGCGCGGCTTGCGCGTCAGGTCGTGTGCGATCGCCGGCAGGCCGAGCTGGTCGATCGAGGTCAGGCCGAAAGGGATCAAGCGGAAGGCGGCCCCGACGGCTCCGCGCTGGAAGTAGGCGTTGACGCGGAAGCGGGCGTGGCCTGGGATCGAGTAGGCGAAGTCCAGCTGCCAGTTGGTCTCGAGGCGCTGGCGCTGGTCGCCGGAGAGGATCGAGTACACGATCTCGCGCGTGTCGGTGCCCGAGAGCTCGGGGTAGCCCTCGAGTCGATCCAGGCGTCCGCGCACGCGCACCGTCGGCGGGGCGCCGGCGGCGAGGTGCAGGTCGGATGCTTTGCGCGCCACGACCTCCATCAACAGGTCGGCAAAGTCGATGCTCATCGTCGCGCACCTCTGTAGCTAGTCAAGCGTTCGGTTGCAATCTGCGCACGTGTGCTCATGCGCCCCTTATCGGCAGCGGAGAGCCACATCTCAACTGCTGCCGATCACGCGGGCAATCTCGGCGATCGAAGTCAGGCCTTGGCGCACCTTCTCCAGACCGTCGTCGCGCAGGCGGCGCATCCCCTCGCGGATCGCCACCTCACGAATCTCATCGGCCGAGCGTCGCTCCAGCGTCAGGTTGCGGATCTCCGAGGAGAGCGTCATCACCTCGTAGATGCCGAGGCGTCCGCGATAGCCGGTGCCGGCGCAGCGCCGGCAGCCGTTTGGCTCATAGGCCTCCAGGTCGACGATCGCCTTGTAACCGTTGTCTCGCAGCACCTCGGCGGGCACGATCGTGCGCTGCTTGCAATTGGAGCAGAGCATGCGCGCCAGGCGCTGGGCCAGCACGCAGTCAAGCGCCGAGGCGACCAGGAACGGCTCGATGCCCATCTCGGTCAGTCGTGTGATTGCCGAAGGAGCGTCGTTGGTGTGTAGCGTGGAGAGCACGAGGTGCCCGGTGAGCGCCGACTCCACCGCTATCTGCGCGGTCTCGCGGTCGCGGATCTCCCCCACCATGATGATGTCGGGGTCGGCGCGCACCATCGCGCGCAGGCCGGTCGCGAACGTGAGCCCCGACTTGGCCGAGACCTGCACCTGGGTGAGTCCGGCGATCTGATACTCGACGGGGTCCTCGACGGTGATGATGTTCTTCTCGGGGGTGTTCAGTGCCAGGAGCGCCGCGTAGAGGGTCGTTGACTTGCCCGACCCTGTTGGGCCGGTTACGAGTACAGCGCCGTGGGTTTCGTGGAAGGCCTTCTCAAAGCGCTCACGCTCGGCATCAGCCATGCCTAGCTTCTCGAGCTTCATCACGACCGAGTCCTTGTCGAGGATGCGCATCACGATCGACTCGCCGTGAACGCTCGGCAGCGTCACGACGCGCAGGTCGATGTGACGCGAGTCGACAGTCAGGCTGACGCGGCCGTCCTGGGGCAGGCGCCGCTCGGAAATGTCGAGCTCGGCCATGATCTTCACGCGCGAGACCACGCCGGCCGCCATCCGCCGCGGGACGGTCGTGATGTCTTGCAGGATGCCGTCGACGCGCACGCGCACGCGCACCTCGTGGCCATCGGGGGCCATATGCACATCTGAGGCGCCCAGCTCTACCGCCTGGGCGACTATCTGGTTGACGAGCTTGACCACCGGCGCGTCGTCTGCGGTCTCACGCAGATTGACGATGTCGGCGCTTGACTCCTCGACCTCTTCGGCGGCTGCAGTGTCGCCGGAGACAACGTCCTCCAGGCGCGCCATGCGCGAGATCAGATCGGAAATGGCGTCCGGCGAGGCGACGGCGACCCTCACCTCATAGCCGGTCATGATCGCGACGTCGTCGACCGCTAGGACATTGGAAGGATCGGCCATCGCCAACAGCAGCGTGCGCTTGTCCACGAAGGCGACCGGCACCGCTTGATAGCGCTTGGCGGCGCTGTTGACTACGAGGTTGGCCGCGCCCATGTCGACTGGGAAGACGTCCAGGTCGAGGTGGTCGAGGCCGTAGCGCTCGGCCAGCGCCCGGGCAAGGCCATCGGAGGTGATCGCGCCGCTCGCGAGCAGCACTCGCTCGGGGGTGATGCCTTCGTTGCGTGAGGATTCGATCGCCCTGTCGACGCGCTCGCGCGGTGAAAGGCCCATGTCGACGATCACGTCGGTCAGGAAGCGAGCCGATGAGCCACGGCGACTCGGGCTTGTGACGCCTGGTATTTGCTCGGGTCCTTCGCGGTCGGGTTGCGCCACGCCCGAGCTGTTGTTCGAGTCGTACTGGACCTCTGCGACTTCGCCTTGCGCATCCAGGCCGAACCCACCCGCGAGGGACTGTCCTTCAGCGGCTCCTGGCAGCTCGCGAGAGAGGTCGTCGCGGCCGATCTCGACGCTCACCCTTGGCTCGGCCTCGCCGAAGATGTTGTGCTCGTCGCGCAGGCCATTTGGGGGCGTGCTCATCGCCCTCGTCCCTGGCCAAGCGCGAGGCTAACCTGTGGTGTCCTCGATCCCGGCGCCGCGGCGCATCGCCTCGCGTGGGGCGGGCCTGCCGGTCCAATGCTCGAAGCTGAGAGCGCCTTGAGCGACGAGCACCTCGAGCCCTCCGACCGTAGCCGCTCCGTGAGTGTGGGCGGCCGCCAACAGTGGCGTTGGGCCGTCTCCATAGACCAGATCGATGACATAGGCATACCTACCGACGTGATCGGCGGTCATCTCCAGTTGGTTGAGCGCATCGGCGTCAGTGGCCGACCGTTGCAGCCCGACTGAGGTGCAGTTGACCAGCAGGTCGGCTGGGAGCGGCTTCGCCACCGCCTCAGCGCCAAGGTCGCCGGCCAATTTCTGCGCACGCTCGGGGTTGCGATTCCATATCGACACGCTGGCTGCGCCGGCGTCCTGCAAGGCCCACACCGCGGCGCGGGCACTACCGCCGGCGCCCAGCACAAGGGCGCTCGGATGGGCCGGCATCCCGGTCAAGCCTGCGAGCGCTGCGATCAGGCCCGGCGCATCGGTGTTTTGTGCATCGATCGTGCCGTCCCCGACGAATGTGAGCGTGTTGGCCGCGCCAATCGCCCGGGCCGCCTCGCTCGCCCGATCGGCCAGCTCAAGCGCTCGCTGCTTGTGGGGAATCGTGACGTTGACTCCGAGGAAGCCGCTTGCGCCGAGCGAGCGGGCTGTCTGCGCGAACAGCTCCTCGGGCAAAGGCAGGCGCTGATAGCTCCAGTCGCCCATCGCGCATGCGGCGAACGCCGCGCGGAACATCGCTGGCGAGCGACTGTGAGCGACCGGCCAACCGATGACGCCCAGCTTTGGCATCAGCTCCCGTCTTTCCCGGCCACGCGTATCAACGTCATGTTGAAGCGAGGCACTGCTCAGCCCTTCTTGCAAGCGGGCACGCGGCCCCCGTTTTTTTCGATCGCTTCGCGGTAGGCGGCCGCATTCTTTTCGAACTGCGCATAGCTTGTCGAGAAGACCTGCTCGCCGCAGCCGTCAGCGCCGGCGACGTAGTACAGGTAGGAGACGTGTGCGGGGTGCGCCGCGGCCTGAATCGCTGCCGCTCCCGGATTGGAGATCGGCGTTGGCGGCAAGCCCCTGTGGATACGTGTGTTGTACGGGGAGTTGCTGTGCAGCTCGGCTTCTGTCAGGGGAGTCGTGAAGTTGTGCAGCGCGTAGCGCAATGTGGAGTCGATCCCAAGCGTCATGTTCAGGCGCAAGCGGTTGTAGATGACCGCTGCGACAAGCCGGCGGTCGTGAGGGATCGCCGCCTCGCGTTCGATGATCGATGCCACTGTCAGCAGTTGATACGGCGTTATCCCCAGAACTAGTGCGCGACGGATCTCGCTGCCGCCGAAGTTCTCGTCAAACGCGGCCAGTTGCTCTGAGACCAGCTGGGATGCCTGTGCGCCGACGTACATTTCGTAGGTGGCGGGAAACAGGAATCCCTCGAGGCTGGGGGTGCTTGCCGGCGCGCCGTAATGCTCGAGGTCGATTTCGCTCGAGCGCTTGGACGGCAACAGATAGCTGCCGCTGAGTCCGTCTTGATGTGAGAGCACCGCGATCTGGGCGCGGGTGAATCCCTCAGGTATGACGATCTTCACGATCTTGGGTATTGGGGGGATTTTTTGGCGTGCCGAATGGTGTGAGATGAGCACTACCGCAAATACGAGCGCCCCGATCAGCACCACGGCGGCGAGCAATATGGCGATCCGTTTGCCGATCCCGCGCGTTCGTTTGGCGGAGGGCGCCGCGATCGGGACGTAAGTGGGGCTAGCAGGACGTCGATCGGGCCTGGGCAGGTCGGCAGGCTTTCTCTGCGATGCCGATGCTGGGTCGGCATGCGCGTGTGGCGGCTCAGTGTGCATGTGTGGCGATTCGACCTGCACGTTTGCCGGCTCCGCCTGGACGTGAGTCGGCTCTGCCGGCTCGTGGGTCGGCTCTGCCGGCTCGTGGGTCGGCTCTGCCGGCTCGTGGATCGGCTCTGCCAGCTCGTGGATCGGCTCTGCCAGCTCGTGGATCGGCTCTGCCGGCTCGAGGATCGGCTCTGTCGGCTCGGTCTGCTCGTGTGGCTGTTCGACTTGTGTAGAGGCCTGCTCGCTCGCGGCCTGCTCACTCGCGTGGGAGACATCCGTGGGTAGAGCGGGTTCAGAGGGCAGTGGCAGTGGCGGCGGAGACGGACTTTTCGCCCCTCTTTGTGCGCGGCGACGTTCGCGCTCTTCGCGCGCGCGTTCACGCTCCGCTTCGGTGCGCTGCCCTCCCCCATTTGATCCGCGATCCCTGGCCAAGTTTCTGACCCTACTGAGATTGGGCGAGCCAATCCTCCAGCAGAACGGCCGCTGCACGGGAGTCCTCGCTGGTGCTGGGCTGCTCGACTTGTGCGGCGATGCGCGTGGTGAAGCGCTCGTCGTAGAGCTCGACCGGGATCCTCTCGCCGAGGCGATCTGAGAGGGTTGCCGCGAAAGCGCGGGTCTCGCTCGTCTGCTGGGTGTCCTCTCCACGCAGCGACAGCGGCAGCCCCACTACGACGTGTTCCACCTCGCGCTCCTGCACGAGCCGGGCCAACTCCGCGAGCCCGCGGCGGCTTGCGGGTCGGGCGACGATGGCGATCGGCGTGACGATCGTGCCGGTCGGGTCGCTCACAGCGCAGCCGCAGCGCGCGCTGCCGTAGTCGAGCGCCAGCACGCGCATCGATCAGCTTGCGATCGTGCCGTAGCCAACGATCGTATCGCCCTCGTACAGACAGGCGATCTGGCCGGGCGCGGTGCGCTCGATTTGCTCAACCATCTGCAGCTCGACGTGCTCGTGCCGCCCGGCGCGGGGCGCGTCTTTCACTTTGCAGGGCATGCGCCGGCCGCGATAGCGAACCTTGACGGCGTCTACCTGAGTGCCATCGCGGTGCAGCGTGACCTCGCGCACACTCACAGCGGCCGTGCGTAGCCGCTCGCGCGGACCGACTGTCACCGTGTTCGAGCGCGCGTCGGTGGCGATCACATATAGAGGCTCGCTCATTCCCTGGGTCTCACCAGCCCCACCGGCCTTGGTCCCGCTCGCACGGCCGGTGCCTTCTCCCCTGCCTGTCCCGACGGCCCTGCCTGCTCCGCCCGCCGCAGCGCGGTCGAGGCCCAAGCCGTGGCGCTGGCCGACCGTGAGCGTGTGCAGGCCCCCGTGTTCTCCCAGCTTACGTCCGTCGCCGTCGAGGATCGCGCCCGGCCTTGGCCCGATGCCGCCGTGGCGAGCTAGGAAATCGGCGCTGCCAGTGCCCGCGAGGAAGCACAGGTCCTGGGAGTCCGGGCGCTTGGCGACCGCCAGGCCCGCCTGGGCGGCGCGCTCGCGCACCTCTGGCTTCCTGAGCGAGCCAAGTGGGAAGGTCAGCCGCGCCAGCGAACTTGGCGCGAGCCCGGCCAGGGCGTAGCTCTGGTCCTTTCCCTCGTCCACCGCCATCCGTAGCAGCGGCTCGATGTCGCGGCTCGAGTCGATGCGCGCGTAATGTCCTGTGGCTAGCGTTGACGCGCCGAGCCGGTCGGCCAGCTCGAGCATCGCGTCGAGGCGGACGTTGCCGTTGCAACGCACACATGGGTTTGGAGTGAGGCCGGCGGCGTGGTCTGCCAGCCAGTGCTCGACGACGCCGGCGCGGAACTCCTCGCGCAAATCGATCGAGAAATGGGGCATGCCCATGTCGTGAGCAAGGCTGCGCGCCGAGCGCACCGCCTGAGCCGAGCAGCAGCTGCGCTCGCCATCGTTCTCTGGATCCGACCACAGCTCGAGCGTCACCGCTACCGCCTGCTCGCCATCCTCGGCCACCAGCATTGCTGCCACGGCGCTATCGACGCCTCCACTCATCGCCACCAGCGTCCTGTCGGCCGCATGCTCGAGCCCTGCCTGCTCCCGTGCGGCCCATCCGAGCGCACGGTGTAGCGCATCGCCGGCCAGCTCGGCGGCGTGCTGCTTCGCGGGGCCGAGACCGCCCAGCTCGGCCGCAATCTGTGGGGCGCCGATACGCGCGGCTTCAAGCAGGGCCATACCGTCGATCAGCTCGACTGTCGCGCTACCCGCGGCAATCGCTGCGCCACAGCCGCTCGCGTCGAAGCCGGCATCGAGGATGCGCCCCTCCGGGCTTGAGCGGTCTACGGCGAGCGATATGCGGATCAGGTCGCCGCATGCCGCACCACCGGCCGCGCCGCTACATGCGTCGGCAGGGGTGTGACCCTGGTTGCGCGGGAACTGCAGATGGTGGCTGAACAGCTCGAGGTCCATGCTCCCCGAGTGTAAGAGGCCGGGCTTGGCTTGGGGTATGCGGCGTAGTTGAACGCTCGCACCCTGTTCCGCCGGGCCAGGGCTTACGCGAGGACTCAGACGACCGCGGCTTGTGCTTCTTGCACTGCCTGTTCAAGGGCGAACACGTCGGTGAGGCCTGTGAGCGTGCTCACGACTCCGTGCTTGTTGACGATCAATATCGTCGGCGTCTGATAAACGTGGACTACTTCGGTGATCGTGCCGAACTCGCCCACTTGGTTGGACAACGCAAGGTGCAGCGTGAGCGTGTCTTTGGAGCGTGCGACGAGCGCTTTTACTTGGGCGACGTTCTGCTGGTCGACCGTTGAGCTTGGGGTCCAGAAGAACAGCAACACCGTCTTGCCCTGGGCCAGCTCGTGTTCGACGGCCACCTGCTGAGCGGGCTTGGTGGAAGCGTGCTTGACGGTTGTGTGCACGCGAACCGTGGGCTTGTCGGTCGGTGCGGCCACCCTGTGCACTGTGGTCGTCCTCTTCACAGTGGTCGTCGTGTGGGTGACGGTGTTCGTGCCGTGCGCCTTGGTGCTCGTCTTGTGGACGCTTGTCACTGTCCGACGGGCAAGGTTGGGAGCAGCGGTCGCATTGTGTGTGACCGTCACGCTCTGCGTGGTTGTGCCGGCGGCGGTCGTGTGCGTTGAGGTAGCCGATGCTTGGCTTTCGCCGCTGAGCGCCTGGGCGTGTCCGGCCTGCTCTTGAACATTGTGCTGCGACTCGGCTACGGCGCCGTGCGCTTTGGCGATCGCCTTCGTCAAACCTTCGACCCCCGGCGCGGCGCCATGGTAAACCTTCGTGGGTGTAGCAGCGTTGCCGCCTGAGCTGCCGTTGGCCGAGGCGCTGTTTGTCGGAGCCGGAGTCGAGGTTGTGGGTTCGCTCGGGTTGGGACTGTGGCTACGCAGCGCCACGGCCCAGATCAGGCCGAACACGACAACTGCACCAAGCAGGATTTGATAAGGACGCGAAAGCTGAGCCATCGCCCCTCACTTCGGCAGATTCGCCGCGCGAGTTGAACGGCGACACCGGCCATGGACGTCTCGCAAGCGGTTTTTCACTGCTATCGCCCATATTTCTCGGCCGCATGGACCGCCGGCCGCGCTATGCGAGGTCGCGCAGGCGTCGCAGCGCGGCATGCACGATCGTGCCGGTCTCGAGCGTCTCCTCGGACCCGTCCTGCATGTCGCGCAAGACCGAGTGGTTCGGCCCGACGGTCCCCAGCAGGCGGGCACCGATGCGATTTGCCTGTCCTCGCTGTCCCTTCAGGGAGCGCCCGGCCATCTCCATCTGGGCGTGCAAACCGGCGGAGCGCGCCTCGCTGAGTATCTCGAAAGCGGCTGCCTTGACCTGCCGGCACGACCCATCCCCTCCCCCATCCGCCAGACCCACGTACAGGTCGACGGCATGCGCCTCCCCTCCCGAAGGGCTGCTCGCGAGCAGCATGCGCTCGATGCCGGCCGCCCAGCCCATGCCCGGCGTTGCTGGTCCACCCAGCTGCCCGACCAGCCCGTCGTAGCGTCCACCACCGCCAACGCCGCTCTGTGCGCCGAGCGCGTCGCTCGTGAACTCAAAGACGGTGCGCGTGTAGTAATCCAAGCCGCGCACGAGCGTCGAATCGACCTCATAGGCCATGCCGGCGCTGTCGAGTAGTTCGCGTACCGTCGCGAAGTGCTCGGCGTCCTCGGCGTCGAGCTCGTCGAGCAGCCGTGGCGCCTCGCGCATTACGGCCAGGGTGCCCTCGTGCGAGGAGTCGAAGGCGCGTAGCGGGTTCAGCTCGATGCGCCCGCGCACCTCCTCGGCCAGGCTAGCCTCGTTAGCGCGCAGGTGCGCCTGGAGACGCTCGCGATAGCGCTCGCGGCTGTCGCTGCTGCCGAGGCTCGACAGGCGCAAACGCACATCCCTGACGCCCAGCTCCTCGAGCAAAGTGCCGAGCAACACGATCGACTCTGCGTCGAGCGCTGGGTCCTCGGAGCCAAACGCCTCCGCGCCGACCTGCCAGAACTGGCGCTGGCGACCCTTCTGGGCGCGCTCGTAGCGGAAGAAGCTCGACAGATACCACAGCTTCACCGGCTGGGGCAGCTTGTGCATGCCGTGTTCGACGTATGCCCTGCAGACCGGCGCTGTCCCCTCGGGACGCAACGTCAGCGAGCGTCCGCTGCCGTCGCTCAGCGTGTACATCTCCTTTTGCACGATGTCGGTGGAGGAGCCGACGCCACGCGCGAACAGCTCGGTGGCCTCGAAGGTGGGTGTCTCGATGCGCTCGTAGCCGGCGCCCTCGAGGATCGTGCGGGCGCGCGCCTCAAGTGCTGTTCGAGCCGCTGCCGCCTCGCCGAGCACGTCGTGAGTGCCACGTGGCGCCTTGATCTGCTCCCCGCTCAAGGCTGCGGTGTCATCGCCGTCGCGCGCAGCTCGGCAAGGAATGGGTTGCTATCCCACTCGCGGCCCAGCGTTGTCGCACCCATATGGCCCGGATAGACCATCGTGTCACGTTCGAAGCGGCTCATCAGCGTGCCAATGGAGCGCTCGAGCGTCGCCCACTCGCCTCCCGGCAGGTCGACGCGGCCTACAGAGCCCTGAAAGAGCACATCGCCTGAGAGCAGCGCTGGCTGACCGTCCGATGCGGGTATCTCGGCGCCTGCAGTGGCCTTGTCGTCGTTTTCTGCGTCCGCAACGCTCGAATCGTCCTCCGCGAGCGTGCCTGGGCGATCGATCGCATACGTCACGTGGCCCGGGCTATGTCCCGGAGTGAACAAGACCTCTATGTCCATGTCGGCGAGCCGCAGCCGCTCCCCGCCCTTGACGCAGTGCTCGGCCTTCCAGCTCTCGAACGGGCCGAAGCCCGGCATCGTGCATTTCGTTATGTCGGCGAGCACGCCAAGCTCGATCTCGGGGCAATAGACCGGTGCGCCTGTAGCCCTCGCGACCGGTGCCACCGCGCCAATGTGGTCGAAATGGCAGTGGG
Source organism: Solirubrobacteraceae bacterium (assembly GCA_036510155.1). Taxonomy (GTDB): domain Bacteria; phylum Actinomycetota; class Thermoleophilia; order Solirubrobacterales; family Solirubrobacteraceae; genus Palsa-744. The sequence continues at coordinate 2,552 of DATCEK010000170.1, read as the reverse complement.
TGATCAGGATCGCCTCGATCTGTACCCCAAGGGCCGTGGCAGCATCGAGCAGTCGTTGCGGCTCTTCGCCCGGGTCGATCATCAGTGCACGAGCCGCCTGCGCATTCGAGCGCACGAGGTACGCGTTCTCCTGAACCGGACCGACCGTGAAGGCACGGACGTCGATCACTTCGAGCCGGCCTTGCCCGCCTGTCTGGCCTTGCCTGCAATCCGGCGTTTGTAGAGCCAGTTGTCGGTGTAGTAGCTGATCGGCACGTAGGCAATCAGCACTATCGGGAACAAGGCGATCGCCTCGTTTGGCTTTTTCAGCAACACAATGCTGATCAGCAGCATCAGTACGGCCGCTGCCATCGCGCGGTAGAAGGCGCCCAACCATGTAGGCGGCTTTTCCAGGCGCTCTTGGCGCGTCAGCTTCGGCGCCGCCGCCTTGCCTGTCTTCTTCTCCTCGTCGGTCGGCTTGCGGCCTGTGCGTCCGCGCGACTCGACGACGCCCGCGGCGTTGCCTCGATGCTTGGTCTGCCGTCTGCGCTTCGTCTGAGCCATCTCGCGCCCTGTCTCGTCGTCTCTACCCGGATAAATCGGCCCCGCCACCCCGAAGGGGATACCTAGAACCCTAGTGCGTTCTCGATCACGTGCGCCGCAGGATCGAATCCGGGCATCGCGACGTCGTCCGGGAAGCCCTCGAACGCGGCTCGCGGAGCAAGGCCGACGAGCTCGGCGCAGGCAATTGCGGCGTGCCGGCGAACCGTCTCGACGATCGTGCGCAGAGGCAGCTCGAGCGGACGCTCGACGTTCATCGAGAGTTGGGCGACAGCCTTTCCGGCGCCGATGCCCCCCGCGCGCGCTGGGGGCATCGAGCTTTTCGAGCTTGGGACGCTCATGCCCAACGACACACCGATTGCCCGCAGTCCCGGCAGACCCTGCGGTCCCCCCTCGCGGATAAGAGCGGCTATGCGCTTGGCGTCTTGCGTACTCGCGGGCGGCGCCAGCTCGAGGTTGAACGCCACCAAGGGCTCTCGTGCCGCCACCAGCGTCGCTCCGGCGGTCGGGTGGATTTCGGGTGGCCCGAAGTCAGGGCGCAGCTCACCATTGCTCAGGCGCTTTGCCAAGCCAGGCACACCTCCACGGCGCAACTCCGCGCGTGTGCGACCCCGGGCCAGCTCGCCGTACAAGAACACGGGCACGTCGAGGCCTTCGCCGATCTCGGCGGCCACAACAAGCGCCTCGGCACAAGCGGCGCCCCTTTGCGAGACGTCGAGGTAGACAAGCGGCACGACGTCGATCGCGCCCACATGGGGGTGCACGCCGATCTCCCCTGCTGCGCGGTCCTTCCCTATGTCGATGCGTTCAACCGCCACCCGCGCGCCCGCGAGCAGGGCGCCGGACAACTGGCCTTGTGCGCCCGCAAGCGTGAAGACCGAACGATGGTGGTCGGTGTCGGAGTGGATGTCAAGCAGGCGCGCGGTTCCAGCGGCCGTGAACGCTCGGCTGATCTCATCGATTGTCGCCTTTCGGCGACCCTCGGACACATTGGGGACGGCTAGCAAGGGCTTGTCGCGCATGATCTTGACGAGGCGAGCCTTGACCGCAACCAGGCCCCGGCCCTTCTGCCCAAGAGGCTAAACTCCCGGCTCCCGCCGGAGTAGCTCAGCTGGTTAGAGCAGCGGAATCATAATCCGCGTGTCGGGGGTTCGAGTCCCTCCTCCGGCATTGGGTAATTAGCCTGCAAGTGAGCGGGTTCTGGCTTCTTGTGGGTAGCTGATGATCGCAGTCGGTGGCGTGGGTGCGAACAGAAGTGCGAACAGGCTCTCGAAGAGGTCCATGAGCGACAGGGCGGGATAGCTCGGCAGCGAACAAGACGCGACCCACTGCGTCTATATCATCGTTCGCTATGTCGGACATGGCGGGCATCCTCCAACCAGGCGATGAGCTTCGCGTGGACCGTGATGTCTACCACCATCACGGTCTATACGTCGGGGACGGCGTCGTCATTCAGCTCGGAGGCAGGATCAAGGACAAGTCCCATGCATCGATCCACTACGCATCCGTTTCGGGGTTCGCGAAAGACGCTTCCGTCAAGGTTGTCGAGCACGACCAGTTGGATCGCGCAGCCGCTGTACGGCGTGCGGTCTGGCTTCTCGAAAACCCTCCACCAACCACGTACAACCTGCTCGGCTACAACTGTGAGCACGTAGCGCGCTGGTGCGCCACCGGCAAAATTGAATGCCGCCAAGCAAAAGAGTTGTTTACGGCAAACTCGTTTATGGGTGCCGGCGTGCTCCTATTTGTCGAGCATCCGCACGGATGGCTGCTTGGTCTTTCCAGCTGCTCGTCGGCCTCTTCCTTCTCTGGCTTTCACGCGGCCCCACGCGGAAGTTCGAACGACACATCCGCGATAACTGGCCAGGTTAAGGCTTAGTGACTATCCGAGAACTGTTTGTGGGTGTTGTTGGAGTTGGTGGCGTCGGCGGTACCAGAGCAGAGCGCAGGCTAGCTGGATGAGTCCGAGGTAGTTGGTGGGGTTCTTGTCGTAGCGGATGAGGATCGCCCGG
>DATCEK010000169.1:0-18777 GCA_036510155.1 Solirubrobacteraceae bacterium | reverse complement strand
CCCGCCACGTCGCGGCCGGCTCCTCGGGTCTGTCGGTGGGAATCGTGGAGACGCAGTACCTCGAGCGGTTGGACATCGAATTGCGTGTTCGCGCCATGCGAAAGTTTGCGTGGCTCGAGCGTGAGCACGGGTTGAGGATTGTGCGTAACGGATACCTACGGCTCGGCCACGACGACACGTCGCGGGCGGCATTTGAGCGCAGCGTCGAGATACAAGGCGAGCTTGGAGTGCGCGACGCGGAAGTGCTCGACCCGACGGAGGTCGCGCGGCTCCTCCCGGAGATGCGCACGGATGACTTGAAGGTCGGGCTGTTCGGGCGCGGGGATGGCTTCATCGACGGTCATCTCTACTGTGGGCTGCTGGCCGAGCTGGCTGTGGCGGCGGGCGCACGACTGCTGACGGCCACCGAGTTGCAGGGCGCCGAGCTGCTCACGGGTGGCGGCCTGCGTCTGAAGACGGGCGCCGGCGAGCTCGAGTGCGATTTGACTGTCGACGCAGCCGGCCCCTGGGCCGGCAAGGTCGCGAGGCAGCTCGGCTGCGAGCTGGGTTTGACCCCCCAACGTCATCAGGCGTGCATGGTGCACCTCCCCTTCGAGTTGTCCTACACGATGCCGTCGGTGATGGACTACACGCCCGGCAGCGGTGAACGCGGCTTGTACTTTCGCCACGAGGCACGTGGCAGGTTGATTGCCGGGCTCCACGGTGAGGAGGCCTCTGCGCTCAGCGCCGACCCCGACTCTTATGTGCGCCGTGCTGATGAGGAGTTTTTGGAAGAGCTCGCCGGCAAGCTTTCCAGCCGTCTGCCTGGGTTGGAGGCGTCGACTCTGTCTGGGGGTTGGGCCGGCCTCTATCCGGTGAGCACCACGGGCAGAGCGCTCGTGGGGCCAGTGCCCGGGTTGCCGGTGATCGTCGCCGGTGGCGCGGGCGGATCGGGCATCCAGCTCTCGCCGGTGGTTGGAGAGTTGGTTTCAGATTGGGTTGTTCATGGCGAGCCGCGCGCGGTCCCCGCCGCGGTGCAGCTAGCGCCCTTTTGAGCAATGGCTCTGCCCCGTCACGGCAGAGCCGCCAGCACGCGACGCGCCAGCGGCAGCTCACCGGTCAGCTGCAACTGCGTGGTGTCGCGTTGTGGTCCGAGCGCCATTGCCCAGGCGGTTGCCGGACCGGCGATACTGGCCCACGGGACGCACTCGCCCGGCTCGACGAGCTTGACGTGGCCGTCGTGGATGTCAAACAGTTGGCGGATCGGCGCTTCGAAGTCCTCGATCAGCAGCTCCACGACACCGTCGGGCAGGCCTGCTTCGTCGAGCAGCGTCGGTAGCGCGCGCAAGGTCTCGTGCACGTTGACGTGACTGCTTGCCGGTTTCCCTTGGGCGTCCTCAACCGCCTCACGAGCCGTGGCGCCGGCGAACCAGCGCACCCATGCGCGCGGTCTCGAGCCTCTTTTGCCGCGCCGCTCGGTAGATGAGTGTTGCGTTTCGTCGTCGGCCACGGCGGCAGTCTAATCGAACAATCCCGAGAAACGAGTTTGTGCGCTCCTCGGAGATGTTCCATTGGGCTGAGCCGGCTTCTTGCTCGGAGCCGACGGGCGCTTGCGCGCTAGCCTCGGCAGACATGGCAACCCTCATGCCAGACCCACTCGCAGCATTCAGCGCGCCTACACGCGCGTGGTTCGAGGCTTCCTTTGCCGAGCCCACTCCCGCCCAGGCCCAGGCCTGGCCGGCGATCGCCAGTGGCGAGCACGTGCTGCTCTCGGCGCCGACCGGCTCGGGCAAGACGCTCGCCGCGTTCCTGTGGGCACTCGACCGGCTGAGCGCCGAGGGCGACGTTGAAGAAAACGGCATGCCTCCCGCGCGCCTGCTCGCGCCCCGCCATGGGGTGTCCCCGCATGGGGGCGCGGGAGGCATCGCCGAGAAAGGAGCCGCCAACCCAGCGCCGGAAGACCTCGGTGCGCCCGAAAATGGGATGGGCTCGCGCACACCGACCGGCACGCCCAAAAATCCAAACCAAAACAACCAACCCCCTGGTGGGGAGGGCGTGCGCGTCCTGTACGTCTCGCCCCTGAAGGCTCTGTCCTACGACATCGAGCGCAACCTGCGTGCACCCCTGAAGGGGATCGGGGCAAAAGTGAGCGTCGGCATCCGCACAGGCGACACCTCCCAGGCAGAGCGCGCCGCGATGGCGCGCAAACCGCCGCAGATCTTGATCACGACTCCGGAGTCGCTGTATCTGATCCTCGGCTCGCGAGCACGCGCGATGCTGGGCACGGTCGAGACAGTGATCGTGGACGAGATCCATGCGGTGGCCTCGGTCAAGCGCGGAGCCCATCTTGCGCTGACGCTCGAGCGACTCGAGCAGCAGGTGCGCAGCGTTCGCGGCCCCGATGCTCCCGGGGTGCAACGTGTGGGTCTCTCGGCGACGCAGAACCCGCTCGAGGAGGTCGGACGCTTCCTGGTAGGGCCGGCACGCAAGGTGCGGATCCTCGATGCAGGCGTGCGCAAGCCGCTGGACCTGCGTATCCACGTGCCGGTCGAGTCGATGGCCGATTTGGCTGGTCCGCTCGGCCCGCAGGGCGAGGATCCGCTTCAGCCTGTGCAGGGCAGCGAGTCCACGCGCAACTCCATCTGGCCGGCCATATACCCAGAGATATTGCGACTGGTGCGCGAGCATCGCTCCACGATCGTGTTTGTCAACAACCGCCGCTCGGCTGAGCGGGTCGCGCTGCGTCTCAACGAGCTGGCCGCTGCCGAGGCAGAGGACATCGACAGCTCCAAAGGCGCAGGGAGTGGTTTGGATGGGGCCGCCCCTGGGGGCGGCCTGAGGGGCGTGCCGGCAGGTCAACCTGGGCCTGTGGCGCTGCGCGAGATCGCAAGAGCCCACCATGGCTCGCTCAGCCGCGAGGAGCGTACGACGATCGAGGAGCAGCTCAAGGCGGGCGAGCTGCCTTGCCTGGTGGCAACGTCGTCGCTGGAGCTCGGGATCGACATGGGCGCTGTCGATCTGGTGCTTCAGATCGAGTCGCCCAAGTCCGTGGCGCGGGGCCTGCAGCGCATCGGGCGGGCCGGCCACGGCGTCGGCGATGTCAGCAAGGGCCGCATCTTCCCCAAGTTCCGCGGCGACCTGCTCGAGTGCGCGGTCGTCTGCCGGCGCATGCGCGAGGGTGCGATCGAGCCCACTGTCGTGCCTCGCAACGCGCTCGACGTGCTCGCCCAGCAGATAGTCGCGATCGCCGCCTCCGCCGAGGTGGGACAGCAGCCCGGGGACGAAGACGAAGACGGCGGTGTTGGCGTCGAGGATCTGTACGCGCTCCTCACGCGCACCCACTCCTATTCCGAGTTGCCGCGTGCGCTGCTCGAGAACGTGCTCGACATGCTCGACGGCCGTTACCCCTCCAGCGAGTTCGGGGAGCTGCGCGCGCGCATCGTCTGGGACCGGGTTGCCGGCCGTATCCGTGCACGCAAGGGGTCTCGCCAGCTGGCGATCGCAAACGCCGGCACGATCCCAGATCGCGGCCTGTACGCGGTGAGCTTGCCGGACGGGCGGCGCGTGGGCGAGCTCGACGAGGAGATGGTCTATGAGGCTCGCCCGGGGCAGGTTTTCCTGCTTGGCGCCTCCTCCTGGCGGATCGAGGAAATCGGCCGCGACCGTGTGATCGTGACGCCTGCTCCGGGGGTGCCGGGCGCGGTTCCGTTCTGGAAGGGCGACGGCATCGGCCGGCCCAAGGAGCTCGGCAAGGCGATCGGCGCGTTCTCGCGCTGGGCGGTCGACCAGGACGCGGATCTGCTCGTGCGCGACTACGACCTAGACGAGCGCTCTGCCACCAACCTGCTCGACTATCTGCGCGAGCAGCAGGCGGCGACGCAGGTGCTCCCAAGCGATCGCACGATCGTGCTCGAGCGCTTTCGCGACGAGATCGGCGACTGGCGCCTGTGTGTGCTCTCGCCCCATGGCGGTCGCGTTCATGCCGCATGGGGACTTGCGATCTCAGCGCGTATGCGCGAGCGCTTCGGGATCGACGGCGAGGCGATCTGGTCAGACGACGGGATCGTCGTGCGCTTGCCCGACGTGGACCTGGACGAGGCCGAGGAGTGGACGCCAAGCGGGCAGCACTCCGAGTCACCGGTTGCAAAGGGACCCGGACCCGTGGGATCCGCCGAGGCGCCGGCTGCCACCGAGTCCGCAGAGTCTCCGATCGCGCCGGCGGCAAATGCTTTTGCTTCGCGTGGCGTCGAATCCTCCGGCGCCACCGGCGCGGCCTCCTATGCCGATCTGGTGGCGCTCGATCCGCAGGAGGTTGAGGAGGCGATCGTCGCCGAGCTCGGCGATTCGGCGCTGTTCGGAGCTCGCTTTCGCGAGAACGCCGGCCGCGCGCTGTTGATCCCCCGCGCCTACCCTGGCAGGCGCACGCCGCTGTGGCAGCAGCGCCTGAAGGCCCAGGCCCTATTGCAGGTGGCTCGTCGCTATCCCGACTTTCCGATCGTGCTCGAGACCTATCGCGAGTGCTTGCGCGACGTGCTCGATCTGCCCGGCTTGCAGGAGCTGCTGCGCGGCATTCAAACGCGCGAGGTCTCGCTGGTGGAGGTGGAGACCCAGCACGCTTCTCCGTTCGCGGGCTCGCTGCTGTTCGACTACGTGGCCACCTACATGTACGAGGGCGACACGCCGAGCGCCGAGCGCCGGGCAGCCGCGCTGTCGCTCGACCGCGACCTGTTGCGCGAGCTGCTCGGCCAGGAGGAGTTGCGCGAGCTGATCGACCCCGCCGCGCTCGAGCAGGTCGAGGCGGATCTCCAACACCGCTCACAGCGCACACAGGCCACCAGCCGCGACGCGCTCGTGGATGTGCTGCGGGCAGTCGGCGACCTGCGCGCCTGCGAGCTGGACGAGCGCGTGCTCGCCGGTTTGGACGCGCAGGAGATGCCGGCGGGCTTGGAGCGCGAACGGCGCGTGGTGCGCATACGCATCGCCGGAGACGAGCGGCTGATCGCCGCCGATGACGCCGGTCTCTATCGAGACGCGCTTGGCTGCCCGCCGCCCGGGGGTTTGCCTGAGGTGTTTCTGGCGGATGTGCCTGATGCTTTGGTCAAGTTGGTGGGACGCTATGCGCGGACGCACGGACCCTTCACTGGCGAGCAACTGCGCGAGCGCTACGGGGTGGACGCATCCTCCGCGTTGCGCGAGCTGGAGCGCTCGGGCGAGTTGGTGAGAGGCGAGCTGCGACCCGGCGGCGCGGGCCGCGAGTGGTGTGACATCCAGGTTCTGCGTCGCCTGCGCCGCGCTTCGCTGGCGGCGTTGCGCAAGGAGATAGAGCCCGTTGACGGGCGTGCGCTGAGCGCGTTCATGCCCTCCTGGCAGGGAGTCGATCGCTGGCGGGCGGGCTCTGAGCGACGTGGCGGGGGCGTGGAGCGCCTGCGCGAAGCGCTGCTTCCCTTGCAAGGCCTGGCGCTGCCCGCGGCCTCGTGGGAGCGCGACGTGCTCGCCGCTCGCACCGGCTCTTATTCGCCGTCTTGGTTGGACAGCCTCTGCGCCGCCGGGGAGGTCGTCTGGGTGGGTGCGGGCTCGCTGGGGCGCGACTCGGGGCGCGTGGCCTTGTATTTCCGCGAGGATGCGGCGTTGCTGGGTCGCCCCAGCTCGCCCGCGAGAGCGCGCGGGGAGCCGCCAGAGCAGCCCGAGCACGCGCTGCTGCGCACGCGCCTGGCTGGCGGACCCTGCTTCTTCACCGACCTGCTTTCCGAGTTGGGGCTGTCAGGCGCTGTGCTCACCCGGGCGCTGTGGGACCTTGTCTGGGCCGGCGAGGTGACCAACGACGCCTGGGCGCCTTTGCGCGCACCGCGCCAGACGCTTGCTGCGCACGCGCTTGCGGGACCTTCCCGCGCACGGGGAGGCGGGTTGCGCGCTGGGAGGCGCTTTGGTGGCCCCGCGCTACGAGCGGCCCGCTCTGGTGCGAGCGCCCAGGTGCAGGGCCGTTGGTCGCTCACACTCTCGCTCTTCGGCGACGACGCCCAGGGGCAGGGCACCAGCACGCGCTCGACCGAAGAGCTGCGCGCGCGCCGGCGGGCCACAGCCGAACTGTTGCTCGAGCGCTATGGCGTGCTGACGCGCGAGCAGGTCTCCGCCGAGGGTATCGCCGGGGGATTCTCAGCTTTGTACGGTACGCTCACGGAGCTCGAGACGCTCGGGGTGTGCAGACGTGGCTATTTCGTCGAGGGTCTCGGGGGCGCGCAGTTCGCGCTGCCCGGAGCTGTGGAGCGTCTGCGCGCCGAGGCGAGCGGGTCCGAGGCGCCGACGCTCGTGCTCGCTGCCGTCGATCCCGCCCAACCGTATGGTGCGGTGCTGCCATGGCCGCGGCGTGTAGCGCAGACCCGCCGTCCGGCGCGGGTAGCCGGCGCCTACGTTGTCCTGGTCGCAACCGAGCCGGCGCTGTATCTGGAGCGCGGCGGACGTGGAATCCTGACACTCACCTCCGAGTCGGCTTCGCTGGCTCAGGCGTTGGGCGGGCTGGCGGAGGCCGTGCGCTCGGGGCGCGTGGGTACTGTGGCGCTCGAGCGAATCGACGGCGACTCGGCGATCGGCTCTGATCTGGAGCCGGTCCTCGCCCAGCTCGGCTTTCGTCAGGGTCCGCGGAGACTCACGCTCCGAGCTTGAATCGCTCGACCCTCTCGAATAAGATCGAGTTGGAAACAAGCAGTGCCTGGGGATGGGGTAGAAGGAGGGTGATGTTTTCGATGCTCCGCGCAATGCGGAAGAGACAAATCGTTTCAACTGGCTGTCGAAGTCAGAAACATTCGCCCGGTGCGGCCGCGCGGCAGGTTGCCAACGGTTCAGCCCTGAATTATCTTCCCGAATAATGGGGATCAATGGAACAAGTAGTAGGGCGACTGTTCTTGGTGGATCGAGCGTGAGGCTGCCAGGAGAGGACTGTCTGGAGCTTCCCGTCTATACCGTGGTCTCGGCCGAGGAGCTGTTGCTCGGCAGTGGTCCGACGAGTCGCTACGACGGTCTGACGCCTTTGTACAAGCGTCTGCCGCACGGTCCCCACGGACTGGGTCGTGAGGCCGTCGCGCGCCACCAGCGCGCGCGCTTGTACGGAGGCATGGCCGAGTCGGTCTACCAGCGTGGCTACGGGGCCACGAGCGTGGCGCACGTGATCGCGCTCGCCGGAGTCTCGCGACGCGCCTTCTATGAGCAGTTCTCCAACAAGGAAGATTGTTTCCTGGCCACCTACGATGCGCTTGTCGGCGCCTCGCGCAAACGGGTCCTGCAGGCATGGATGGGCGAGCGCGGCTGGGCCAATCGCCTGTATGCGGCGACCCAGGTGTTCCTCGAAGGCATCGCCGGCGACCCGCGTGGCGCCAACCTGGTGCTCGTCGAGTCGATCGGGATCGGGCCGCGTGGCCACGAGCGCCTGCAGTTGACCGCGACCGCCTTCGAGCGCGTCGTGGCGACAGGCTTCAGCCTGACACCAGACGGGATCACGCTGCCGCCGCTTGCTCCGCGCGCGATCGTGGGCGGGGTGCGTTTCGTCGTGCTCAGGCGCGTGCGTGAAGGCCGCCATCAGGAGCTCGCCGGCCTCACCGACGAACTGCTCGACTGGGTCAACTCCTACCGCTCCTCGGCGGTGAGCCACCTACGCACACTCGGGTCCGGGCGTCCCCCCCATCTCCTTGCCAAACGCGCACGCTTCCTGACGCGCGAAGATCGGCGCTCGAGCGTAATGGACGCGATGGTGCAGCTCGCGCTGGAGGAGGGCTATACGAACATCACCGACGCTGAAATCGCCCGTGCCGCAGCCGTATCCACCGAAGCGTTCCACAGAGAGTTCCCGAACAAGGAAGAGTGTCTGCTTGCGGTCGTCAACGAGTTCGCCGCCGAAGCTCACGACGCCGTGCGGCGCGCAACTCGCAACGACACCGAGTGGGCCGAGGGCGTGCACAAAGGCGTGGAGGCTCTGGTTGGCTACTGTGCGGCTCATCCGGGACTGGTGAAGCTGACCTTCATCGACCTGTTCGACGCCGGCAACGGCATGGTTGCGCGTGTCAGCGGCGTACTCGACGGCTTCATCAAGGTGATGACCCGAGGAGTGCCCGAGCCCGAGCGTGCTCCTGCAGTCGCAAGCGAGGCGATCATGGGGGCGATCTGGGCGATCCTCTCGAGCTACGCGCCACACGATCGGTTGCGCTATCTGCCCTGTTTGGTGGATCACCTGGCCTTCCTGATCCTCGCGCCTTATGTAGGCGCTCGTTCGGCCGTAGACGCAATCGAAAACGCAAGCTTCCGCCGCAAACAGCTGAAGGTCTCCTAACACGCGAGGCTCGCCTCTATCCTTGCGGATGGTGGCTACCGACGAGATCATTCCTGCGGCCGCACGCCCACGGCGGGTCGGTCACAAGGGCGCGGCGCATCTCGTGCAGGGGAACACTCCGGCCAGCTTCGACGCGGCGCTGGCCCATGGCGTGGACATGATCGAGTTCGATGTTCTCAGCGTCAACCCGGACGGCAGCGGCGAGCTGATGGTCGCTCACGACTATGAGGACATGAGCTCGCGCACGCCACTCACGCTCGAACAGGCGCTGGAGCACCTCGCAGGCGAGCGTTTTGCCGGCCTTGATTTCGATGTCGACGTGAAGCTGCCCGGATACGAGTTGCGCGTGGTCGACGCTCTGCGCGTCGCTGGGCTCACCTCGAGGACGCTGATCAGCGGCATGTACCCGTCTTCGCTTGCCCGTGTGCGCGCAGCCGAGCCGGCGCTGCGTCTCGGCTGGTCGGTCCCGCGCGTCAGGCGCGATTACACGAGCCACCTGCTCACCGCGATCCCGGCGCTCGCGATTCTCAGCGGCTACCGGGCGTTGCTGCCACGACGCGCGGGCGAGGCGCTGCGCAGCGGGATGGTGGACGCGATCATGGCCCACTGGAGAGTCGTCACAGGGGCGCTGGTGAGCGCAGTCGAGCGCGAGGGTGGAGAGCTCTACGTGTGGACGGTCGACGACGCGGCGCGCATCGCCAAGCTGACAGCGCTCGGGGTGAGCGGCATCATCACCAACGACCCGCGGTTGTTCAGCTGAGCTTGCACGTCGCGGCGCTGAACCCCTTCGGGTCGGCGCCGGCGAGGCTCGTGTGGCCCGCGCTGGTGGGCACAGTGGTCGTCAGCAATACCGTATTGGCCTTGCGCCACTGAAAGACGACCTGGCCGCGCAACGTGAACGCGGACTTGGAAGCGCTCGAGGCGAACGTGAAGCTGCGACCGGCCTGGCGCGCGAGCTGGCCCGAGCCGACCTTTACGAAGCCTGAGTCCGCTTCCTTGCTGAGCTCGATCCACTGCTTGCTCGTCGCATCCTGGTACTGGACGCGGAAACGCATGTACATGATGTCCTTGGCGTTGCCATCGCCAGGCATCGAGCCGCGGATGCCCACAGTGTTTGGCTGGTCCTTTGGGCTACACACGTCTACTGTCGCCCACAGTTCATGCGAATGCAACAACGCGTGCGTCTGCGTTGGCGCGAAAGCGGCGGCGAGCATGAACGGCGCGATCGACTTCAACGGACTCATACTCTGAAGATAGCGTCGCGTGCCCGCAAGTTGCGGGCTTTGGCTGCCCGCTGTGATATCTCCAGGGCATGACTCCCACGACGGCTGCGGAGATAGTCGAGCTGCTCGGACGCGTGCCGGTGTTCTCGACGCTCGAGCAGGACGACCTCGGCCGGATCGCGCAATTGGCGGTGCCGCGCAGCTTTGAGCCAGGGCAGATCGTGTTTCGCGAGGGCGACGCAAGCGACACGTGCTACGTCGTGCGCTCGGGCCGCGCTCGTGCGATTCGCGAGCACGCCGACGGGCGCACGATCACGCTCGCCACCTTCGGGCCGGGGGACATCTTCGGCGAGCTGGCGATGTTCGAGGACGAGTTGCGCTCGGCGACGGTTGAGGCTGTGCAAGACACGAGCGTCGTGGCCGTGCTCGGCCCGGACATGCGCAGGCTGATGGTCGAGCACCCAGAAATATCGATGCGCCTGGTCGTGGCGCTCGGGCGACGGCTGCGTGAGACCAACGACCGTTTGGCCAAACAGTCCTTTCAGACGGTGCAGAGCCGTGTGGCGGTCGTGCTCGGCGAGCTCGTCGCGCAGGCCGTCGCTGCAGGCGAGCCGGCGCGGGAGGTGCTGCTCACGGCCACCCAGGCCGACCTTGCCAAGCTGGCCGGCTCCTCGCGTGAGTCGGCCTCACGTTTCCTTGCGGTTCTGGAGCGAGCGGGTGTGATCTCCCAAGGTCGCGGCCGTCTCGTCGTGCACGATCCGAGCGCACTCGAGGGGTATGTCTTCTGAGCGTGAGCTCTCCGCCGGCGGCGTGGTGGTTCACGAGGGCCAGGTGCTGGTGATCGTGCCCACCAGGCGGGCAGCCGATGGCTCGCAGGTGCTGGCGCTGCCGAAGGGGCATCTTGACGACGGGGAGACGAGCGTGCAGGCCGCTACCCGCGAGGTACGTGAGGAGACGGGAATGGTGGTCGAGCCAGTACGGGAGCTGGGCGAGGTGCGCTATTGGTACATGCGCGATCGGCATAAGGTCGCCAAGAGCGTCCACTTCTTCCTCTTCCGGCTGCTTGGCGGGGACCTCGCCGACCATGACGAGGAGGTGTTGGAGGCTCGCTGGATGAGCCTTTCAGAGGCGCAGAAGGCGCTCAACTATGCGGGCGAGCGAGAGATGGTGACACGGGCGCTGGCCATCTACGAGCAAGACCGATAGCCTGCGCGTCGTGCAGGTACTCAATTTCTATTCGACGATCTTCGCGGACGAGCTGAAGAAGGGTCGCAAGACGGCCACGATCAGGCTCGGCGACAAGTCGGGCAAGTACCGCAAGAACCAGGCGGTGCTCGTGACGATCGGCTACCAGTACTCGCCTCGCGAGCGAATATTCGAAGCGGTGATAGACCAGGTCGAGGTGATGAGGGTCTCCGAGCTCTCGCCGCGCGACATCAAGCACGACAACCCTGAGTTCCGCCGTCACGAGGAGCTCATCAACTTCCTGGAGCAGATCTACGGGCGCTCGGTGTCCAGAGAGGACATCGTGACGGTTGTGCGCTTCTCCCAGATTCTGGATACGCCGACGGCCATGACCGAAGCCATGAAGGGCTTCGGCGGCGCGCAGAATTAGCCGGCACGAGCGCCCTCGCGGGCGCCAGGGGATACGTTCATATCCCAGCAGTGGGAAACAGGTGGTGAAACGGGCGCGCGTTAGGCGGAGGATTGTCGAAGCTCAGCGATGCCTGCCAAGTCACAAACCACCGGCCTGAGAAGCCGTAGCCGCACCGTCGAGCACGATGGCTTTGGGCGTGGTCATGTAGCCGATATTCAGCGAGTCCGGATGATCGCGGCGATGATCTACGTCATCTCCGAGCGCGGGCGCGCGAATGCGACGGTGGCGCATGTGGTGGCCCGCTCCGGAGTCTCGCGGCGCACCTTCTATGAAGTCTTCGACGACTTCGAAGATTGCTTTTTGGCGGCGCTTGACCACTCGCTCGCGGAGGCCTCGCGATACGTGCTCGATCTCTATGACCCGGCGGAGAGGTGGCGTGCCCGGATCGGATCCGCGCTGGTTGGCCTGCTGGAATTTCTCGACGACGAGCCCGCGATGGGACGACTGTGCATCGTGGAGACGCTCGGCGCGGGTCTCAGGGTGCACCAGCGGCGTTTGACGGTCCTGGACGCCCTGGTTGGGGCGGTGGACGAAGGACGAGCGCAGTCGAGGTCTGCCAAGGCGCTGCCCCCGCTGACCGGCGAAGGGGTGGTCGGGGGCGTGCTGTCGGTACTGCATGCGCGCCTGATCCCCCACGCGAGCAATACTCGCGCCGCGCCTCCCACAAAGGCTGCGCGGCGCGCAAAGGGCAACGTTCGCGCACTCGAGCGCCCCGACTCCATGCTCGAGCTCACCGGTGCGCTGATGGCGATGATCGTGCTTCCCTATCTCGGCCCGGCGGCGGCCGCCAAGGAGGCGGCGCGCCCGACGCCCGAGCGCAGATCAAGCCCCCGCGGTGCAAGCGGAGATCCCCTGCGCGACTTGGAGATGCGCCTGACCTATCGCACGGTCCGTGTGCTGCTTGCGATCGCTGCCAACCCGCAGGCATCCAACAGGCAGGTCGGGGCGGCCGCCGGGATTGACGACCAGGGCCAGATATCGAAGCTGCTGGCTCGTCTGGAAAAGCTCGGATTGGTGCACAACAACGGTGTCGGACAGGTTCGCGGGGCACCCAACGCATGGCTGCTGACCGAGAAGGGCTCGGAAGTCGAGCAACTCGTCGCCGGGCAGACGCCGGTAGGGGCGTGAGCGGGGGCTGAAATTTCCTTGGCACTCATGCTCTGGAGTGCCAATCGCCCTTGACGCGACCAATCTGTTCTATATATTGATCGTGGCCGTTGGCACTCTCGCTGCGAGAGTGCCAACCAGGTCGCTGGGCGCCGTTGCCTTTTTGGGATGGCGCCGACAAGGAAGCACATTCTAAACGGAGGTTCTCAGAATGAAACTCAAGCCCCTGGGCGATCGTTTGATCGTACGGGCCATCGAGGAGGAGCAGACGACCGCCAGCGGTCTCGTCCTCCCCGATACTGCCACGGAGAAGCCACAGAAGGGCAAGGTCCTCGCCGTCGGCGACGGCAAGCTCGACGATGCCGGCAAGCGCATACCCCTCGACGTGTCCGAGGGCGACGAGGTCCTCTACAGCAAGTATGGCGGCACCGAGATCAAACTCGACGGTGAGGATCTGCTCGTTTTGCGCGAGTCAGATGTCCTTGCCAAGGTCGCATAAGGAGACTGAACGATATGGCTCACAAGGAACTCAAGTACAGCTCCGAGGCACGCAAGTCTCTGGAGGCCGGCGTCGACGCTGTCGCCAACGCCGTCAAGGTAACGCTCGGCCCAAAGGGTCGCTATGTGGTGCTCGACAAGAAGTTCGGCGCCCCCACGATCACCAACGACGGTGTCACGATCGCTCGTGAGATCGAGGTCGAGGACGTCTTCGAGAATCAGGGCGCCCAGCTGGTGCGAGAGGTCGCCACGGCGACCAACGACGTCGCCGGCGACGGCACCACCACAGCCACGGTGCTCGCCCAGGCGATCGTTCGCCAGGGCCTGAAGAACGTCGCGGCCGGTGCCAACCCGTTGGCGCTCAAGCGCGGCATCGAGAAGGCGGTCGACCAGGTCGTGGCCAACATCGCCTCGCAGTCCAAGGAGGTCTCCGGCAAGGACCAGATCGCGCGCGTCGCGACGATCTCCGCCGGCGACGAGGAGATCGGCGACGTGATCGCTGACGCTATCGAGAAGGTCGGCAAGGACGGCGTCGTGAACGTCGAGGAGGGCCAGACGTTCGGCATGGATCTCGAGTTCACCGAGGGCATGCAGTTCGACAAGGGCTACATCTCGCCCTACATGGTCACCGATCAGGACCGTATGGAGGCCACCCTCGAGGACCCCTACATCCTGATCGCAAACCAGAAGATCGGCTCGGTGCGTGACGTGCTGCCGGTGCTCGAGGCCGTGATCCAGAGCGGCAAGCCGCTTCTGATCATCGCCGAGGACGTCGAGGGTGAGTCGCTTGCCACGCTTGTCGTGAACAAGCTGCGCGGCACCTTCACCGGTGTGGCCGTCAAGGCTCCTGGCTTCGGCGATCGTCGCAAGCGCATGCTCGAGGACATCGCGATCCTCACCAAAGCAGAGGTCATCACCGAGGAGATGGGCCTGAAGCTCGAGAACACGCAGGTGTCTCAGCTCGGGCACGCTCGTCGCGTGGTCGTGGGCAAGGACAACACCACGATCGTCGACGGCGCAGGCGATGCCGAGGCGATCAAGGGACGCATCAACCAGATCAAGGCCGAAGTCGAGAACACCGACTCGGACTTCGACCGTGAGAAGCTCCAGGAGCGTCTGGCCAAGCTCTCAGGCGGTGTCGCTGTCGTGAAGGTTGGCGCGGCCACCGAGACGGAGATGAAGGAGAAGAAGCACCGTGTCGAGGACGCCCTACAGGCCACGCGCGCGGCGCTCGAGGAGGGCATCGTGCCCGGCGGTGGGGTTGCCCTGCTGCAGGCATCGGCAGCTGTCTCAGTTGACGGCGACGGTGCCTCCACGGACGGCTCGGACGACGAGCGCACAGGAGCGCGCATAGTTTTGCGTGCCCTGGAGGAGCCGCTACGTCAGATCGCCGAGAACGCGGGGCTCGAGGGCTCTGTGGTGGTCAACGACGTGCGCAAGGCAAAGACCGGAGAAGGGTTGAATGCCGCGACGAACGAGATCGTGGATCTCGTCGCCGCGGGCGTCATCGACCCGGCGATGGTCACGCGCTCGGCGCTGCAGAACGCCGCGTCGATCGCCAAGAACATCCTCACCACCGAGGCGATCGTCGCCGAGGTGCCGGAGAAGGAAGGCGGCGGCATGCCGGGCGGTGGGATGCCCGACATGAGCGGAATGATGTAGTCAGGACGACGCTTGCCGCGCGCCGCGCTTTAGCGGCGCGCGGATTCCGTCGATAGGAACAGCAGAGGGCCCGGCAGGATGCTGGGCCCTCGTCTATTGGCGACTGAAGAGTCGCGAGAGTTTAGACGGCTCCAGTGGGTAACCGCTGGGGCTACCCGCCACTAGCCTCGAACTGGAGGGTCCGCGTCAATATCCATGAATCGACGCATGAAACGGTCAAATTGTGGCACCGTGAACTTGGCGTAGGCGTAGCGAGGTGTGTACAGGAGGCCCTTGTTTATAAGCCTGGCGCGAAGCGGGGCGACTTCCTGGGAGGTCTTGCCGAGTACGTCTGCTACATCGGAGGCCTTCTGCTCCGCAGGTCCTAGCTCGGCCATTGCGCGCATGTATTTTCGCTCCTCGACTGTGCATCGCTGTATGCGCGTTCGAAAGAAGCTTTCGTCCAGCTCCGTCTCGACCACCTTCTGAGCAGCTCGGGCATCGGCAAGGGTGATGCGCTCGCCTTCGGCGAGGTTCCATACAGCGCGGCCAAACTCTTGGATGAAGTACGGATAACCCTCCGTGTACTCCACAATTGCTTCGACTGCCTGGGCGTCTATCGCGACTCCCTCTAGTCGTGCGGGCTCGATAAGCGCTTCCTGGGCGGCGGAGTTGTCAAGCTCGCCAATCATGGGGAACTTGAACAGCCGCTCCGCATATGACTTGGCCTCGCCTGCCAGTCCTGGGAGTTGTGGGAGGCCGGCGCCAGCGAAGGTCACGGGCAGTTGAGATTGCACGGTCCTGTGAACGGCGCCGATCAGTGCCTCCAGTTGAGCCTTGTCCAGAAACTGGATCTCGTCGAAAAGGAAGACTACGCCTCGTCCGTGGGCCTGCGCAGCTTGTCCGATCGCCTCGAATAGGTCAGCCAAATCCTCATTGAGGTTGCCGGTGTCGGCTCGACCGACAGCGGGGTCGCCATCGAGTCCAGCTGTGATGGCGCCGTCGGGATTGACTGTGAGCGAAAAGGCCTTGACTATGGCGGCGGCGAGCTTTGCTCGGTCCTCCCACCGAGCCTTTGGCGATACGTCGAACAAGGCGCGACGTGAGAGGTTGGCGATCTGCGGCGCAAACGGCGTGTTCTTTGAGACCTCCGCCTTGACCGCAACCCAAGACTCCTCTCTAGCGACGTTCTGGTACTCCCCCAACAACACGGTCTTCCCCACGCCACGGAGACCGGTCACCACGAGTGACTGCTCGGTGTAACCACGCCTCAGTCGTTGAAGCAAGATACGGAATTCCTCAACCTCGGCAGCTCGGCCGGCGAGGTATCGCGGCGGTGCACCTGCGTTGGGGGTATATGGGTTGCGCGCACGGTCGATGGTTTATTCAGATTAGCGAAGTTTTACGATTCCTGCTAAACCCCGATAATCTTGAAAAACTAGCGGCCATTCAGCAGCGACGTACGTCAGTTTTCCTGTAGAGCCTTGGATCGGCTATCTCATGACAGCGGTTCTTCTAGGTGCCCCTTCCTAGCCATTGCTTGACGCGAACGCCGGGTAGGGTTGGGCGCCTACTCCACGGCTGACACGAGCCGTGGACCATGCCCCACGTACTTCGCGGTCGGGCGGATCAGCTTGGCCTCGCGCTTCTGCTCGAGGATGTGCGCCGACCAGCCGGCCACGCGCGCACAAGTGAACATCGGCGTGAACAGGTCGGGCGTGACTTCGGCCAGGTCGAGGATCACCGCCGACCAGAACTCCACGTTGGTGGCGAGCACCCGGTCCGGCTTGCGTGCCGTCAACTCGGCCAGGGCCGCCTTCTCCAAGGCCTCGGCTGCCTCGAAGCGCGGCGAGCCGAGTTCCTGGCAGGTGCGCCTGAGCGCCCGCGCGCGTGGGTCTTCGGCGCGGTAGACACGGTGGCCGAAGCCCATGAGTCGCTCGCCGCGATCGAGCGCCGCCTTGACCCAGACCTCCGCGTCGCCAGTCTCTTCGACTTCGTCGAGCATCTTCAGCACGCGTGACGGGGCACCTCCGTGCAAAGGACCCGACAGTGCGCCCACCGCCGCCGATAGCGCCGCGGCACAGTCCGCGCCGGTCGAGGCGACCACGCGCGCTGTGAACGTGGACGCGTTCATCCCGTGCTCGGCTGCTGAGATCCAGTAGGCGTCGATCGCCTTGGCGTGATCCGGATTGACCTCGCCGCGCCAGCGGATCAGAAAGCGCTCGGGAATCGAGGTGCCCTTGTCCACCTCGGATTGGGGCACCGGCGGCTGGCCGGCGTCACGCGCGGACTGTGCCACGAACGAGAGGGCCATCACCGAGGCTCGTGCGAGGTTGTCGCGCGCCTGCTCGTCGGAGATGTCGATCAGGGCCTGAAAGCCCCACTCGGGGGCGAGCATCGCCAAAGCCGATTGCACATCGACGCGATGGTCGCCGGAGCGCACCGTCAAGACGTGCGGTTCGGCCGGCGGCAGGCCGGGCTTGAAGCGGCCGTCCACGAGCAGACCCCAGACCTGCTCGTAGGGGACGGCGCCGACCAGATCCTCGATGTCGACGCCGCGATAGCGCAGCGAGCCGCCGGCCCGGTCTGGCTCGGCGATCTCGGTGGCGAAGGCAACCACGCCCTCCAGGCCTGACTGGACCTCGGGGGATGGCGACGGACTGGGAGGGGGCGATGGGGAAGACAGTGGGGCAGGAGGCTGCGTCGTTACCTCGCTCATGAGCGCTCGCTTTCTGGCTGCTGATTACCGGTTGAGAGTCGATCCCGCTGGATTGCACCGGAGTCGACCCGGCTGCCTTCTGGGCAGGTTCATATCGTCGCAGGAATCTGCCCGGTAGGCTCCAATGCGGCGAGTGGTGGACTGCTTCGTGATCGAGAGGATCGCCGCGAATGTTCATCGCGCCCACCGGGTCGGTGGCGCTGGGCAGGTCATCCACAATGAGGAGGCGCCGTGACCGACAGTGACCTGATGTTTCGTCCTGCGACCGAGCTTGCCGGGATGGTGCGCTCTGGCGAGGTGTCCTCACGCGAGCTGGTCGAAATCTCACTAGCGCGCATCGAGGAGTTGAACCCCAAGCTGAACGCATTCGTTGAGATCGATGCGGAGCGCGCGCTTGCGACGGCCGAACAGATTGAGTCCGACGACGAGCGCCCGTTCGCCGGCGTACCGATCGCGATCAAGAACAACCGCCCGGTGGCCGGCCTGAAGGCGACGATCGGCTGCTCGCTGCTTGCCGACCACGTGGCCGAGCACGACTGCAACATCACGCGCCGTTTCAAGGATGCGGGCTTTGTGATCGTGGGGACCACGACCCTGCCCGAGTACGGCATTCTGCCAGTGAGTGAGGCGCGCCTGTTCGGCCCCACGCTCAACCCGTGGGACACAGAGCGCACCCCCGGCGGCTCATCCGGCGGTGCCGCGGCGGCGGTCGCTTCAGGCATGGTGCCGGTCGCCCACGGCAACGACGGTGGCGGCTCGATCCGTATTCCCGCGGCCTGCTGCGGGCTGGTTGGGCTCAAGCCGGCGCGCGGACGCATCTCGGCTGCGCCCGAACGCGGCGAGGCGCCACTCGACGTCGACGGCGTGCTGACACGAACGGTTGGCGACACGGCTGCGATCCTCGACGTGCTCGCCGGCTATGAGCTGGGCGACGCGACGTGGGCGCCGCCGCCCTCCGAGCCGTTCGCGGCCTCGGCTGACCGTGTACCCGGCAAGCTGCGTATCGCCGCAACCACGTTTCCACCAATCGCCGATGCTGTCGTGGACCCAATCTGTGCCCAAGCTGTCTCTGACGCCGCCGAGCTGCTGCGCTCGCTCGGCCACGAGGTCGAGGAGGTCGATCCTCCCTGGCGGATCGAGGGGCTCTCCGAGCTGTTCGGCGCCGTCTTCTCGATCCACATCGCCTTGCAGATCGTCTACTCGGGCATGGTCGCCGGCCACGAGCCGAGGGCCGAGGACATGGAGCCGATGAGCTGGGCGATCCATCAGATGACACAGAGCTTCAATTCCGTCCAGGGCTTCGCGCTGGAAATCCAGCTGCAGGCGCTTACTCGCCAGTTGGTGACTTTCCTGGCCCCTTACGACGCTTTGCTCACGCCGGCCTTGGCCGAGCGCCCGCTGCCGATCGGCACGCTCGACACCGCCGCGGCCGATCCGATGTCGACGTTCACGCGCTCGGGTCTGTTCACGCCATTCACGGCTTTGTTCAACGCCTCCGGGCAGCCGGGCATCTCGCTGCCGCTGTATCAGGGTAAGGACGGGCTGCCGTTGGGGGTGCAACTCGTGGGGCGGCCGGCCGGCGAGGCGGCGCTGCTGGCGCTCGCCGCGCAGTTGGAAGAGGCGCGGCCGTGGGCGG
>DATCEK010000168.1:0-3764 GCA_036510155.1 Solirubrobacteraceae bacterium | reverse complement strand
GACCGTCGAGAGCGGGCGAACGGGGGTAATCTCAGAAGTTGGCAAGGCACGTTCCTTTTGCGAGGGTTGACGTGCCTTGCCGCTTCAACTCAAGTAGTCATAACTCCTGCCCACCACCGAGTTCTCGGACAGACTCTAAGTCTTATTACCAACGTTAGGGCCAGGCGAATCTAGCGAAATCCGGATGATCAGGACTTTCCCGATGAGCGGGATTTAGCCACCATCGGAAACAATTCATGGGGACTCCGATACTTCTCTTGACACTCTCCCAAAGGTGCCCAACAATGCCGTCCGGGTCCGTCCAGTGGGCCTGAACGACACGGAGCCGGGAATATCTCTGACCTGAGAACGGGGCGTCCCGGCCCTGGGCCAACCATCCCTGGAGGGCCGGCTGGCGTGGTTGTCCTACAACGGGTAACTCCTGCATAGGCGCGCCCCAGTCGGTCCTCCTCGCATCCATCCAGTGACAGCATGCAAGGCTGTTCGTGCTGGCGAGCGGAAGCGTGCGCTTTCTTTGGCCTCAAGTAAGAAACAGCAGAATACGACTATCGATAGGGATTTGACAAGGATCGTCCTATCAAGCATTCTTGGACCTGCCGTCAGCGCGTTGGCGACATGGTCTACCGGGGACGTCCTTGCGGACTAGCGTCCCAGCGGCCGACCAACCCTCACGGAGGGCCGGTTTGGGGCGCGACTGTGAGCCGGTGGAGGCCTCCCGGCCGGAGTTTGCAGACCCGGCCGGCCCTCGTGCAGGGCAGGCAAGAATATCCATCGTGGACATCTTGACACCGCTCAAACATTGTGCGAGTATCACAGTTGATCGGAGATCCGGAACGATTTTTGATTGGCTGAGACGGCTTCCCGCCGTAAGATCGAATCGAGACGGATACTCTGAGATTTGGGCCTCGTCGAGGGTATACACAAGCTTCCCGGGAACCGAATGGGTGGATAAGGGAAGAGGGTTCGGATGGCCGTGGTAACCCCCCACCATGGCTACCGAACGAAGCCAGCGCGGCGTTCCTCTCCTCGCGTTGGAGCTCTGGTCTCGCGTGGCGGTATGACCTGACCTAAGTCATGGCGTCACGCGAGACCTCCTAACGGGATTTGAGAGCCGGTTCAAAAAGATCGGTACGCCCGGATGCGCACCCAGCACCGCAGTGGTTCGCCACATGAGCATGTGCGTGCTGCCCGATTCCCCGCGATCGGCCGGCACGGGCTGCGATGGCCCCGCGGCACTCAGATTGGCTCACGCACGTGCCAGTGGCGCTCCTATCTTGAAATCGGTTCCAACGGCGTGATCCCGTCCAGCAATAGCGCGGGGCGCACCTCGAGCTTTAGCGCAAGCTTTAGCACCGTGCGCAAATTCGGTTCGCGCCCACCGTTCTCGTAGACGCTGATGGCCGCCCGATCGACTCTTGCATCGAGTGCGAGTCGCTCTTGCGAAATACCGGCACGGGCGCGAGCCCACTTGAGGTTCGCGCCAAATCGCCCGCCATGCCCATCCGTATACGCCAGTGCATGCGCGCTCTTGGGCACGCCACGAGGGGAGCCCGCTGGGCCGATGTCGCGCAGAAGGTCTCTCGGCTCGACCCCGAGGGCGGCGCAAATCCGCAACAGCGTTGGCAGGTCAGGGGCGCGCTCCCCGCACTCCAGACGGCTGATGGCAGCCCTGTCCAGCGGTGCCGCCGTGGAGAGCTCTACCTGTGTGAGTCGCGCCCGCTTGCGGGCGCGACGCAGGTTCTCCCCAAATACCCCGATCTGCTCGTCGATCTCGGTTTGCCCAGCTTCAGCCATGTCCGCATCATTCACGTGTGATTACAAAAGAGCCACTGAACAAACACCACAATCGAGTATTTGACTGGCTGAGCGTCGTGCGTGTCAGCGCACATTTACATCCGCAAACGGGCGGAGAGCGATCTCTGCGGCAAACCCACTCAAGTCCGGTAGCTCTCTTGTTCGCTCGGCAGCGACATAGACGAAGCACAGCTC
This sequence comes from Solirubrobacteraceae bacterium, assembly GCA_036510155.1. Lineage (GTDB taxonomy): Bacteria > Actinomycetota > Thermoleophilia > Solirubrobacterales > Solirubrobacteraceae > Palsa-744. Next base: position 1,775 of record DATCEK010000168.1, on the reverse strand, counting down.
GAGCAGCGCGCCGGTCGTTGCCTCGACCGCCAAGGCAGTGGGCGCATCGCCGTTCAGGTCTGGCCCGAGCCCGGGTTCGAGCATCCAGGCATACGCGTTCATCCCATCGTGCGCGACGGCCGCCGCCTTCGGGCTGGCAGTCAAAGCGTCGATCAGGGCAAGGTGTGCGTAGGCAGGCTCAGCTGCGAGGAACTCGAGCAACGTCGTGGCTCCGACACGTACAGCGGTCGGCCACTCCTCCTGGGTCTCGTAAGCGCGCTCCACGATGGCCAGCGCCTTGCGGTGCCCGAGCTCATATGCGACCAAGAAAGCATCCTCCTTGCCCGAGAAATGCTCATAGAAAGCTTGAACGGAGACGGCTGCCTCCTGGACTATCTCGGGAATCGTGATGGCCCCGAAGCCCTTGACCGCCGCAAGGTTTGCCAATGCGTCCAGGATCCGCTCGCGTTGGTTGTGTACTACGAAGCTGCGCGACACGTTGCCCTCGCCCCGAGGGAGCCCGCGTCGCTCGATCGCGCGCGAGCCGAGCGACAATGTGCCCGGAGCCCGCCCGCCGACCAGGGCTGTGGAGCCGTGCTCGCCGGCTCGGCCCGGCGCAAGCGGGACGCTTACATATGAGGTATAGGAGCTGGCCCATGTCGACACTTCCGGTAGGAGGGCCAGCAAGGCGCCTTTACGCGGGCGACGCACGCCTGCTCCCCGTCGAGTGCGAGCGTAGAGGATGCGCAGGACCGCACCGACAATTGTCCTGGCCAGCAGATCTATGTCGTCGGACTTTCCGCTCAGCGCATCGCGTAGCGGCTGTGCGAGCCTGTAGAGCGCGAGCTCGCGACGCTCAATACCCGCCGGACCGGCAGCCGTCAGCTCGACCGCGATCACCCTCAGCGAAGCTGGATTCTCGAGCGCCAGGGCGAAGAGCTCGTTGACCAGCGCATGGATCGCGTCATGACCTTCTTCGTTTGCTGAGCTCTCGGAAAGCTCCACGCGTGCCACCCACTCATCGACGATCTCTTCGCTCATGGCAAAGAAGCAGGCGTGCTTGTCCTCGAAGTGCTCGTAGAACGTCTTGCGAGAAGCCACCGCCTTGGCGATCACATCGGCAACGACGGTCGCTGAGTAGCCTTGCTCTCCGATGCTCGTGAGCATCGCCTCGATCATCCGGGTGCGAGGATCGGCCACGGTTCGCTTGCCCTTCCGAGCCCTTCGGTCCGGGGCTCGCCCGCCCGGTCGAGAATTCGCTTTGCGTCCCTCGCTCTTGTCCACTAACCGACATTGTGACTATCCGGGCCGATTCATGCGAACTGCTCACTGTTGCGTCTAGCTCTTGTCAGGAGCGAGATGGGCCAAACGTGGCCTTTGAACGTTCACGATTCTGCCGCGTCTCCGTTGCAGTCCCGGTACTCCCGGTTGCAGTCGCCTAGCGCGGATGGAGCGGCTTGTGCAGCCACCCGGACGCCGAGTACAGGGGCAACTGCGCCACTCTCGCAGATATTGATAGATCCGGCTGGGGTGCGGCGCCCCGCAGCTGCCCTTGTAAGCGGCGATGGGTCCGGCAGACGCTCGTCACGGCTGTAGCGCTTGCCGGCCGGCGCTAAATTGGACGTTCTTCTATCCCCTGCTTCCATGAGTATCACGGCGTGATGCCGATTTCGATTCGCAGCTTGGCGAGAGTCAGAGACAACCCGCTGGCCTTGGGAGTTGGAGGCCGCGTGTCATGCGTCTCGCAGAGTCGAGTCCTGAGCGATTCTCGGCCAACTTTCGTGACCGGCTCGAGC
>DATCEK010000167.1:0-8607 GCA_036510155.1 Solirubrobacteraceae bacterium | reverse complement strand
GGCGCGCTCGGCCTGCGCGCGCTCGAGCCACAGCTCGACATCACCGGCGTTGACATGGCCGAGCGCCCTGACTACCCGGGTCCATTCGTGCAAGCCGACGCCGCGGCGGGCCTGCCCTTCGCCGACGACGAGTTCGACCTCGTCTACAGCTCCAGTGTGATCGAGCATGTCCCGCCACGGCGACGCGAGGCATTCGCAAGCGAGGTGCGGCGCGTCGGCCGCGGCTGGCTCGTGCAGACACCAGCCCTCTCTTTCCCGATCGAGCCACATGCGCTGTTGCCTTTCGCGCATTGGCTACCGACGGTGTTGCGACGCCCCTACTGGCGACTGGGCGCAGCCGGCGACTGGGAGGACATCTCACTGCTCTCGCGCCGGGAGATGGAGACGCTGTTCGGGGCGGCCATGCCCGAGCGTATAGGCGCGCTGGTCAAGAGCTGGGTATGCGTGCAAGCACCGAGCGATCAGTCCCACACGTCCGACGCTTGAAGAGGCACCGTCGCGTGCGGGGTTGCGAAGTCCGGCCCGTGCCGGGGTCAGCCCGTGATCGAAGAACGTCCTCAGCCACCCAGATGAATGATGTCATTGTGGACGCCGCTCACGACCAGGAACAGCAGCAGCACGATCCCCACCGAGCTGAAGCGCCACATCGCGGTCAGCGACACGCGCCGGCCGCGCAGCTTCTCAGCCACCGCCCAGAGCACATGTCCGCCGTCGAGCGGCAGGAACGGGAAAAGGTTGATGATCGCGAGCGCCAGCGACACGAAGCCAAGGAACACGAGCGCATAGCCAGGTCCGGCGACGACGGCTTCCTGGGCAATCACGGTGATCCCGACGATGCTGTGGAATTCTTTGCGCACCTTCGAGCTGGTGAACGCCTTGCCGATGTTCGAGATCATCGTCGTGGTCGTCCCCCACATCTCCGAGAGCGCCGCCCCGGCGGCGGAGAAGACACCGAAGGACTTGGCGGTGTAGCCGAAGTCGAAGCCGACGAGCATGCGCCCTGCGGCCTTGCTGTAGCGCGGATAGATCGACACGGTCAGTGCATGCCCAGCCCGACGGATTGTGATCTTCACGGGCGTCTGGGCGCGACAGCCGTTGGTCGAGGCGCCGGCACAGCGGTGAGCGGCGATCGCCTTCGTAGCAGCAAGCACCGTCACGGGATGGCCGTCCACAGCGAGAATCTCATCTCCATGCTTCAGCACCCCATAGGCCGGCGCACCCTTCTCGATTGCCTGAACCGATGTGGTCGGAACGACCGTTTCGGTCTTCGGATTGAGATTCGACAGCGTTACCGCGCCGCTGAGGCTGCCACTGACCAGCACAGCCCAAAACAGTAGAAACGCGATCATTAGGTTCACGCCGGGCCCGGCGAGGATCACGACGATCCGCTTCCAAGGCGGCTGGTTGTAGTAGGCGCGAGCGGCAACCTCAGGCGCCAACGTCTTGATCTCCTCTGGATTCATCCCGGTGATCTTCACGTAGCCCCCAGCGGGAATCGCGCCGATCATGTATTCGGTCTCGCCCCGCTTGATCCCGGCGATCTTCGGCGGGAAGAACAGCGAAAAGCGCTCCACGCGCATGCCAACGGCCTTGGCCACGACGAAGTGCCCAAGCTCGTGCAGCACGATCAAGGCCATGATCCCGAGGATTGTCCACACCCAGCTCATGGGGTCAGTTTGGCAGGCGCCCGAGCATCTCTCGCCGCAACGCCGGCGGGGAACTCAGATGGCGTGCAGCTCGACGCTTGCGTCAAGGCGGCGCAGATCGTCCGGATCGCCGGTCACTACGGGCTGACCGTAGCGACGGGCACACATGACGACGCTCGCGTCTACAACATCATTTGTACCTCGCAACCCCAGGAGAATGCCCGCCGCTCGCGCCGTGTCCTCGTCGAGAGCCACTACCCGCGCCTGTGTCTCCTTCAGCAATCTCACCAACCGCACCTGCTTGGAGCCGTCTCGAAATGCCTGTGCAACGACACCAGCAGGAATGTGAATCATCGCCTCGGGATGGGCGAGGACTCGCGCAAGCAGGGCTTTCATCCGCTCGTCTTTGCGCTCCAGAGCAATCAAAGCACCCGTATCGAGCGTGAAGCCGAGCACCTCAATCCGCGGTCTCGGTCAAGCCGAGAACCTTGTCGGCCCACTCATACGCCTCCGCGCTGGGGGGGCCGTCCTCGGCAATCATGTCCGCTACCAAATTCGCAAGAGTGTCGTTGTCGCCGTTGGCCGGCGCAGCCATCACGGCCGTCAGCGCAGCCGAAATGTAGCCTGAGACACTCACGGCATCGCCACGTGCGACGGCTTCGCGTACAAGCTCTGCTTGCTCCTTGGGTAGGGAGATCGTCATCTTCGAGACTTTGGTCATACCGTGATCATACCGGGCTTTTCGGCGGAACGATCGCGGCACGATCTCCATCAGGGGAGTACGGACAGCTGGTTGAGAGAGCGGTTGCATACTTCCCCATCCGACAAACCAAACTCGACGGGACACCTGCATGGTCTTGGAGTGTCCAAAAGGCCGATGCCCCCCGCGCGCGCGGGGGGCATCGGCCTTTTTCGGGTATCAGACGGCCGGCCACCGACGCGCCTGACTCACACGGCCAGCACAGCCTCCTCAGCGACGCGTCTGGCCTCACGGTCGGCCTCATACAGCGACTCGAAGGCCATGATCGGCCCGCTTGGGAGCGCCTGGAGCGTGCGTTCGATCACCTCGGCTATGCCGAGGAACGGCAGGCGCCCGGCGAGAAAGGCGTGCACAGCGGTCTCATTGGCCGCGTTGAGCACGCACGGCGCCGTGCCGCCGGCCTGCGCGGCTTCACGGGCAAGGCGCAGGCACGGGAACGCATCCAGGTCAACCGCTTCGAAGGTGAGCGCGCCGACCTGCACGAGGTCGAGGGCGGCGATCGGCAGCTCCACGCTGATCGCGCCGTGCAGGGCGTAGGAGATCGCGATGCGCATGTCCTTCGGGCCGACATGGGCGAGCATCGCTCCATCGGCGAGCTGGACGAGGCCGTGGATCAGCGATTGGGGATGCACGACGACATCGATCCGCTCGTAGGGGGTGCCGAACAGGTGGTGGGCCTCCATCAGCTCCAGCCCCTTGTTCATCAGCGTGGCGGAATCGATCGTGATCTTGCCCCCCATCGCCCAGGTAGGATGGGCGAGCGCCTGCTCGACGCTCACTTCGGTCAGCTGCTCGCGCGAGCAGCCACGAAATGGCCCGCCGCTGGCGGTGATCGTCAGGCGCTCGACGCTCCCCACCGGCAGCCCTGAGAGCAACTGGTGAAGCGCGGTGTGCTCGGAGTCGACGGGCACGATCTGCGCGCCCGTCGCTTCGGCGAGCGCCACGACAAGCTCGCCTCCGACCACCAGCGACTCCTTGTTGGCCAGCGCCAGGTCGATGCCCTCGCCAAGCGTGGCTACGGTCGGCCCCAGGCCGGCAGAACCCACGAGCGCATTGAGCACCAAATCGGCGCCTGACTCGACAATCAGGCGCACCAGCCCCTCCGCGCCACCCAGAACCTCCCCCTCAGGCCAAGCATCCGCCGCAAGCCGCGCTGCCTGCTCGTCGACGAGCGCCACGCGCGGCACGCCGCGCGTGCGCGCCTGCTCCACGAGCGTCTCCCAAGAGCGCTCGGCCGAGAGGCCGATCAGCTCGAACTCGTCGCTGCGTCCCAGCACGTCGAGCGCCTGGGTGCCGATCGAGCCGGTGGAACCAAGGATGAGCAGGCGCTTAGACATCGCGATCTCCATCGCAATTTGCGTACCTGGAGGGTCGTGGACCAAGCGGGGCAAGGACGCAGCGAGCGCCGTGTGCTCTGCACACAAGCGAGCGAGGACGCCGCCCCGCGCAGCGTCCACGGCCCTCCAGGTCAGACATACGCCAACCAGATGTAATAGCCGACGACCGCCGTGAACAAGACAGCATCCAAGCGGTCGAGCACGCCGCCGTGCGCCCCTAGCAAGCTGCCGGTGTCCTTGGCACCGGCCTGGCGCTTGACGAACGACTCGAACAGGTCTCCGATCGGCGCGAGCACGGCCACGCCCAACCCGAGCACCAGCGCGTGCGCGCCCGGCAGCCATTCCTGGTAGCGCCCGGCGAACCAGACGGCCAGCACCGCACAGACCATGCCGATCACGAGCCCCTCGACGGTCTTGTTCGGCGAGATGCCGGGCGCGAGCGGGCGCCGGCCGAAGAGGCGACCGCCCAGGTAGGCCCCCGTATCCCCCAGGAACGTGCCGACAAGCACGTCGATCACGATGCCATTGCCGTGGGGAAGCCCGCGCAGCAGAACGGCGTGGGCGAGCCCGAAGCCGATCCAGTAGATGCCAAGCAATGTGATCGCCATCCCCGCAACGCTCGGACGGCGCTGGGCGAGCGTCATCGCGAACAGGACCGGCAACACGACCGACGCTGCGAGCAGCACCAGGGTCGGGGCGCTCGGGCTCCCATACGCCGCGGCCGCGATCAGCCCGGCAAGCGCGAGAAAGCCCGCCAGGCGGACCGGCTCGGTGCGCTCGTACATGCCATACAGCTCGTGCATGCAGATGCAGCCGATGACGAAGATGCCCGCGGCGAAGATCGCGCCGCCCTCGATCACCAAAAACAGCGCAAGCGCGATCAGAGGCAGCGCAAAGAGGATGCGCGAGCCGATGTCCGAGCCACCCGGCCGCCGGGCCGGCGCTGTGGAGCCGGCCTCGGCGTCGGTGGCGGCTCGCGTGGCCGTACGGGTTGGTGGCATGGACCTAGTGTCCCGATTCATGAATTCGATCCACCCAGGTAACGCACACCGAATTTGTGAATCGGGGCACTAACGGCCTCCAAAGCGCCGGCGACGCTCGGAGAACTCGGCCAGCGATTGCTCCAGCGCCTCGCGCGAGAATTCGGGCCACAGCTCGTCGCGAAAGACGAGCTCGGAATAGGCCGACTGCCACAGCAGATAGTTGGACAGGCGTCGCTCGCCGCTGGTGCGGATGATGATGTCCGGGTCGTGCATCTCGGGGGCGTAGAGGTGTTTGCGGAATTCCTCCTCGCCACCCCCTTCGTAGGCCCGAGCGGCGTCGAGGATCTCGGCGCGCCCGCCGTAGTTGAACGCCACGAACAGCGTGATGCGCTTGTTGGCATCGGTGAGCGCCTCAGCCGCGTTCATGTGTTCCCGTAGCTCTGGGTCGATCCCCTCACGCCGGCCGATGAAGCGCATACGCACTCCTTCGGAGTGAAGCTCCGGGGTTTCGCTGGAGATGCGTCTGGCGAACATCTCCATCAAGCCTTGGACCTCCTCCGGCGGGCGCGACCAGTTCTCGGTCGAGAACGAGTAAACAGTCAGCTCCTGGACGCCGAACTATGCGGCGTCACGCAGCCGTGCCTTGACGTTGTCAGCGCCGGCGTTGTGACCCTCGTTGACAGGCAGTCCATGGGCGCGCGCCCAGCGGCCGTTGCCATCGGTGATGATCGCGATGTAGCGAGCTGTCGAGCTCTCACCCTGCGCGCTCGCCTCGTGGCTCTCACTCATCACGTCTGTCGAGCTCCGCCGTGCCGGCGCCTGATGGGGCATTCGCCACCATCACACCTCGAGGATCTCTTCCTCCTTGGCCTTCAGCACACCGTCGAGATCGGCGATGCGCCCGTCGGTGAGCTTCTGCAGCTCACCCTCGGCGCGGTGCTCGTCGTCTGAGCCGATCTCACCCTCGGACTTGAGGTCGCGCAGATGCTGCATCGTGTCGCGGCGCACGTTGCGAATCGCGATGCGTCCCTCCTCGGCGAGGTTGCGCACCACCTTCACGAGCTCCTTGCGGCGCTCTTCGGTCAGCTCGGGCACCACGAGCCGGATCAGATTGCCGTCGTTGGATGGGTTCAGACCGACGTCGGACTCGTTGATCGCCTTCTCGATGTTCTTGATCGAGGACTTGTCGTAAGGCTGGACGGTGATCAGGCGCGCCTCGGGAGCCGAGATCGTGGACAGCTGGTTCAGGGGAGTCTGAGCGCCGTAGTAGTCGACCACGACCCGCTCGAGCAGCGCGGGACTGGCACGTCCCGTCCGCACCGAGGAGAACTCGTGCTGGGTGGACTCCAGCGACTTTGTCATCCGCTCGCGCGCGTCGTCGAGCAGCGCGTCGATCGTCTCATCGGCCATCGTGGCTCCTCTCGTAGAAAGAACCTGTCTGAGACAGGTTCGCAGTCATGCGCTCACCAGCGTCCCCACGCGCGCCCCGGAGATTATCCGCGCGATGTTGGTCTCGTCATCCATGTTGAAGACGTTGAGCGGCATCCCGTTCTCCATGCACAGCGCCAGCGCTGTGGAGTCCATCACCCGCAAGCGCCGCTCGATCGCTTCCATATGGGTGATCCGCGGAATGAACTCGGCTTTGGGGTCGAGCGCCGGGTCCGCGGTGTATACGCCTTCGACGCCGTTCTTGGCCATCAGGATGATCTCGGCGTGGATCTCGGCGGCGCGCAGAGCGGCGGCGGTATCGGTGGTGAAAAATGGGTTGCCGGTGCCGGCCGCAAAGATCACGACGCGCCCCTTCTCCAGGTGGCGCATCGCGCGCCGCCGTATGTAGGGCTCTGCGACCTCGGAGATGCCAAGCGCCGATTGCACGCGCGTGTCGGTGCCGGTCTTCTCGAGCGCGTCCTGCAAGGGCAGCGCGTTGAGGACGGTCGCCAGCATCCCCATGTAGTCGGCGGTCGAGCGGTCCATCCCGTCGGCCGCCCCCTTCATGCCGCGGTAGATGTTGCCTGCGCCGACGACGATCGCGACCTCGACGCCCTGGTCGCGCACGGCGGACACTTGACGCGCGACGGCGGCCACCCGCTCGGGGTCGGTGCCGTAGTCGAGCGTGCCCATCAGCGCCTCGCCGGAGAGCTTGAGCAGGATGCGTTTGAAAACTGGGGCGCTCATCGACGCCAGAGCCTATCCGCGTACGATCGTCGGATGCGCGGCGAGTGCGCGCGCCACAATGCCGTACGGCTCGAAGCTATCCCCACTTGCGCATGAGGAGTTGGGTGCGTGGTGGGTATGTGATTTTATGAAATTACCTTTGTAGATACATTTTGCATAGACCATAGGCAAATTCAAAAAAAGAATATATACCTCGGCTCGTCACTCCCTCGCCAGAAAGAGGGTTCCGGGCCTACTGCCCTACCGCAAAGCGCACAAAGCGGCGTATGACGACGTTCTCGCCCGTCTTGACCGTCAGCTCGTCGCGCAACTGCTGCACCGTCTTGCCGTCGAACTTGGGATTGTGCATCTCCTGCTCGAGCAGCACGACCGTGCCGTACCAGGAGTCGAGCTTGCCGGCGACGATCTTCTCGCGGATGTTCTCCGGCTTCTCGGCGGCCTCATGCTCGTAGATGCGAGCCTCGGCGTCGCGCGCCTCGGCGGGCACCTCCTCGCGAGAGACGTACTTGACGGTGGGCGTCGCCGCGATCTGCATGGCGATGTCACGAGCAAACCCGACAAAGTCCTCGTTGGTGGCGACGAAGTCGGTGTTGCAGTCGACCTCGATCATCACGCCGACCTTGGCGCCGGCATGGATGTAGGCCTGGACGGTGCCCTCGCTGGCGGTGCGCTCGCCCAGATCCTGGATCTTCTTGCCCTGCTCGAGGCGCAGAATCTCGATCGCCTTGTCGATGTCGTTCTCGGCCTCGGTGAGCGCCTTCTTGCAGTCCATCATGCCCGCGCCGGTACGTTCGCGCAGGGCCTTCACGTCCTTGGCGGATATCTCGGTCGTGCTCACGATGCGCTGGCCTCCTCTGCTGGTGTAGCTGCCGGCGAGGCCTCGGCGGGCGCGCTGTCTGCTGGTGTCTCTGCCGTCGCGGCCTCGGCGGGCGCGCTGTCTGCTGTGGCCCTGCCCGCGGGCTCAGCCTCGGCCGGCGCCTGCTCCGCTGGCGAGGTCTCTGCCGGCTTCGCAGCGGCCTCGGCCGCGGGCTCGGCAGCTTTGGGCTGAGCAGGAGGGGCCTGCTTGACCGCAGGCTCGGCCGCCTTGGGCTGAGCAGGAGCTGCTTGCCCGGGCGCGTTGGCCTGACCCGGAGCGGCAGGCGCGGGCTTGGCGGGCTGCGCTGGAGCCGGCGCCGCAGCTGGTTGCTCGGCCGCTGGCTTCGCGGGCTGCGCTGGAGCTGCTCCCGGGACCACCGGCGCGGAGGCGGCCGATGCGGGAGCGGCCGGCGCAGGAGAGGCCGGCGCAGGAGAGGCCGATGCGGGAGCGGGCTCCGCTGCCTTGGCGGCAGCGGCCTGTGCGGCCGCCGCGGCCGCCTGCTTCTCGGCGGCCTCCTTGGCTGCCTGCTCCTCAGCCTCTCGCTTGGCCTGCTCGGCCTCGCGCTTTGCCTGTTCCTCGGCCTCGCGACGGGCGCGCTCCTCCGCCTCGCGCTTTGCCTGCTCGGCACGTTCGGCTCGAGCCTTCTCCTCCTCGGCGCGGAAGACGGCGTGACCCTGAGCGACCACGTCGCCGATCGCTTTGGCGATCAGCGCGCACGAGCGCATCGCGTCGTCATTGCCGGGGATGATGTAGTCGATGCCATCGGGGTCGCAGTTGGTGTCGACGAGACCGATTATCGGGATGCGCAAACGCTGGGCTTCCTTGACGGCGATCGCCTCGGTCTTCAGGT
>DATCEK010000166.1:0-35574 GCA_036510155.1 Solirubrobacteraceae bacterium | reverse complement strand
GACCGTCGAGAGCGGGCGAACGGGGGTAATCTCAGAAGTTGGCAAGGCACGTTCCTTTTGCGAGGGTTGACGTGCCTTGCCGCTTCAACTCAAGTAGTCATAACTCCTGCCCACCACCGAGTTCTCGGACAGACTCTAAGTGATAAACGCTGCCCCTGGCGGCGGCAGGACGGGCTCAACGAGGGCGCGGTGTGCTCCGGCGAGTGCTTGCTCGCAGAGCTCGGCGGGACCTGCGCTCCAGTCGTCGTAGTTGTCGTTGACGTAGACGATCAGGGCGTCTTGTTCGCGCGCTCGCGCGAACAGCGTCTGCATGACGGGCAGCACCTCCTCCACGGAGTTCCTCAGCGTGTTGGCGTCGTCGTGCTCGTAGCGGTTGAGCATGTCGATGACGATCAGAGCGGTGCCTGCGGCCATCAGCCTGCCCTCAGCGTTTGGCGGGGGTACGTTTCGCTTTGGCTTTATTCGTAGCGGCTCGTTTGGGGCGTGCCCTGGTGGTTGCTTTGCGGGGTTGCGCGGGCGGGATCTCGGCTTGTACGACGGCTTTCGTGAGGGCCGGGATCTGGCGCTCGAGGAAGCTAGCCATGCTTTGCTCCTCACGGCGGATCGCGCGTGCGAGCTTGGCGGTTTGGGTGTCGCCGAGCGTTTGGGCGAGCGTCTCGATCGCGGTGTAGGTCGCGATCTCCTCGTGCTCGTCGGCATACTCGCTCTTCGCGTTCTTGAGCATCTTCTCCTGCTCGCCAGTGCCGCGGATGGCGTGCAACGGCCGGCACGCAGCCTTCCGATCGCGTCGATGAACGCGAGCCGGTTTTTCTTTTTCACCTGCATCGCACGGAATAATGCTTTGCGGGTGATCGCCTTTCTGCCGCTGCAGTCGCGCGCCAGAAGGGCCTCCAGGACCGCGAACTCGTGGATACGCTCCTCTTCCGGCTCGGAGCGGTCGTGGTGTATCCCGAAGAACCGTGCGGCGGCATAGGTCGGGGAGGCGAGATCTCCCCAGCGGTTCACAAGCCCGTCGTAGCTGAGCCGTGCCAGCGCCGACGGTATGTCCCCTGGGAGGCTGGTCGTGCGGGCGAGTTCAAACTCGCTTCACGGCCGGGGGTGGTCGAGCATCAGTTCGAGAAGGGCGTTATCGAGCGCTCCTGCGGCCTCCGTGCTTTCACGGTGTTGCATATTGGTCCGTGACCTCCCACGCCGCCGCCTGCTAGCGCCCCGTGGCGCCGCAATGCGCACGGCTTCCGGTTACAGAACAATCAAAACCCCACACCTCCGAGAGAAGCTCCGACTTCGTGAACACCCTCCCTGGACAGCGAGCGAGGCATACAAGCAATTCGTACTCCATCCGCCGCAGCGCGACAGGGTGAGACCTAAAACGTCACGCTCCGCGCCTCTTGATCGATCACGAGGTCGCGGTGCGACACCAAGCCGAACGAGGCGAGGGCCGATGAACGCCGCCCGAGGGCGGTGATCCGCGCGAGTAGCTCCCGTGGGTGAACGGGCTCTCGGATCACATCGTCGCTTCCAGCGTCAAATGCGCGCAGCACATCGCTCTCCGTATCACCTGGCGCGATCCATAGAACTCGCACGCTCGGAGTGACCGCCGGGGCAAACACGCTCGCCCGAAGTTCTCGGAGCACCGCGAGCGCTGCCGGGTCGCGCCCGCAGCCAAAGATCAGCAGCTCGACATCCCCAGGCTGGCAGCACAACCTCAAAAACTCCTGATTGGGGGCCTTTCGAGCGTCAAAGCCGTCGAGTAGTAGCTCATCCACTATCGGATTGTTCCGCAAATGTACGCAGAGGGTGCTCTGGCTGCACGAGAAGCCCTACCGCACGAGTGTGTTCCTTCGGGTGCGCGATCACGTGAGCGACCGCGACTACTGGCAGGCGCTCGGCAGCTTGTGGCTAGAGACCGAGAATCTCCACGAGGACCAGGCCGAGTGGATCGCGGCGCTCACCGCCAGCCGCCCGGGCCGCGCTCAATGGCTCATGGACGATACTGAGCGCGCGGCGCTCGCCGGGCTCGATGAGCAACTGACCGTCTATCCGCGGCTTTCGCCGCCCCGGCAAACACCTGGCCCCGAGCTGGACACTTGACCGGGCCAGGGCGGAGTGGTTCGCACGGCGCCCACTCGACCTCAAAGGCTATGTCGCGACCGCGACCGTTGCGAAATCGAGCGTGATCGCCTACTTCGGCGGGCGGGGCGAGCAGGAGATCGTGCTCAACCCCGGCGAGCTACCCGCACCCCGGATCACCCGAATAGCGGTCCGTTGCCGAACTCGCGTGAGGCTTGGGCGCAAAGTTCTACCGAGATATAAGGACTTATAACGACATGGCTTATAAACTCGGTATAAGCCTGCGAAAGCGCGCCTGACAGAGCCTTGCACGGCTGGCGGTAAGGCCAGGATCCCTCCATATTCTGAGGATCGTGCCGACCTCTGTCGTAGGCGACGCCCGTATCTAACGGCACTCTAAAACCTCTGAAGGGGATGGGGCATGCTGGTCGGATGCGGGCGTTGGTGCCGAGCGACAGACGACTGTCTCCCGCGAAGGCGCGAGCGGCGGCGCGCACGCCGATGGCCGACGACCTGAGTTCGGCTGAAGATGACTCGCCGCGCCTGACTACATACAGGAAAAGTGCCGCACTAAGTGCTACACTGGGTTGATGCCGACCAAGAAGCGTCGCTACACGATCACGGCCGACGAAGGGGTGGAGTTCGCGCTTCGCCGCAGTCGCCGCCGCTTTCCCGCGGGCACCTCTGACTCGCGGATCCTCGCGGCGCTTGTCAGCAAGGGCGAGAGAGCACTCGAGCGAGAGAGCGAAGCCGAGGCGGAGCACGATCAGCGACGCCGCGCGGCTGCAGGACGCCTCGCCGAGCGCTTCGGTCGTCCTGATGGGCTCGATTACGCGGCGCTCAGCGAGGCGTCCGCGCAGTGGCGCGACGGGTGAGCTCAGCCTTTCTCGACCGCGGACTCGTGGTCGACAATTCGGCGTTTCAGAGGGGCGGTCATCCTGCCGTCAGCGAAGACTGGCTTACAGCGATCCGCGACGGTCAGCTTTATCGGTCGCCGATCCTTGAGTTTGAGGTTCTATACAGCGCCCGCAACGCCCGTGAGCACGCGGAACTGCGAGAGGAGCTGGAGGCGCTCAGCCCACTCGAGCTAACAACCGAGATCGTGAATGCGGCGCTGCAAGCTCAGGGGGAACTCGCGCAGCACGCACCGGCGTTCCATCGTCTACCTCACCAGGATTATCTTGTCGCTTCCATCGCAGCTGCAAATGGCCTGGGTGTTCTTCACTACGACTCTGACTTTGATCGGATCGCACAGCATTCATCGCTGCTCTTCGAGAGCGTGTGGATCGCTGCGGCGGGTAGCTTCGATCAGGAGGGGATGGCTGATCCTCTGCGTCAGCGGCGACGGGCGGTGGCTCACGGGCTGGCTCAGTTCAGCGGTGATCGGGCAGGAGACGTACTCGACAGCGTGCTCGACCTGATCGATGACGCGCTGCGAGCGGATGGGCTTCAGCCTCCCGCGCGCTCTTGACCTTCCGGCTCTGGCGGGCCGCGTTTGAGGTTTACCGAGATCGCGTAAACCCCGTAAAACTCAGTCAAACGCCCAGGAAATCGAACTGAGGACATCACGATTCCGACCAATGTTGTCTTTGATTCGAGGCTCGCCATGAAGTTCGGTTCTCCATGTCGATACCGCATAGATAAGCCATTTGTCGCCATTTGTCGCCCGAACATGCTCCCTCGTAAGGCTTCTTGAGACGGCTGACTGGCCCCGGACAGGGCACTATTGTCAAGGGTTTGTGCCGACGTTTGTGCCGACGACGGCGTCATCGACCTAACGGAGATGGCGCAGCCATCCCAAAACCCGTAAGCGTTCAGTTGGTCGGGGGAGATAGCTCGGTCGTGTCGAATTTAGTCGTGTGGATCGGGTTGAGGCGGAGGCGATCTATGACGCTGGTCGTGAGGTGGTTGTGGAGGTGCTTCTGCGGATGGACGCTCAGATCGGTCGCCTGGAAGATCGCGTCGCGCGCCAGGATGAGCGCATCGCGAGAAGCCCAACAAATTGTCAAGGCCGGTTGGAGAATTGACCCTGTAGCGCCGGGGCTTGAACCCACCCCTCGTCCTGGCGACAGAGCACGCGCACAGCCATAGGTTCCTCGGAGTAGTGCGAGCGCGTCCTGTTCGGCAAGACCGGGCTGATTGCAGAGGATGTCCTTGACTGTCCCTGGACGGATCGGCTGATTGTCGTGGAAAGCGAAAGTGATCGGGGGATGGTTAGGCGCTTCCAGTTTGAAATGGGAGCCTTCTGGCGAACAATCCGAGATAACCGAGTGGCTGAGCTTCCAGCACTCGGATGAGCTTCTTCGCCTTCAGGGATGGAACCTGGGCACGGTCAGGACTCACCCGATTTCGGTGGTCTCGATGACCTTGGGGTGGCCGTCCTTGCGTTTCTCGCTGTTGTCGTCGTGGCGATCGTCGTGATCCCGCTGCTGCTGTTCGGCATTGAGCTGATCTTGCTCGGACTGCTCGTGGCGACGGGCATCCTCGGACGGACGCTCCTGGGCCGGCCCTGGATTGTTCACGCCACTCCGCTCGCCAGCGAAGCCGAGGGCTTGACTTGGCAAGTAGTCGGCTGGCGCCGCTCGAATCGCTTGATTGACGAAGTTGCCGCCTCTCTCGGCACCGGCCTTGATCCCTCGCCCGCCGAGGCACCCGAGTTGATCTCGACGGCGTAGTGGCCCATCCAGGACGCGAGCCGCTACGTACGCTCGGCCGACCGGAGGACAGCTGCCGCAGCCGACCCCGAATATGGCCCTTGTGCCGTATCGGCAGGCTCTCAGCGGCTCATTTAGGCAGCGAAAAGGCAGCAGCACCCGATTTCGGAGACCGACCGCGCTCGCGCTACACAACACCAACTCCCCAAACCCCGCACCAACACAGAAGATTGAGCCTAATGTTCCCGCCAGGAGTCGAACCTGGATCTACCGCTTAGGAGGAACGTCAGGGGATGCGCTCGCAGCCCGGGAACACTGGCCGTTCCAAAGGATTCGGGACCACGCGCAGCGCGCGAGTGCCCCCGAGATACCCCGACGGGACTGCTATCTGCCAGTGGCGAACGCTCCACTGGCAGAAGCGGCACGTCGGCAGCGATGTCGCCAAGGCCCGGCTACGCGGCGACGGCGACGCCAGCCGGAACGTAGTGCTCGACCGTGAGGTCGTCACGCTCAAGCGCGAAGCGCACGCCCTCCTCGGCGAGCTGATGCGCCTCGACATAGGTGTCTGCGACCACGGTCCAACGAGGCACATCGGGCGAGGAAGCAACCCAGGTGTCCTGATCTTGGCGATAGAGCACGCGCACCGTCATGGCTTCCTCAGAGTAGCGCGAGGGCGTCCTGCTCGGCAAGGCCGACCTGATTGCAGAGAATGTCCTTGACGGTCGATGGCCGAATCGTCTGATTGTCGTGGAAGGCGAAGGTGATCGCGGGATGGTTCGGCGCTTTCAGCTTGCGGTGTGAACCCTTCTGACGCACGATCTCGTAGCCAAGCGGCTGAGCTTGCAACACGCGCATGAGCTTCTTCGCCTTCAGGGGAGGGGAACTGCGCCACGGGGACGACTTTACGCGGCGCCCCGGCCGCTGTCGCGCTCTTGCCGTCGGCCGCATGAAGGCTCTTGATGCAGCTAGCGGTTACGTCTCTGGAGGGTTGACCATGATCTGACGGGCCTGCGCAGATCGAAGGCCGGCACGAACGTCAGCGTCGAGATTGACGACGAACACCTCGATGCGCCAGGTGCGTAGAGCCTCAGCGAGCCAACTGCTCGCGCTGACGCACGCTGCGGCATCCGCATCACAGAAGGCGATGATGAGGCGGCTCTCGGGTCGGCTGCGCCCGAGCGTGATGAGCTTCAGCGCGTCCCGCGCGACCTTGTGGAACTGCACTCCCTTCAGTCGTCCTTGGTGAGCGAATATCTCCACAAAGACCGTCTCATCCTGCGCAACGCCATCTACATCGACGCGCGCTCCGCCATCGAGTCGCAGCGACTTCGGCGTCAGCTCAACACCAACGGCAACCGACACGGCCTGCCGGATCAGCGGCTCAGCGCTTCGCTGCTCACTCGAATCGCTGAGATGCGCCATCGCGCTAAACCGTACCGACTGCTGGCGCGTGTGCCGGCTACTCGGCAAGCTCGCACAGTAGGCTGAAACCAAGTGTCGCTATATGAGATAGCCGAATCCGGGTTGGCTCGCCACGAGCAGGTGTCGCTCGCTGACTTGAGGCTACGCGAGCGCCAGGATTTGCAGCGTCTCATTCGCGATGACATCGGCGTCCTTGATGACGACCTCCTTGTGGTTGCGGAGGAGTTTGGTCAATGGGAGGAGGCCAGGCGTCGGATCGACCTGCTGGCTGTGGACAAGACCGGCTGCCTCGTCGTGATCGAGCTGAAGCGCGACGACGGCGCGCACATGGATCTTCAGGCGCTTCGCTACGCCGCGATGGTTTCGTCTATGGACTTCGGCGATGTCGTCGTCGCCTACGAACAGCACATCGCCAACACCGAGCCTGACGCCGGTCTGGATGCGCGCGCTGAGCTGACGGCGTTTATCGGCACCGGCGAGGATGATGAGTCGACGATCTCGACCGACGTGCGGATAGTGCTCGTCGCGGCTGAGTTCGGCCGCGAGCTGATGACGGCCGTGCTGTGGCTCAACCGCTTCGAGGGCATGGACATCCGCTGCATTCAGCTCGTCCCCTACAAGCTCGACGGCCGTGTGCTGCTCGACATCCGCCAGGTGGTGCCGCTGCCCGAGGCAGCCGACTACCAAGTGCGAGTGCGTCGAAAGGAGCAACAGCAGGAGCGCGCCCGCACGCAGAACCGCGACATGACGCGATACCACGTGATCGCGGACGGCGAGGAGCTTCCCGCTACAAGCAAGCGACAGGCGATGCTCGTGATGGTCACGAATCTGATCGAGCGCGGCGTGCCAGCGGGCGAGATCGCCGAGGTGATCGGTCCTCGCTTCAGGTCGATCGAGGGCGAACACGAGGACCCGGCGGCGGCGTTTCTGCGGGAGTATCCGAAGCAATACGATCGGAAGTTCGCGCCCGAGTGGTGGTACACCGATCACCCTTTCAGCCAAGAAGGCAGGACGTGGGTGCTCGACAAGGGCTGGGGCCGCGATACCGAGCCGACACTGACGGCTCTGTGCGAGCGCTTCCCGGACGCCGGCGTCAGTTTTCGACGCGCTGATTAGCGCCGACGCATGAGCCTGACCGGCCTGCTCAAGATTGGTCGCGGTCCCGTTTGGGAGTGGTTCGTGCTGGCCCTGTCGTGTGGCCGTATCTCGCCCGCCCGCTGCGCGAGTTTCACGGCGACCTCAACGAGCTGGCGATCGCGCTCGTGGACGAGCCGACACTCCGGGACATTTGCGCGCTTGGCCGCTGCGTCGTGGAGGACCACCTGAGCATCGGCGATGCCACCGAACTGCACATCGGTCCCACGTTCGCCCAAAGCGGGGCGCTCGGAGGCGCTGACGCGGACCTGATCTACGACGGCACTCTGCTGGATCTGAAGTCAACGAGCACGGCTCGCGTGCTGGGGCGGATCGAGCTGTGGCAACAGCTCGGCTACCTCTTCGCGGATACCGACGACGCCTACCGCATCCGACAAGTGAGCTTCAGCGCGTTGCGCCGGCGCCGGTCGATCTTCTGGCCGTCTCAAGAGCTGATCGACCTGCTCGCAGGAAGGCCATCGTCACCTGTCGAGCACTGGCGACACGAGTTCGCGGGACTCCTCGCATCCTGCGTATCCAACCGGGTGGTCGTCGCGCGGGGTTCGACCCGAATTGAGACGGCTACAGCGCACGCATGAGCTCGGCGAGCTTCACGTCGAGCGCGTCGGCGATGCGCTTGGCAGTGGGGATGGTTGGGGCGTGCCAGCCGCGCTCGATCTCGCCGAGATACTTGGCGTCCCACTGCCGCTACCAGCAGCATTGAGGCTCCGAGAACGTCTACAAGGCCGCGCGCTGCACATCCGCGCGCAAGCTCGTGACGATGGTGCTCGGATCGTGAACGCTTACCGACGCCTGCCACGTTGGGCTCGGTGGACGATCCCGGTCGTCGTGGTTCTCGCCATCGTCGGCGCGGCGAGTTCATCGTCGAGCAAGAAGACTCCGCCGCCAGCGGTAGCGAGGACGCCGACGCACGCGCGGGCAAGCACGACCACAGCGCTCGGCTGGCGGACCAAACGGGAAGGAGCGTTGGACACGCAGGCTCAGGTGGTCGCCGCCGGCGACGCGATCTGCCGCACGATGAACGGACGGCTCGCGCCGCTGTTCAAGCGTTTTCAGGCCCTCAAGGAAGAAGCCGAAGCTCCGATCCAGCGAGAACTCCCGCCGCTGCTCACGAAGGCCGGGAAGGCGCTCGCTGTCGCCAGCAGCGAACTGCGCAACCTCCCCGCACCCACGAGTTCGATACCCAAGCTCGAACGGCTCGCCGAAGCCCTCAACGCCCGAGGCACGCTCCAATGGGAGGATCGCGCGACGTGCGCTGCTCGCCACACTCACCTTCGCGGGCCTACGAATCAGTGAGCTTCTTGACCTGGAGTGGCGCGACGTGGACTCGCCGCCGGCAGGCTGCGCGTGCGTCACTCAAAGACCGACGCGGGCAGCCGGTACGTGGACCTCCTGCCCGTGCTCAGGGACGAACTGAGCGCACACAAGGCGGCGAGCGCCAACGCCGCCCCGAGTGCCTACGTGTTCCCGTCCGCCGCCGGCACACGTCAGGACGGCGGGCGCGTTCGTGGCCGTGTGCTCGCCAAGGCGGTCAAGCGCGCCAACGCGCAGCTCGCCGCTGAGGGGCAGACGCCGCTACCGGAGGGCCTGACGCTCCACGCGCTGCGTCGCACCTGCGCATCCGTGCTCGTCGCGCTCGGGAAGGACCCACGCTACGTGATGGCCCAGCTCGGGCACACCGGACCCTACGGTCACACTCGGAATCTATGCGCAGGCGATGAACTCCAGCGACGACGACCGCGAGCGTCTGCGGCTGCTTGTCGAAGGAAGCGATCTCAGCGTGCGCAGCAGCCAAACGGGCGTCCGTTTCGCCGGCATGTGAACCTTCTCCGCAGAGAAGCACAAGGCGAAACAGGTCGGTTATGGTGAAGGAGTGACGCAACTACTCCAGACCGAACTGATCGATCTCATGGAGTCCGACGAGTTTCACGCGCGTTCCCCAAGAGCTGAAGGACCACCTTGCGTACAAGCTCGGCCAGGTTGATCGCGGCACCTACACCGCATTCGACGCCGGCTATGCGCGCAATGCACTGATCGCAGCAGCCGAAGGCATGGCAGCGACCCCAGGCACGCCAGACGAGCAGGTTGAGGCCGCCACGCGACTTGCGAAGCAACTCAGCGGCTCGACGTAGAATCGGCCGATCTGGCAGTAGCTGGCAGTGAAAGCTCTACAGACCGCTGTGGGGCCGCGCAGGCACCACAACGAGCATCGGCTGGAATCCGCATGAACACAAGGATTCCAGCCGAGTGCCCCCGCCAGGAGTCGAACCTGGATCTACCGCTTAGGAGGCGGTCGTCTTATCCATTGGACTACGAGGGCTCGCCGACAAGGCTACCGGCCTCGGGCCGGCGCGGAATGGCGCATCGCGTGCCGCTGGACCGACTGGGCCTGCTTGATTCCTAGGTCGGCTCGCGCTCCGGGTACACGTCGTCGATCGTGGTGAGCGCAACGAAAGGCGCGCCGGCAGCCGCCTCGATCGCCGGCCCGCCCCCGGCGAGCCGGTCGAGCACCGAGACCACACCGCAGATCGTATGTCCCGCGTCTTTCAGAGCGGCGATCGCCGCAAGCGTGGAGCCACCGGTGGTCACGACGTCCTCGACCACCATGCAGCGGTCCTCGGGAACGAGCAAGGGACCCTCGATACGGCGCTGTAGACCGTGCGCCTTGGCGTCCTTGCGTACGAAGAAGCCCTTGGCTTGTGCCCCGCCGGCAAGCGCCGCGCAAGCGACAGCGTCGGCGCCCATCGTCATCCCGCCGACAGCGGTGGCCTGCCACTCCCGCGCACGCGCGGCGAGCAGGGAAGCGAGCGCGAGGAACCCCTCGGGGCGCAGGATCGCACGCTTGGCATCGACGTAGTAGGGAGCGATGGTGCCGCTTGTGAGCGTGACCTCTCCGATCACAAGCGCGTGCGCGCGCAGCTGGCCGATCAGCTCGACCCGAGCGCTGTCGAGTGCACCTGAGGCTGGTCGAGGGCTGGACACCGCCGACAATTTAGACGGTCGGGCACCACAACATCCGTTCGCCGCCCAAAGCGCGTCCAGCGCTCGGGCTAACCTGCGGCTGTGCTGCTGCCCTTGCTCGCCAGATTGTTGAGGCTCGTCTCGATCGTCATCTGCCTGATCGCGCTCGCGTCGTTCGTCACGTTCGCAGTCGAACAGGCCGGCAACGGATCCAGCCGTCAGCAGACCGAGGTGAACGAAGCCGGCGGCCCTGGCAGCACGACCACAGCTGCCTCGAAAACTCAGCACAAGAGCGGACTGCACCAAGCGCTGGACGAAGCCTTCTCGACGCTAGCCTCGCCCTTCTCTGGCGTAACCTCCGGCTCGCACAGTCAGTGGACGATCGAAATCGTCGACACTTTGCTCGTGCTGCTCGTCTACGGCTTCGCCCTCAGCTTCTTGGCGAGACTGCTGCCAGGACGGCTCTGAACAAGCCTCAAAATACGCCGCCTTCGGTATACACATCCACCCAATAGCCGACCTGCACCCACGCATACACTTGGGGAGCGTCGGGGATCGGGATGCGCAGGCAACCGTGACTGGCCGCATAGACAGGCACTTCCGCATATCCATGGATCGCATAGCCGCGGATGAAGTAGTTGGAGTCGACCATTCCCTCGGAGTTGGTCCCAGGTGACTTCATGTACACCTGGAAATGCCCGAGCACGGTGGGCGTCGAAGGCTTGCCGGAGCTCATCGTGTAGATGCGTCGCACGCGCCCATGCTGCACCTCGACGAGCACTTGCTTGGTCAGGTTGGCCTCGACATGGGCGCCATCCCGCCGAAAGCGCACGCTGTAATAACCGGCTCCGTCACGCAAACGCTGAAAAACACCGGCATTGGCCGTTTCGACTCGCTGCAAGCCGACTATCTTGCGGAAAGCCAGCACGGCACGGCCGGTGGCTTCGTCGAAGACCCCATTGACCGGCACCTCATAGCGCCGGCGCGCGAGCTCGTCCTGGAGCAAGCGCACGGCCGGTCCATGAGCGCCGTGACCCAAGCTGCCGCGCATGTGGATCACGCGGTAGGCAAGCGTGTGTGGCGCGGGCGCGGGCAGCGCCGGCCCGGCGTGGGAGGAAGGTGCGTGTCGCCTACCCGCGGCCGAGGCCGGGCCGGGCACACCCAAGGCCAGCGACACACACGAGGCTGTGAGGCCAAGTGCGCCGAGCGAGCGGCTTCGGAGGTTTCTCATCGTCGGGAATCGTACGCACTAGCCACGACGGCAGCCGTGGGGGGATCGCCTGAGATGACGCCGATCCGCCGGAAGGCAAGGGCAATCGTCCAGATCGCCGCCAGCGCCCCGATCATCAATAGAGGAATCCACCAGCCCCAGTGCTCCAGCTCGCCAAAGGCAAACGAGTTGTTCAGGGAATGCAGAGCTATGCAGGGATACAGCGAGCCGGTGCGGCGATACAACAGGCACAGAGCAAAGCCGAGCACCCCGAGCGGCACCAGATCCTCGACCGGCGCCGAGCCGAAGTGCACCCCGCCGAACAGGATCCCGGTCATGACGGCCGCCGGCAACCAGCCTCTCCATTTGGAGAGCGCGCCGAATATATACCCACGAAACAGTGTCTCCTCGCAGATCGGCGCGATCACGGTGGTGAGCAGCGCGCTCAACACGAGCAACACCGTGGTTTCGTTGGTGCCAAGCGCTTCCAACAGCTTCGTATCCTTTTCTGTCACGTTCAGCGCGGCCTCCCAGACGACGCTGAAGACCAGGAAGACGATGATTGTGGCCACAGTGAGCCACGCAGCGCGCCGAGCATTGGTGGCGCGATAGCCGAACTGCCAAGAGCGCACCTTGCGCCCGCCGATCTGAGCGAACAAGACGGCGGTCAACACGAACGCGATGTCCTGCACGACGGTATCGGCGAACTCGATCCCGGGGGGCGTGTGTTCAGAGGAGATTTTCACTCCCAGCAAGATCGCGGGTATGTCCACGATCAAGCCACCGACGGCCGCGATCACAAGCGCGGCGAGCAGCACCGCGAAGCCGCTCCACACGGGCCAGTCGTTCGGCGCGGGCCCAAGGCGCGGCACATCGCTGACCGGCAACAGCCCACCGGACTCTCCGACAGGCGAGGCGGGCGCCGGTCCCGACCCAGGCAAGAAGGGGCCACGCCCCGACTGCGCGCGTTCGGTGGACGGGTCGAGGAAATCCTCATCCATACCCATCACGCCACCCAGTGCCAGGTCGAGAACTCGCCGACGAAGAACGCCAGGGCCAGGCCAGAGAGGACGAGGACGGCGCGCGTGAGGACGCGCGGGCGCGAAGACAGTGTCACGGCAAGCCACATGTTCAGGGGAAACAACACCAACAAAAAGCGGGGCAGTGACATCAAGGGTTGCGGCGCGACAGGGTAGGACAGGGGCAGCGCGAGTGCTGCCAACACGTACACCCCGTAGGCGAGAGGCAGCAAACGCAAAACGCCGACAAGCATCGGAATCGCAATGAGCAGGAATGCAAACAGCAGCACATTGTGCCCAGCGTCGATGAAGGAACTGCCGCCCGCCACCGGAAAATAGTTGTGTCCGCGCTGGAAGGACAGCAGCTGACGCAAGCCCGCAAAGGCGGCCTTGGCGCCGTCCCAGACGCCGCCATAAGGCCCCGCAAAGTGCCGCTTCCAAACGGCCTCAGCGTGAAACGGAGCGAGCGGATCGCCGCCGGCGAGCGCCAGATGCCCCATGTACATGATCAGTCCCAGCGGCACCAGCGCGAGCCAGAGCGCGTCGCGGCGCAGCAGGTAGCGGGGACGCAGCGAGGCTTCCAACCTCACCAGCATCGAAAGCCCGCGAGCCCGGAGCGAGTGCCCGCCAACCGAGGCCGCGGAGCGCCGTGTCGCCGACCGTTCGGGCTCACGATCCTCGCGTGGGCCATACAGGTAGAGCAAAAGCAAAGGCAGGATCAAAACCACACCATTGCTGCGCGTAGCGGAGGCCAGCGCACCGAGCATCGCCGCGCTACCCCAGCGTCCACGCCGCGCACACAGGAACAGGCCAATGGAGAGGGCAAGGTAGAGCGACTCGCTGTAGACAGCCGATAGGTAGAAGGCCATCGGCGCAAACGCCGTCAGCAACACCGCAAGGCGGGCAACCCCGCGGCTGTCGGACTTGGCGAGCTGAACGCCGCCGCGGGCACGGCCGTCGAGACCCACGAGACGTGAGAAATGCGATGCCCCCCCGCGCGCGCGGGGCCCATTGCGCGTTTTGTCGAGGCGGTTGGCAGCCTCGGCATCCGGGCCGCGGCCCAGCCTGGCGGCTTCGAGCGCCATCAGGCGGTGCAGCCCATAGAGGGCGACCACGAAGGCGCCAAAGGACAGGGCCACGCCCGCGAGCACAGGCGCAAGACCGATGTCCGAGAGGGCACGGAGCACGAGCGGGTAGAGCGGGAAGAAAGCGTCACGCGGCGCCGTGAAAGCGCCAAACTCCGGGCGATAGCCGTAATGGGCGATCACGAGATACCAGGCGGCATCCCAACGGGCAACCGGCGCCGCCAGCACGTCGCCCAGCCAGCCGAAGCCGCGTGTGACGCCAGGAGGGTCGAAGGCATGGCGCACCGGCCCGAAGCCGAGCACAGCGACCGCGCCGGAGCCCGCTACCCAAACGAGCAGGCGCGAGCTCCAACAGGCAAGCCAAACGTCGCGCAGCGCAGCGCTCCGCTCCGCCCCGATATGCGTGCGCGCGCCGGCCAACCGGCTTGCCACCGTGCCCTCCCTCGAGCGCCCGGAGACTCCCGAAAAGGCCGATGCCCCCCGCGCGCGCCGGGGGGCATGCCTCTTTTGCTCCCCCTGCACACCAAGCCTTGCGGCAGGCTCGGCGGCCTTCCCGGCGTCCACGTGCGGAGCAGCGCCGCCCTGAAGGGCGTGCTTGCTCGGGTGCTGGGCGATGGCGGGCTCTGCGGCGGTGTCGGAGCTCATCTGGAAGGTCCTGCTGGGGCTAGGACCGCCCACGCTACATGCAGGAGATCACATCGTGAGACGGTACAGTCAGATGAGGGTCCACCCGGCCTGCCCCACCAGCCTCCGCACCAGAGATGTCAAGACAAGCAAGACAGCGCCGCCGCCGGCGCAACCGCTCCGGGCCGTCGCGCTTCGTGTTCATCGGCCTCACGGGCATGGCCGGCGCGATCGTGATCGCGGTGATCGCCGCGATCGGATATGTGCTCTCGGTGGCCCAGTCGGCGCCCAACCTCGACTCGCTCAAACCGGTGCTCGCCGGGGCGACCTCCCAGGTCTACACCGCCAACGGCACGCGCCTCGGGGCGATCCAGTCCGACGTGCTGCGGACCCCCATCACGACCGCACAGATGCCGCATCTGCTGCGCCAAGCAACTGTGGCGATCGAGGATCAGCGCTTCTACAAGAACGACGGGGTCGACCTGACCGGCATCTTCCGCTCGGCGGTCAAGGACGTGCTGCACGGTGAAACGCTGCAGGGCGCCTCCACGATCACGATGCAGCTGATGCGCAACCTGTACCTCGGCAGCGACACGCATACCTTCAAGCAGAAGGTCGATGAGGCGAAGCTTGCGATCGAATACAACAAACACCACAGCAAGCAAGCGATCCTGACAGACTATCTCAACAGCGTCACCTACGGCACCGTCGAAGGGCGCACTGCGCTTGGCATCGAGGCCGCCGCGAGGATCTTCTTCGACAAGAGCCCCTACCAGCTCGACTTGCAGCAGCAGGCGCTGCTGGCCGGTCTGCCGCAGGCGCCCTCGGAGTACAACCCATTCCTCTACCCACAAGCGGCACGCCAGCGACGCAACGAGGTCCTCGGCAAGATGGCCGAACTTCACTACATCAGCGACGCCCAGGCAGCGACTGCCCAAGCGGCGCCTCTGGAAGTGCACCACGGCGATTACTACACACGCCGCCAGGAAGACTTCTTCTTTGAATACGTCCGCCAGCAGCTGATCAGGCGCTATGGCCCGACTACGGTCGAGCAGGGCGGTTTGAAGGTGTACACGACGATCAACCTGAAGATGCAAGGCGAGGCACGCGAAGCGATCAGACAGATACTCAACGAGGAAGGCGACCCGGCGTCGGCGATCGTCACGATCGACCCCCACAATGGGGATATCGAGGCGATGGCTGAGTCCCAGAGCTACGACCAGTCGCAGTACAATCTGGCAGCCCAAGGCCGCCGCCAAGCCGGCTCGACCTTCAAGGCGATCGACCTCGCCGACGCGCTTTCGCGCGGTGTGGACCCCAACACGACCTATTACCTCTCGCACACGCTCGAGCCAGGGTGGCTGACCGGCTACCCCGAATACGAAGTCAAAACGTTTGAGAACACCTCTCTGAACAAGTCGATCAACCTGGTGCAGGCGACCGTCACCTCCGACAACACGGTCTACGCCCAGCTGGCGGCCGACCTCGGCGAGGAAACGATCACTCACATGGCCTACAAGATGGGGGTGAAAGAGCACCTGGAAAGCCTTCCTTCCGAGGCTCTAGGCGGGCTGAAGTACGGCGTCAGTCCCTTGGAAATGGCCAACGTGTACGCGACACTCGCAGACGGCGGCTATCGCAATACGCCGATCGCGATCACAAAGGTCGTGTTTCCCGACGGGCGCGTCGATGACAGTTGGGGCAAGCCGCACCGCGTGAAGGTGCTCTCAAATGGAGTGACCGCAGAGGAGACGAGCATCCTGCACCAGAATGTGCTCGGAGGCACCGCGACGCGATCGGCGATCACATGCCCCACCGCCGCCAAGACCGGTACCACGAGCGAATTCACCGACGCATGGCTTGACGGGTACATGCCCAGCTACTCGACTTCGGTCTGGATGGGTTATCCCAACAAGGCGATCCCGATGACCGACGTCCACGGCGAGGCCCAGCAAGGGGGCTATCTCGCCGCGGAAATCTGGCACGCCTACATGGCCGCGGTCACCGAAGGGCAGCCTTGCACGGAATTCCCGGCGGCTAGCGAACCGATCTCCTACGAGCCGTTCTTCGGCAAGTTCGCGACGACCGGCCGTGTCTCGACCAGCGAATCGCCTGAAGGCGAAACGCCGGAAAAGAACGTTGCCCACAAAAAAGCTTCGACCGGCAAAAGCACTCCGGGCGAACAGAACACGGCCGAACCGCCCGTGGGCGCCGGCAAAGGCGTGGGCAAACACGTCGAAGGGCCTGGGGCGAACACCCCACCGCAGGCGCGCGAACCGACGCCGGCGAGGCCCACGCCGGAACCCAAAGCGACACCACCTCCTACCGGCGGGACCGGCGGCGCCGAACCGCCTGGCCACTGATATCCGTTGGCCTGAGACTCCGCGAGACGGCAAAGCAGCGACCGCGCCCCCGCTGAGGCCGCCCCCGGTACGCCGACGCTGGTAGTTTGACGCTGCACACTTCAACACAGGGTCGGCGAATAGAACGCCGCGACGGCCCGGACAGGACTCAGACTCGTGGCAAAGGAAGACAAGGTCGAATTCGAGGGCGAGGTGATCGAGGCGCTCCCGAACGCGATGTTCCGCGTCAAGCTCGACAACGATCACGTGGTGCTTGGGCACGTGGCAGGGAAGATGCGTCGCTTTCGTATCCGCATACTGCCGGGAGACCGCGTCCGCTGCGAGCTCTCTCCCTACGATCTAGACCGCGCCCGCATCGTTTACCGGCACCGCTGACCCTCCTACCTCTATCCGCTCAAATCCCTGGCACAAGCCGACCAGCAGCCCAACACTCGCCCCGCCCCCCAACCGACCCAGTCTCGACCCACTCCGACCCATCCAGCCAGCAAGCACCGTCTAGCCCGCCCGCGAATCGTTCACAGGCATCGCCGAGCTCTCTCTGATCGAATCGATTACCGCCGCCCTCGAGGTACGCGGCGGGCGTTTTGTGCGTGGCATCGGCGACGACGCGACCGTCGTCAAAGCGCTCAAGCTTTGCGTGACGAGCGTGGACAGCGTTGTCGAGGGCACGCACTTCGACCTGCAGGACCCTGAGCTGAGCTTCGGGGACATCGGCTGGAAGGCACTGGCCGCTGCCCTGTCGGACATCGCAGCGATGGGGGCACAGACAGGCGAGGCCTACTTTGCGCTTGGGATTCCACCGCATGTCAGTGAGGGGCAGGCGCTCGAGCTGATGCGGGGGGCCGAGGAGCTTGCCGAGCTGACTGGTACAACGATTGCCGGCGGCGACGTCGTCAGCGCTCCTTGTCTCTTTGCCAGCGTGACGATCGTCGGCTGGGCCGAGCGCGACCAGAAGCTGATCGGCCGCGACGGGGCACGGCCCGGCGACCTCGTCGGCGTCACCGGAACGCTCGGCACCAGAGCCAGGCGGCCGATGCCGCGTCTGCGCGAGGGGCGGGCGATCGCGCCCGCCGGGACCCACGCGATGATCGACCTCTCCGACGGGCTGGCAACCGACGCCGAGCACCTTGCGCAGGCCGGCGGCGTCGTGCTGAAGCTCGAACTCGACAAGCTGCCGGTCGACGAGCAGACCGAGCGCATCGCCGCCAAGCTCCGCATCCCCGCCTGGCAAGCAGCTGCAACTGCCGGCGAAGACTACGAGCTGTGCGTTTGCGTTCCGCGCAAGCGCGCCGACCGCGTGAGCGCCGCCTGCGAGCGCACCGGAACGAAACTGACCTGGATCGGGCATGTCAGCGAGGGCTACCCAGGGGCGGTGCTACGACACGAGGGGCACAAGCAAGCGCTTACGGGGTTTGAGCACAGGTGGTAGCGGCGGTTCGGGACCGAGCGACTGCTCAACCCGCTTGCCGGATTGGTGAATCATGGCTCTCAGCGGCGCAGGGCGGATTCGGTGCCGCCCAGCGATCCAGGGCCAGCGTAGGACACCGGGCCACGTGTGGCGAGCTCAAGCCAACCCTCCGCGCCGGGCGCGGCAAGCGTCTCGGTGGCCGGCGCGAGCAAGACGGCGGCGAACACGCAGCCGAGCCCGACGCTCCACAGCAGCACACTGAGCGGGCCAAGCTGAGCGCCGGCAAAGGTCAGGACGACGCTCTCGAGCAGGCCGCCGAGGCCGAGGCCGAGCTCTCGCGCCTGAGCGACCGCCAGCAGCAACAACGGCAGCGCGCCGAGTGCGATTGCGCCGTAGGCCAGCGCTCGGGTCCGGGGCCCCGGGCGGCGGCCCGGGCCTACCGCCACCAACCACAGGTGTAGCGCCGGGATCAACAGCAAGCACGCAAACGGGTTGAAGGCCCACGTCAGCAAGGCGACGGCGAGCAGCACGAGCAGCACCGCGAGACCCGCCCCGTCGGCGCTGGGGCGCAGCGGCAGCGCCAGACGTCGAGCGAGCGCCGGCCAGGCCGACAGCGCGAGCACCAGCACGAGCGCAGTGGCGATCGTCGCCGCGAGCATCGACCCGTCGGCCGACAGCGCCTCTGCGGACATCTGCCCGGCGGGGGCCGCGACGATGCCAAGCGCGCCGAGCAAAGTCGCAAACAACGCGCTTGCCAGGAACGGGAGGGAGGCGCTGAGCGTCCACACCAGCCAGCGGCGCACGGGCTCGCGCCGGCGGCGCAAACGCGCCAAAGCGTCTACCGCGACCAGCAGCGGCGGCAAAAGGAGTGCCAGGACGAGCAGTCTGACGGCCCACTCCGGGAGCAGCTTGTGACCCAGCGAGACGCGCGTGGAAAAGCTCGGAGCGATGTTCGGCCCTTCGTCGAGCGCGTAGATCGAGCTGAGCACGGCCCTGCCGAAGTTCTGCAGGCGACTTGCGCTCACCGTCTCTGTGGCGGAAGGGCCGCGTTCGCCGCTGACCTGGACGAGCACGGCCGGGGTCCCGGCGGAGTTCAACGGCGCCTCTTCGCCGGTGTCGAGCGGCAGCGCGAGATGTGCGAGCTGGCTGACTGTCCCAAGGGTGCCGGAGTCGGTTCCGACGCCCTGCGAGATCGCACCGTCAAGCGTTCTTTGCAGGCGTTCGGGCGAGATTCTCGCGCTGCTGGAAAACGGCAGCACGAGCGGCTTGTGCACGATGCTGCCGGCAAGGTCTCCGAGCACGATCGCGGCGTCCGGCGATTGCTTGTCGTGCTTGGCGAAGTCGGCAGCGCCCGCGTTGCCGCCGCTGCCGCCGCTCGAGGAGACGAGCACGATCGTGCGGCGCGTCTCGCTCTCGGCGAAGACGCGCGCCAACTCGAGCAGAGCCGCGGTACCCGAGAGCTGTGCCGCCGAACCCGGCTCGGGGGCGTCGCGATGAGCCATGATCACAATCGGGCTCGAGCTCGTCGATCCGGGGCGCTCGGCGATGACCGTGGTGAGCGTGCGCGTACCCTCGATCGTCGCCGCTTGGATCTGGCGGGTGCTGACTTGGAAGCCACCGCCGGCCGCGGCTTCAGATGTGCCGGAGGTGGATTCGCCCGCTGCCGATTCGCCCGCTGCCGGAGTGCCCGCGGCAGACTTGGCAGACCTCGGCGTGTTCGGGACCGACGCGTTCGCGGCGGAGACGCTCCCCAATCCACGCAGTTGCGCCGCGATGTAGGCGGCCAGTTCGTTGTCGCCTGCGCTGCCTGGGCGACGGTCTGGAAAGCGCTTGACGAGCGCTTGCAACCCGGCGAAGGCACGCGGACCGTTGAACGCGTCGGGCGCGAGCGTGGAGCCGAGCGGAGAGGCCTGCCCGGACAGCGAGAAGCCAACGATCACGAGCGCGAACAGGAACGGCACGAATGCCGCGCGGTAGATGCGGCCATCGAACATCGAACAGACCTTAGTCCCGTTCCCGGTCCCAGTCGCCATACGAGGCCAAATCGAGGTGTGCCTCGGCCGCTTCCGGTCCTCCGGCCCTGCAAAGCCCCGGGAGGCTCGACATGGTCCCCGTAGGCACCCAAGCTGGGCCGGCCGGCCGGTGTATGTGTCGAAAATAGGCGATGCCCCCCGCGCGCGCGGGGGGCATCGCCCTTTTCGCACCACGACCCCGACCCCCGAAACAAACGACAAGCGCTCGCTTCCGTGCCGCCCGTAGGTATCGTGCGGGACTCTCGTGCTCCAGCCCGTTGCCACAGGACACAAGTCGCTCGCCGACTACACCCACATTTGCGGGCGCGAGCTGATCGAGGAGATCCGCGAGCTGGCCGAGCCGCTGAAGGGCAAGCGCGTGGTGCACGTGTCGGCCACGGCCTTTGGCGGCGGGGTCTCGGAGATCCTGTACACGCTCGTGCCGCTGATGCGCGATGTGGGGCTTGACTGCGAGTGGCAGGTGATCTACGGGCGCGAGGAGTTCTTCAACGCGACCAAGCTGATGCACAACGCCCTACAGGGCAATCCGCAGGACCTCGACGAAGAGCAGTGGGGCACCTGGGAGCAGTACAACGAGATGAACGCACGCGAGCTCTCCGACGGCTGGGACGTGTGCCTCGTGCACGACCCGCAGCCCGCTGGCCTGTACCGGCTGGTGCCCGAGAAGGCCAAGGGCTGGGTTTGGCGCTGCCACATCGACCTCTCGACCCCCAATCCCGCGACGATCGAGCGGCTGCTGCCGTTCATCGCCGAGTATCCACAATCGCTCTTCCACATGGCCGACTACGTCCCCCAGGGGATGGGTGGGAACGTCAACATCGTTCCCCCGGCGATCGATCCCTTGATGCCGAAGAACATGGCGCTTTCGCCCGAGGACGCCTCCTACGTATGCGAGCAGTTCGGGATCGACGTCGACAGGCCGCTCATCTGCCAGGTCTCGCGCTTTGACCCCTGGAAGGATCCGCTCGGCGTGATCGACGCCTATCGGCTCGTCAAGCAGCAGGTGCCAAACGTGCAGCTGGCGCTCGTCGGCTCGATGGCAAGCGACGATCCCGAGGGCTGGGATTTCTTCAACGCGACGATCGCCCACGCCGACGGGGACCCCGACGTGCACATCCTCAACAATTTCAACAATGTCGGGGCGATCGAGGTCAACGCATTTCAGTCTCACGCGGATGTGGTCGTGCAGAAGTCGATTCGCGAGGGCTTCGGGTTGACGGTCTCCGAGGCGATCTGGAAGGCGCGGCCCTTCATCGGCGGCAACGTCGGTGGCATTCCCCTGCAGGTAGAGGACGAGGTGACTGGCTTTCTCGTCGAGACCGTCGATCAGTGCGCCCAGCGCTCGCTCGAACTACTGGGCGACCCCGGGCTGGGCAAGGCTTTGGGTCGCCGCGGCAAGGAGCATGTGCGCAGGCACTTCCTCACGCCGCGCTATCTGCGCGACTACTTGCGCATCTTCAAGGAGCTCGCAGCATGAGCCGCCACCACGTCGCAGGGGCCACGACCTCAATCGCTCATATGCCCATCGGGGCACCGCATACATCGCGCCGTTGCCAACCTAGCGCTCCGGACTCTCGGTGCCCAAGCGGTGTGGCGTTGCGGGAGCTCGGGCAGGCATGAGCCCGGAGCCGGCACAGCGCTCGCCGCTGGTGCTGGTGAGCAACCGGGGGCCAGTCACCTTCGGCCCCGGCGGGGAAGTGCAGCGCGGCACCGGCGGACTGGTGACGGCGCTCTCTGGGCTGGCCTCGCACCGCGACGCCGTGTGGATCGCCTCGGCGATGAACGAGCACGACGCGCAGGTCTCCCACGAGCACGGCGCGCGACCCTTTCCCGTCAAGAGTCCCGCCGGCGGCGATTACCAAGTGCGACTTGTGGTCAGCAGTCCCGAGGCTTACGACCGCT
Organism: Solirubrobacteraceae bacterium; assembly: GCA_036510155.1. Lineage (GTDB taxonomy): Bacteria > Actinomycetota > Thermoleophilia > Solirubrobacterales > Solirubrobacteraceae > Palsa-744. Next base: position 13,668 of record DATCEK010000166.1, on the reverse strand, counting down.
TCTACAACGTGTTTGCCAACCCAATGCTTTGGTTCATCCAGCACTACCTGTGGGATCTGTCCAACGCACCGGACATTCGCCGCGAGGAGATCGAGGCGTTCGAGTTCGGCTACAACGCCGTCAACGAGGATCTTGCCCGTGCGGTGGTAGAGGAGATCGAGGACGAGCTCGAGCCCGTCGTGATGGTGCACGACTACCACCTGTACACGCTGCCTGAGCTTGTGCGACGCGCCCGGCCCGACGTGTTCCTGCACCACTTCGTGCACATTCCCTGGACGCAGTCGGACTCGTGGCGTGTGCTGCCCTCGCGCATCAGGCACGAGATCTTCGCCGGACTCTTGGCCAACGACATCATCGGCTTTCACACTCGCTCCTACAGGCGCAATTTCCTGCAGTGCTGTCGCGATCTGATGGACCTCGACGTCGACTTCGAGCTTGGGTTGGTGCGCTGGCAGGGGCGCGAGGTTTGGGTCAGGGCCTATCCGTTGCCGATCGACCATCGCGCGGCGCTTCAGGTTGCGCGCAGCGAGCGGGTGGGGGAGTTCGAGCGCGAGCTGCTGCGCCGCCGCCGCGACTTTCTGATCCTGCGCGTCGACCGAGCCGACCTGTCAAAGAACGTGCTGCGCGGCTTCTCGGCATTCGACCTGTTCCTCGACCAGCATCCCGAGTTTCGCGAGCGGGTCACGTTTGTGGCGCAGCTGATGCCCTCGCGGACGGACGTGCCCGAGTACGCGGAGTACCTGGAACGGATCGAGGCGCTTGTGGCGGTCGTCAACCACCGTCATGGCACGCCCGACTGGATGCCGATCCAGCTGAAGCTGCGCGACGATCTCGAGGAGGCGATGGCGGCGTACAAGCACTACGACGTGCTGCTCGTGAATGCCATGTTCGACGGGATGAACCTCGTGGCCAAGGAGGGACCCATCGTCAACGAACGCGCAGGCGTGTCGATCCTCTCGGAGAACACCGGGGCGCACGAGGAGCTTGGCGAGTACGCCCTGTCGGTCAACCCCTTCGACATCCAGGAGCTGGCCGACTCGATCCACGCCGCGCTCGACATGCCTGCTCAGGAGCGGTCGCGCCGTGCTCGCGGCCTCGTGGAGATCGTGACCTCACGCGATCCTGGGGACTGGATCGATGAGCAACTGGCCGACATCAAGGCCAAGCGGGCTGCCGCCGGGGCTGCCTGAGCCGAGCATCGCGCCACCCGACGTAGTGTGAGGCCGAGTAGCGCAGCCCGAGTGTGAGGCCGAGTAGCGCGGGGACGAGCAGACCAGCGCCGACGCGAGTCATGACCGAGCGGGCAGCGGCGTCGCAGCCGGCCGAGCCGAGCCTCGGAGCCCTGTTATGATCCGCCGCCGCGGCGCAAGCGCCTTTCGATGACCCTCTCTGCCCCCACATACGATCTCGTGTTGCTGCTCGACCCGCAGGCGGAGGACTCTGTGCGCGCCAAGATAGTGGCCGACGCGAGGACGGCAATCGAGGCCAAGGGCGAGCTGGTCAACTATGACGAGTGGGGCGAGCGAGCGCTTGCCTACCCGATCGACCACAAGGCGACCGCGGAGTACCACCTGCTGCAGTTTCATGCGAGTGATGTCGAGCTGATCGCCGAGCTGAACCGCACCCTGCCCATCACCGATGGGGTGATCCGCTTTCGCATCAACAAGCTCGAGCCCGGGACGCCAGCGGCGCCCGACATGTCTCCGGGAGCCTCTCCGCCGGCCCGCGAGGAGCCTGAACATCTTCCCGCCGAGGAGCAGGCGGTCGCGTAATACACTCGGGGGCGTGCAGCAGCCGAGGACAACGAACGACCAGGCTTTCAGGATGTGCCTCGCCGCAAAGGCCTCGGCATCTCTGAGCGCCCGACGACCAGGTCGGCGCTCATGAGCGAGCGGCCCCTCAGCGACGGTCCGGCGGTGCGCAGGACCGACGTTCTGCGCGCGTCCCCGCCGATGTTCGACTCGCGGCTGCTCGACACGTTCTCGCGGGTGCATCCCATCGTGCCGATCCTGATCTTCTTGCCGGTGATCTTTGCGTTGGAGGCTTGGAGCCTCTCGTTCGTCACCGCGCTCGTGGCGTTTGGGCTGTTTGCGGCAGGTTATGCGCTGTGGACGCTGTTCGAGTATTGGCTGCACCGGATCGTGTTCCACTTCGAGCCCGACCGTGGGGTCGGGGCGCGGATGCACTGGATCATCCATGGCATCCACCACGAGCATCCCAACGATCCGTTGCGGCTGGTCATGCCTCCCGCCGTGAGCATCCCGCTCGGGGCGCTGGTGTTCGGAGCGCTCTACCTCGTGTTCGGCAAACACTACGCACCCGGCGTCGGCGCCGGCTTCTTCGCCGGGTACCTCGCCTACGACATGCTCCACTACTACGTGCATCACTTCCGGCCGCACTCGCGTGTCGGCAAGCTGTTGCGCGAGCGCCACATGCGCCACCACTTCCAGGACGACACCAAGGGCTTCGGCATCAGCGCTCCCTATTGGGACGAGGTCTTCGGCACCTCCTCGCGCGAGCAGTCGCGCTAGCGTTCGCCGCCCCACCGAGACGAGAGGAACAAGCTGTGGCCGCCACAAACATCAACCGAGTCGTGATGACCGGCAACCTGACCGCCGATCCCGAGCTGCGCTCGCTGCCCAGCGGATCTTCCGTTTGCAAGCTGCGGATCGCTTGCAACACGCGCCGCAAGGACGGCAGCAGCGGCGAATGGGTCGACAAGCCCAACTATTTCAACGTGACCGTGTGGGGCGCGCAGGGCGAGAATGCGGCGCGCTACCTGGCAAAGGGACGGCCTGTGGCGATCGATGGCCGGCTCGAGTGGCACGAGTGGGATGCCCAGGACGGCACAAAACGCAGCGCAGTCGATATCATTGCCGACTCGGTGCAGTTTCTCGGCTCACGCGAAGATCCCTCCGGAGGCGGAGGGTATGCAGGCGGGGGGGCATCTCAGGGCAGCGACGTGCCGGTCGACAACGGCGACTTCCAGCCCGCACCGGTCTCAGGCGCCCCAGGCGACGACGACATTCCGTTCTAGGTTCGACAGCAAGGATTTACAGTGGCAAAGCGCGGTCGCGGCAAGCCAGTCCGGCGACGAGACAAGAAGAGCGGGTCCGGTAGCGGAAGGCGCAAGCCTTGCCAGCACTGCCGCGACAAGGTCGAGCAGGTCGACTACAAGGATGTCTCGACGCTACGCAAGTTCATCTCCGAGAAGGGCAAGATCCGCTCGCGCAGGATCACCGGCGCCTGCCGCCGCCACCAAGGCCAGATCGCTCGTGCGGTCAAGCGTGCGCGCGAGCTCGCTCTGCTGCCTTACGTGAACGAGGGTGGTCGCGACGACCACCCTCGCCGCGACCGCGGCGATCGTGATCGCGAACGCTGAAGCCGCCTGAGAGCAAGATTCCCCGTCCTAGCAGCCGATTCTTCCCATCCCAGACGAAACCAGGACTACAAAACAGATGCCCGAAGCCATACTTCTCAAGGACGTTGACACGCTCGGCGAGCAAGGGGCCGTGGTCGATGTCTCCAAGGGCTACCTGCGTAATTTTCTGATTCCCCGCAAGCTCGCCCAGCCGGCCACGCGCGGGGCGATCGAAGTGGTCCTCAAGCGCCAGCAGGCAGCCGAGCGTGCCGCGCGCGAATACGTGGAGAAAGCCAACGACAACGCTGCCCTGCTGAACAAGACCGTGATCACGATCACTCAGCAAGCCGGGGCCGACGGGCGTCTGTTCGGCTCGGTCACCGCGCAGGACATCGCCGCCGCGATCCGCGATGCGCGTGGGTTGCGCACCGACAAGAACAATGTGTACCTGCCCGAGCCGATCAAGAGCGTCGGGACATACATGGTCGTCGTAGAGGTCGTCGAGGGAGTGACGGCCACCGTGAAGACCATGGTCGTCGCGCAGAAGTAAGGCGGACCCACAGTCAGCTCTCTGCTGCTCGCAGTCAGCTCTCCTTCTCATCCCACTCTCCGCTGCATCCCACTCCTTGCGCCGTCCCACTCCCGCCGACGGACCCGACCTCCCTGCCTGCGAACATGTGTTCGTGCGCCGGCGCGGCAATGATTTCTCTCTCAATTGCGGGTTCCCGCTGCGAGTCGGCGACTCGCTCGACGTAGACTCGCCAAAGCGATGAACGTGGTCTCTCAAGCCAACGGCTTAACGAACATGCCCACCGGCGTGATCGCCCCACCACACAACCTCGACGCCGAGCAATCGGTGCTGGGCGCGATCCTGCTCTCCGACCGTTCGCTATACGCGCTTGTGATCGAAGAGGGGCTGCGCTCCGAGGACTTCTACCGCGACCGCCACGGGCACATCTACGAAGCGATGCTGGGCCTGTACAACGAATCCGAACCTGTGGATGTGCTGACGGTCACCGACCGCTTGCGCCAGAGCGGCAGGCTCGAGCAGGTCGGCGGGCCTGCAGCCGTCGACGAGCTGACCGGAGTGGTCCCGGCAGCAGGGCACGCCAGACGCTACGCGCAGATCGTGCGCGAGAACGCGCTGCTGCGACGCCTGCTGAGCGCCTCCTATGACATCCAGTCGAGCGTGCTCGAGCGCACCGAATCTCCGCGCGAGCTTGTGGAGCAGGCCGAGAAGACGATGCTCGAGGTCGCCCGCGACGATCGCCGCCAGGACTTCCGCTCGATCGAGGAGGTGCTGCACGAGGAGCTCGACAAGCTGCACCGCCTCTCGATCGAGGGCACCTCGCTGACCGGCGCTCCCTCCGGTTTCAAGGATCTCGACGAGATCACCGGCGGCTTTCAGCCGGGCAATCTGATCATCATCGCCGCGCGCCCCGCGATGGGCAAGAGCGCGCTTGTCTGCAACATCGCCGAGAACGCAGCCGTTGAACACGGCCGGCCCGTGGCGCTGTTCAGCCTCGAGATGGCAGAGGCCGAGCTTGCCCAGCGCTTTGTCGCCTCACAGGCGCGCATCAAGGGTGAGGAGCTGCGCAAGGGGCGCGTAAAGGAAGAGCGCTGGCCGAAGATCCTCAAGGCCTCCCAGCGCCTGGCGGATGCTCCCCTGTGGGTGGATGACTCTAGCGACGTGGGGATGCTCGAGATTCGAGCAAAGGCTCGCCGCTTGCATTCGCAGTGCGAGAACGGGCTCGGCCTGATCATCATCGACTATCTGCAGCTGATGCGCACCGACAGCCGCTACGACTCGCGCGTGACCGCCGTGGGTGAGCTGAGCCGCGGGCTGAAGATCTTGGCACGCGAGCTCGGGGTGCCGGTGATCGCCCTCTCACAGCTGAGCCGCGCCGTGGAGACACGTCCGGACAAGCGTCCCCAGCTCTCCGATCTGCGCGAGTCCGGGAACCTCGAGCAAGACTCAGATCTGGTCATGTTCATCTACCGTGACGAGTACTACAACGAGGACTCCGAGCGCATGGGCGAGGCCGACCTGATCATTGCCAAGCACCGCAACGGGGCGGTCGGCAAGGTGACGCTCACCTTCCAGAAGGAGTACCCGAAGTTCATGAACTATGCGGGCGAGAGCCGCTACGCGGCATGAGTGGTGAGGAGATGCCCAACCTCGGCTCCTCACGCGATCCGGGCACCTGCCCGCTGGGGCTGTGCGACGGAAGCGGCTTTCTGGTCGACGAGGCCACCAACACCGCCTCTGACTGTCGCTGCCGTCCCGCCCAGATCGCCAAGCGGCGCACTCGTCGCTTGGAGGCGCGCATACCGAGCCGCTACAGGGCGATCTCCTTCGAGCAGCTCACCGGGACAGACCTTGTGGCCTTCCCCGAGCAGATCCGTGTCGTGCGCAGGTTCGCCACGCGGATCGCAGAGAACCTCGACGCTGGGCGAGGAGTTTGGATCGAAGGGGATACCGGGACCGGAAAGACGATGCTGGCGATGCTGATCTCCAAGGCAGCGCTCGACGCGGGCCGCACCGTGGCCATTTACTCGCTTCCACGGCTGCTGAACTTGATCCGTGAGGCGATCGAGCACGACGAGGGCGTCGTGGGCTTCCTCGACCGACTGGCCACAGTAGATCTCCTCCATGTTGACGATGTCGGCGCCGAGAATCGCACCGACTGGGCACTGGAGCAGCTCTACTCGATCGTCAACACCCGCTATGAGGAGCAGCGCTCGATCGTAGTCACCACCAATCTCCAGCCCCACGACCTCAACGAGCAGATCGGCTCCCGAACCGTGTCCCGCCTGATCGAGATGTGCGGCGACCCGCTGCCCCTCTATGGCGCGGACCGCCGCCTCGAGCTGCCCGTGATGGCGCGAGGTGCCTGAGCAGGCACACGAGCAGTCCCTAGAATCCATGACGCAATGCCAGGCATAGTCATAGTCGGCGCCCAATGGGGCGATGAGGGTAAGGGCAAGATCACCGATCTGCTCGCCGAACACGGCGATGCGGTTGTGCGCTTCCAGGGCGGAAACAACGCCGGGCACACGATCGTCAGGGGCGAGGAGGAGTGGAAGCTGCATCTGATCCCCTCCGGCATCCTGTATCCGGGCAAGCGCTGTGTGATCGGAAACGGCGTCGTGATCGACCCCAAGGTGCTGATCGAGGAGCTCGACGCTCTGCGAGCGCGGCGCGTGGATGTGAGCGGGCTGCGGATCTCAGCCAACGCGCATCTGATCATGCCCTACCACCTACTGCTCGACTCGGCCGGCGAGGCCAAGCTCGGCAGCCTGCAGATCGGCACCACGCGGCGTGGGATCGGACCCTGCTACGCCGACAAGGCGGCACGCCTTGGCATCCGCGTGCAGGATCTGCTGGACGAGAAGATCCTCAAGAAGAAGATCGTCGCCGCGATGGAGCCCAAGCGGCTTTCGCTGCGACCGTTCGAGAAGGACCCTACGCTCGACTTGCACACGATGACCGAGGAGTACTTGACCTATGGGCACCGTCTGGAGCAGCACATCGCCGACACCTCACGGTTGATGTGGGAGCTGCTCGACGCAGAGAAGAAGGTGATCTTCGAGGGCGCGCAAGGGGCGATGCTCGACATCGACCATGGCACCTATCCATTCGTCACTTCCTCCAATCCGTTGTCGGGTGCTGCTTGTGTCGGGACCGGCGTCGGGCCGAAGGACATCGACGAGGTCTGGGGCATCTCAAAGGCCTACACCACGCGCGTGGGGGCTGGGCCATTTCCCAGCGAGCTGCACGAAGAGATGGGCGAGACGATTCGCCGGCGCGGGGGCGAGTTCGGAACGACGACCGGGCGCCCACGGCGTACCGGTTGGCTGGACCTTGTGGCGCTCAGGTACGCGGCGCGACTGAACACCCTCACCGCGCTCGTCCTGACCAAGCTGGACGTGCTCTCGGGGCTCGACCGTCTCCAGGTATGCACCAGCTACCGCGGCGCCGAGGGCGCCGAGTTCGAGGATTTTCCCTACCACCAGACCGTCTTGCATCACACGACCGCGGAGCTGACGGAGCTGCGCGGCTGGAGCGAGGATCTCGGCGAGTGTCGCACGCTCTCGGACTTGCCCGAGGCCGCCCGCGAGTACCTGCAGTTCATCGAAGAGCAGATCGCGACCCCCGTCACCCTGATCGGCGTCGGGCCGGGCCGCGATCAGGTCGTGTGGACCGAGGCCGGGCGCGACTCCTTGATCGGGCCGGGCGCGAGCGCGTCCACCGCCGCCTAGTGGTCCATCCCGTAAATCCACTGGTTCCCGGGTGGATGTCGTGATCTGAGGTTCGACGATATCGGGGCTGCGTGCCGGTGACACGTGGGCCGATACCGGCGGGCCTCAGGCGCGATCACCCACCCGGGGAATGCCATCGAACTCATGAACCGGGACACCAGCTCACTTCTGCTCGCCGATCCATCCGAAGATCGCACGTGAGTGCGTGAGGACCGTCTCGTCTGCCAGCTTCAACGCAGGCAGCTTCGTGTCGCCTGTGGCCTGTCGCAACTCCTCGCGCGAGCCCTTGCGCAGGAACGGGATCGGGCTTCCGTGAGCGGCTATGACTTTCTCATACTCGATGCCTGCGGCATGTAGGGCTTCCTGCACACGCCGGCACGGATGAATGCGTGGGCCTCCGTCATCGCCATGACAAACGTAGAGCGTTGGGATCTCCGCCATCTTGGTTCTCCGTTCCGAGAGTTGCTCTGAGCGTGGGAGTCTCGCAGTACCCGCACGGAAGGCGAGCGAAGCCTCTCTCGCTCAGGTGCGCTTTGCGGTGAACGTGATGCGACCGCTCGGGCACTTCTCGTGGGTTTCGCTGCCTTCCAAGAAGTGCATCCCCACGATTTCGAAATACCCGGCCGCATGACCGCGCTTGTCCACGGTGACATGGAAGGACCCTGTCGTCCCGTCGCTGCTGATCTCGGGCTCCGAGAGCGAACCCGAGCCCGATAGGAGCTCCTCGAACAACGGATAGGCTTCGCCGTGAGTTACGAAGCCACTGGGGCACGGGTCGTCGAAGGTCAGCTCGGAGACCGGGTCAAAGCAGAAGCCTTTCTTCTGGTGTTGGTTGCCGCCTCGAACCGGCGGCGGGCAAGTGGCCTTCACGACGTGGAATTCAAATGTGGTGCCCACGCTGGTCGTCGCCAGATAGCGACCTATCTGCGGGTGGCTCGAAGCTGCGCATAGGCGGGTACCGCGAACACGATCAGCACGACCGCAAGCAAGGCTGCGCGTATTCCAGGCAGGACATTCATGGCGGCCGAGTCTACTGTCCAGGCCACGGGTCCGCTGTCAATGTGGACCATGAACTTTGCGCGTAATGGGCCGTGTTGGAATCGAACCAACAACCTTGGGCTTAAGAGGCCCTTAGAGGTGCCCCGAAACGCGTATTTTCGGGCGGTTTGATCCCCTCAAACATGGCTTAGGCACACAAGATTAGGCTAGTTTGGTACCCAAAGCGGTACCCTGGGCTGGCGTGGTACCCACGTGGTACCCACGTGATAAACTGGCGCTCTGCACCAACGATAAGTCCCTCGCGCGAGCGGTGATCGCCGGGGCAGGACGCCGGAGATGCCCCCGATGTCAACATCGAATCCAACGGCCAGCATCATCGTCCGCGAGCAACGCGGCCAGCCGTTCTACGAGGCCAAGTTCCGATACGGGGGCCGGCAGATCAAGCGCCGCATCGGCCCCGCGTGGCTTGAACGCGATCCCGACGGAGGCTGGCGCCGGCATCGCGGGCGTGTCGCCGAGGGCGCCTACGACGAACGCACCGCTCACGTGGCCGCCGCGCAGCTCGTGGCCGAGTACGTCACCGAGGCAGCAGACTTCGAGCGCGCCGAGCGTGAGCGCCGCACACAGGGCGCGACCTTCCGCGAGGTCGCCCATGCCTACCTGCGATGGCTGGAGGGCGTACGCGGCGCGAAGCCGTCCACGCTGGCCGGTCATCGCTCGGTGCTCGCAGAGCCGGGTATCCCGTACAAGCGCGGGCGGGGGACCACGCTCGGACACATCATGGCCGCGCTCGGCAATCGACCGGCCGCGAAGATCACCACACGGGAGATCGAGGCTGTATTGACGACGATCAGCGAGACGGGCGCCTCGCCGCGCACGGTGAACAAGCAGAGGAACGTGATCGCTGCCGTGTTCGGGTACGGATGCAAGCCGTCCACCTACGCACTGCCGATCAACCCGGCGAAGGGCGCGGACAAGCGTCGCGAGCCGCACCCCGGCGCGCTGGTGTTCTACTCGCCGGAGGAAATCGAGGCGATCGCCCGCGCACTCGCAGACGGTCGCCACCGGGACCGATCGGCGCCGAGGATCACCGATCAGGAGCGCGAGGCGCTGAGCGCCGAGGATCAGCAGGACGCCGAGATTGTCCGGATCGCGGCCTATGCGGGATTGAGGCAGGGAGAGCTGCTGGCTCTGCGCTGGCGCGACGTTGACTTTGCGGGGTCCGCGCTGACCATCGCCCGCGCCATGAGCGCGGGCGTGGAGTCGTCCACGAAGTCAGGCCACGTGCGTCGTGTGCCGCTCGCCGATCAGGCGGCAGCCGCGTTGGATCGCATGAGCCGGCGCGAGCACTTCACCACTCCGGCTGACCTTGTGTTCTGCAACGTGCTCGGTCGGCCGCTCGATGATTCGGCGCTGCGGCGGCGCTACCGTCGCGCACAGACCGCTGCCGGCGTCCGACCGCTGCGCTTCCACGATCTACGCCATACGTTCGGCTCGCTGCTGGCGATGCGCGGGGTCGATGTCGTAACGATTCAGAAGGCGATGGGGCATAGCGCGCTCAGCACGACAAGCCGCTACCTACACGCCCGCGCTGCGTCCGAGCAGGCACAGGCATTTACCGCAGCATTCGCAGCCGAGGTCCCGCCGGCCGGGGCGTTTGCAGCCTAACCACAGTGTGCCGTTGACTTCGACTCGCTCGTCAAGTGTGGAAAATGCTTCGCCGAATGCGCCTCACATCCGCGGAGGGGTCAGCTTGAGGTGTGGTGACAACGTCAGGTGATAGCGACGCGCTCAGCCAGCGATGAGGCTGTAGAGCGCGGTTCCGATCACCGCGATGATCACCGCACCCGCCCAGCCCAGCACCCGGCCTCGCCAGCGTTCATAACGCGGAAGACCGTCCTCTGGCAGCACCTCCGAGCGCTTCGCAGACGCCCACGCCAGCGCGCCGCAGGTGGCCGCCCACAGGACTCCCAGGCCGAGGGAGACTAGAACGCGCCCTGTCTTCGTAGACCAATGCGCTGCGTAGTAGAGGGCTTGGTCAATGCCGATGAACACGGCAAGAAAGCCGATCATTCCGGGCAACGCGAAGTTGATTGGTTCCGATCCAAATGGTGCGTGGAGGCGGCGTATAGGTCTGAGGGCAGCCTCAAGCTGTTGACGCAATCCCGCGACCCAATTGCGGTCATACCCGATGACTTCCACGGCAAGGCCGTTATTGCTACGAAGGCGGATTTCAGCGCTAGGTGTGCCCCGCCCGATGTCGATAGCGATGGCTGTGATCTGATCGAGCGTGTGAGCAGGACGTTCGACCATCTCATCAAGACTGTCGAGATGGCTTGTGTATCCATCCTTCTCAACGATGGTCACGCTGATTACGTGCGCTGACCTCGCTTCCAGATACGCCTCATGCTTCTCGGCATCGAAACCCGGGGCGTCGGGATCGTAACCCTCAGGGAACGGCACGCGGGCCTGTACTTCTCGTTCGGCGATCCGCGCAGCGGCCTCAAGTTGCTTGAGCGTCCCTGCCCAATGCGACATCTCCCACCACGCGGTCTCTCGGCTCATTTGGCTCTGACGCTAGTGCATATCGCGGATAGGGAGCAACATAGGAAACGGCAAGAACCTGAGAGCCTTGCAAACTGCAGTGCATGCATTCGACGTATACGCCCACCTCGCTATCTATCCAGGGCTTGGGGCCGGCTGCCCGATCAACACCGTTTCGATGCTTTGGCGGATATAGAGCCTACGCCGGCCGATCTTGACGCTCGGCAGAATGCCTCGGCGCGCCCAATCTTCAACTGTCGAGACCGGGACGTGCAGGAGTCCGGCGACCTCGCGTGCGGTCATCACGTCATCTGCAGTGAGCCGCCTTGGCGCGGCCGTCATCGGTTGCCGGTATGCCCTGGTGGTGCATATCGGCCGAGAGAGGTCGGGATGTATCGGGTCACCTCGGTGTCGACGGCTACCAGGCGTCTTGTCCTGCGTTGCCGCTGAGCGCCCAGCGGAGCGATGGGGCACGCTCATGCTGCCCGCCTGCCCGCCGTGGTGGGTTCGCGCCAGCGCCACCCGAGACAATCCGCGACCCGATGCGCTGGATGCCGTGGCCATGCGGGTAGCTCCCGGAAGCCACGCTCTTGATCGCAGGCGGGTAGGAGCCGGTAGCGCTTGCGGTCGGTGGTGCCCCATACCCACGGCGGCCCGGCGGGGGCGCATCGTGCGAGGCTCGTGAGCCGGCGGCGGCTCTCGCAGACGAGGAGGATGTTTCCCCGGTCGCGGTTGCGGTCGGCGGCGAGCGCCCGCTTATAGGCGGCGAGCTTGTCCTTTACCCGTTTGGTTGTCTCGGTGCCCCGGTCGATCTCTAGGTAGAACGTGATCTCACCGTCGGGGAGCAGGTAGCGCCCGTACCCGTCCGGGCGCACCGTCGGGCCGGTGCCCTCTTGGGCCTGCTGCTCCCCGAGCCACCTGTACAACCCCTCGCCCGGCGTGTCGAGGCTCCCGCGAACGAGGTCGAGGAAGAACCCGGCTGCGGCGCGACGGTGCTCGAGATCGGGGATCGACAGTCCTGGCGGCCGGCGCGCGCTCGCACCGATCATTTGGCGTCCGTGTGGTGAGAGGAACCACAGCGCCTCGGTTGCGCCGCCGCGCCACTCCCGCGATGGGTACACCCGAGTAAGGAGCTTCTGTTGCTCTAGCTTCAACAGCCGGCCACGGCAAGAACGAGCACCAGTGAAGAAGAGGAGGCATAGCTCGGAGGTAGATAGGGGCTCGTGCTGGGCGAGACGATCGAGTAGCTCCCGGTCGCGGAGGGTTACGCGGGCTGTCAGCATGACCGCCCCCGGCGAGGAGGGAGAAACCGTCTACTGTCGGGGTTTCCTGATCGCCTGCGACCCGTGTCGTGGTGCGGGGTTCCGGGCGCTGGGGGTCCTCCGTTGGGAGGAGAACCGGACGGAATAACGCACGGAGAACCCTCAACCTCTGCAAAGCACTCATCCTCGACCGCCGCGTCGGCACCAGCGAACCCGTCATCAAACCCGATCGGGCTTCCGACTTGCATTGGCTGGTCAGCGTCAGCACGACCGGGCGGCGGCTGCTCGATCCTCCCGTAACGCGCACGGATCGCTACCTCCACCGCGCCCCGTTCATGGGCGTTCTCGCGGGCACGCTCACGGATCACCCCGGCCGGGTCACCGGCTGTCGGCTTGGGTGGCGGGAGTGTCGCGGCGGTCGCGGCGGGCAGCTCCCGCGCCTCGTGCAGGACACGGCACGCGATCGTGTAGGAGCCAAGATGCTGAAGGTCATAAGCGTCCAGCCGCGGCTCGAAATGCGCGGCCATTCGTTTCGCGTCCGCGGCCTGCAGCGCAAAGCAAATCTTGGTCTGACAGTTCGCGTCGATCGCCTCCGCCAACCCATGATCCGACACCTGCGCGAGGTGCTGATGGGCGAGCACGAACCCGACGCCATACCCGCGTGCTTGCGCGAGCGCGGTCGCCATCCCCTGCGGGAGATGACAGAAGCGATGGCACTCATCGACCAGACACAAGAACGGCGGACGGTCATTGGTCGTGATCGGGCCGAGGCGCTGCGCGGCCTGCCACGCACGATGCAACAACACTGACCCAACCAGATCGGCCGCGTCCTCCCCAAGCGTTTGCGGGAGCGACACGAGCAGCCACCGGCCCTGGGTGATCGCTTGTCCGAGGTCCGGTGCGGCGGGCTGGCAGAGCATGTTGCGCAACATGCGATTCCCCAAAAGGGCACGCAGCTTGTTCGACAACGGTGCGAGCGCCTGCACCCGAGCGGGCTCGCTCAACGTCTGCCACTGACGCCAGAACACATCCAGTGCCACCGGATCACTCGCACGATAGTTCGCTCGCTCACCAGGGTTCGACAGCAACGTCAGCACGTCCGCGAGCGTCGGCGGCTCACTGTCAGGGCGCCGATTGCAGAGGAGCGTGGCGAGCGCTGAGCGGAGGATGTCCTCGGTGCGTGGCCCCCAAAACGGGTCTGTCCGATGAAGTGTGTGTGGTTGGGGTAACCGATGCGGC
>DATCEK010000165.1:0-3977 GCA_036510155.1 Solirubrobacteraceae bacterium | reverse complement strand
CGTCGGTGACGCGGCTAATGGTGTCCCTGCCGACATTCACGCCGTAGAGGCTCTGCAGGTGGCTTTCGATGTCACGGACGCTCATTCCGCCCGCGTAGAGGCCGAGAATCTTCTCGTCCAGCCCCGCAAGTCGCGTCTGGCATATGAGCGCCTATCCGACATTGCGTCCCACTCCCAAAGTCAGGCGACCCATCAGGCGTCCCCGTTCTCCACGAGCCACTTTTCGAGCATCGTGCGCGTAAACCGGATGTGACGACCGACGCGTAGGCAGGGCATACGCCGTGCGCGCACCGCTTCGTAGATCCAGCTCGGCTTGACCGACAGCAGCCGCGCGGCATCCTCGGGACGCAGCAACGGCTCGTCGGCCAACAGGGCCGATCCAACGGTCGAATCGGAGGTCGTCTTCTCCGGGGTCACTACTACTAATGACCGCCAACAGGGCAAACCGGCCACAAACTTTTCGATTTGCCCTGTTCACGGTGTCCGCAACGCTTCGTAGGTCGTTGCCGTTGCCAGTGCTCAGCGGATGATTTGGTGGGAGCGAATCGCAGCGCGCGTCGGGAACACAAGCTCGCCGGAGCGGTGGATCAGACCGGCGGCGTACAAGCTCGCGAGCCCGTCCTCGACCACCAGCTTGTCGCCCAGGTCGCGCGTCAGCTCCTCGACCGACCACGGCCACGAACTCCCCGAGTCCAACAGCAATCCGATGATCGCGGCGTCGATTCTGTTGGCCTCTCCTGCCTCAGTGCGGGTAGTCTCACTCTGCATTCGGAACTTCCTTTCCGTTTGCCACGGTCCCCGGCAGTTTGCGCTGCGCGGGGGCCAATTTATTGTCGTTATGAGACTTATAGCCCGTGGACCGGACGGCGTCAAATCGCGAGGGTGGCAGCATGGATGCCCAGTCACCCGCACACGCCGTTTTCGGCCAGGCGATCCGCGCTATACGCAAGGAGCGCGGCATCTCTCAGGAAGGACTCGCGCTCAAGTGCGAACTGGACCGCAGCTACTTCGGCGCGGTCGAGCGAGGCGAGCGCAACGTGTCGCTCGCCAACATGCTCAAGATCACCAGGGCGCTCGGCGTCCTGCCCTCCGAGCTGTTCGCTCGCGCCGAGGCGATCGACAAGAAGGCCCTCAGCTAACGCTCCAAGCCGATCTCGATGTCGAGCATCTCAGGCTCTTGTGCCTCGTTGAGCCAGCCCATGTGCGGAACCTCGTCGGCGGTGCGAAGCGGATCGAGTGTGGGGTCCCAATCGGGGTCGTTGGCTTCTCGGTAGGCGATGGATGGCGTGGGCGCCCGGCTCTCGCTCATCCGATCAGCGAGGCGCGTGATCCTGTCGGGGTCCTGTCCTTCTTCGCCGAGTTGGTCTCTTGAGAGGTACCAGTCTGTGCCGTGGCGGGCTCGGGTGGCTTGGACGTAGGCTGACTCCTTGCTTGTTTGCCATCCGCCGGTGAGCACGACAGCGCGCTCGACGGTCGCGCCCTGTTGGCGGTAGACGTGTTGGGCGTAGGCGAGGCGCAGCGAGTCGATGTCCTTGCCCGCGAGCTTGATCTCGCGTTCTGACCCGTCGAGCGTGAGGGTGACGGTCCCATCGCGGCTGATGCGGGTGACTTCTGCTCGACTGCCGTTCTCGACGCGTGGTTGTCGTGGTGGTCGGTGTTGTGCGATGAATGCGACGCGGTCGCCTTCGCGGATGGGGTAGTGGGTGTCGGTGAGATAGATGTCGCGGGTGCCGAGTTCGCCACGCTCGGCGCGTAGGTGTTGTGCGCGGGCGTTGAGACGGTCGATCTCCTGGTTCGAGGCGTCCGCGATCAAAGCGACCTGGCGGAGATCGTGTTCTTGGGTGAGGCGTGCCCATGTTTGGACGGCGTTCTCGGCTGCCTGGTCGCGGGTGTCCGCGAGATGCAGATTGCCCTTGGCTTGGTAGTGCGCCATCGCTCGCTCTGGTTCTCCGGCGCGTAGCGCCTGCCACGCCCGCTGCTCATCCCGGTCTGTTGTCCTGTGGATTTCTTGCAGTTCGACGGTTGGTGCGTGCTGGGTGAGACGGTCGAACATGCCGCCGGGACCTATCGAGGGGAGTTGCTCGCCGTCACCGGCCGCGATCAGCTCCGCGCCCGAGCGCTCTATGAGGTCTGTGAGGTCGTCGAGGCGCCTGTGATCAGCCATCCCAGCCTCATCGAGAAAGACGGTCGTGTTGGGACCTACGTGGACTGTGCCGGTCTTGGCGCGTGCGATGAGCGCGTCGAGTGTCAGCGTGCTTCCTTGCAGGGCGGGACTGTCGGCGCCCAATCTCTCGGCGGTTGATCCCGAGACCGCGATCCCGAGCGTTTCGCGTCCCGCCAACTGCTCGGCACGGGCGGCGGCGTCGATCACGACACCCTTCCCGGTGCCTGCCGGCCCGACAAGCACGCTCACGCGCTCGGGACCGGTTAGGACGAGTAGCGCCATCTCTTGCTCGTCGGTGAGCTGGTTGCCGATGCGCTCCGCGACTTCACGAGCAGCGGTCGCTCTCGCCGCATCGCCGGCATCCCGGTTCGCAGGTTCGGCGAGGTTCGCTGCTCGGCGTTCGATGGCTTGCTCTTGGGCGCGAACCGCGAGAGTCGTCATCCGCCCGCCCTCCAAGGTGAGCACGCGCCGGTCTCGAACCATGCTCCGCGCGATGTCGAGAGCTTCTCGCGGTGCCAGCTCACCAGCGGCTTGCTCCAATGCGACGGTGTAGAGGTCGCGCGCCTCGAACACGGCGTGACGTTCAGTCAGGCGCTCCTCGATGCGATCCTCCACCGGCCACATGTTCGCCTGTGGCTGAGGCTCGGCAAGGAGTTTCAGGGCCTCCTCCGGCCCGAACGCGTACCGGCCGCCCGTCTCATGCCACGCGGCTTCCAGGTCATCGCGGGTGGTGAGTTGCTTTGACCGGCGGTTCTCCAGCGCGAGGTCACGCAACTCACCACGCTCAGGCGCGCGACCATAACGCGCACGGAAACGCTCGGCCGCCTGCGCAACCTCGCGGGAACGGCCCGAGAATGCGTCCCGCAGCTCCACGGGTACTCCGGCGATCTCGAAATACTTGCCGTTCTTCCCGGTTGCCTGTTCAATCGGATAGCCGACGCTCGCAAGCTCTTGGGCGAGAGCGGAGCGGTAGAACGCGCCAACCTCGCTTGCTGCACGAAACACGGGCCTCGACCACGTCGCCGCGATCCGATCATCCTCTCGGACCACGCCAGCGATAACGACATGACTGTGTAGCTGTGGGTCGGGAGCGCTCGCGCCGGAGACACCACGAGCGGTTGTATGGCGGTACTCGACCGCGATCACGTCCTTGGCCAGCTCCTCCACTACCTGGCCGCTATAGCGACGGCGCACCACCGGCACCCGCTCCCGCAAATAGCCGACCGCCTGCTCCACAGCGTTCGCGTGAGCCTGTTCGATCTGCTCGCGCTGCCAGGAATCCGCGAGTGCCCATATGACCGATACGGACTTCGGGGCGCTGAACGTCGCGTCGATCCCGCCACCACGACCACCACCCGCGCCCTCCGGTCGCAACCATGACCCGGTTTGGGGGTCGCGTCCCTCCGTCAGCGCCACAAAGTCGTCCCCCAACGTCGGGGCATTCCCATTGATGCCGAGCCGTTGAAGCGTCACAGGGTCAGCCAACCATCGTCCCGGTGCCTCTGCCAGCTCGCCGTCAGGAGAGAGGTAGTAGTCCCCGCGCTCCGGCGCGACGGTCTTGCCCTCCAAGTAGCGGGCATAGCCGCCAGCACGATCCGCCGGGATGCTCGATGCGCTCATCACTACACCTAATGACCGCGAACCCGGCAAACCGGCCAACAAATTCAGAAATTCGGGGAGTGTCAGATTAACGGTGGATGTGCTTGGTGGTTTTAGTTGATTCTTCCTTCGAACGCTATCGCGAATGCGTTTAGTGCGGGCTTCCATCTCATTGCCCAGCGTGCTCTGCCTCGCCCGGTGGGGTCCAGCGCTC
>DATCEK010000164.1:0-11363 GCA_036510155.1 Solirubrobacteraceae bacterium | reverse complement strand
CCCTTCTGAGCTCGAGCAGCCGCGGCGCGTGGTGTCGGGCCTTGACCGCAACCGGCTTGCGCTCGTGCTGGCGATCCTCGGTCGCCACGGGGGTATCGGCGTCGCCGGCCACGACGTGTTCGTCAACGTCGTTGGCGGCGTGCGTGTAGACGAGCCTGGAGTGGACCTGGCGATCGCTTTGGCGGTCGCCTCAGCGGCCAAGGGGATCGCGCTGAATGGACCGGATTCCGGGGCGAATGGACCGGTGGCTCTCGAGGGTTCTCCATGCGCATGCTTTGGCGAGCTCGGTCTCACCGGCGAGCTGCGTTGGGTCGGTCATCCCGAGCGGCGTCTGGCGGAGGCCGCCAGGCATGGTCTCTCGGGCGTGCACGCACCTGCCGGCAGTGGCGAGGGGGCACGCGAGTCCTCGACGCTGCGCGAGTCGCTTGCGGCGGCGCTTCCCGCCGGCGCGCGGCGGCCTGCACGGGCCGCTTGAGACCTCCGCGCGAGGTTCCCGCTCTCCGCGAAGTGTGAGCCGGCCGATTCGCGCCCTTGGAACACATTAGGCACGCGATAAAAAAAGCCTAAATGCCGTAGAATGTCTAGTTGTGGCCTCACGATCCGGTGAAGAATTCGACACGGACGCGCGACCCGAGCCCGGTTTGGTCAGAGCCCTCGAGATGGTTGCTCCCGGTACTGCGCTTCGGGAGGGCATCGAGAGCATCCTGCACGCTCGCACCGGCGGTCTGATCGTGATCGGCGATCCGGAGGAGCTCAGCTTTCTCTTCTCGGGAGGCATCAAGCTCGACATCGACTACACGCCCGCCTTCCTCTACCAGGTGGCCAAGATGGACGGCGCGATCATCGTCAGCACCAACGCGACCAAGATCGCGATGGCCAATGTGCAGCTGATGCCGGATCCGACGATCCTCTCGCACGAGACAGGCACGCGCCACCGCACGGCAGAGCGCGTCTCCAAGCAGACCGATGCGCTCGTGATCGCCATCTCCCAACGCCGCGAGGTCGTCTCACTCTACGTCGACGGGGCGAAGTACATCCTCGAAGACATAACGGTCGTGCTCTCCAAGGCCAACCAGGCGCTGGCTACGCTCGACAAGTACCGCCAGCGCCTCGACCAGGTCTCAACAAGGCTCACGGCGCTCGAGTTCGAGGGGGGCGTAACGCTGCACGACGTGCTCACCGTGTTGCAGCGCTCGGAGCTCGTGACGCGCATGGCCGTTGAGATCGAGCGATACATCGTCGAGCTCGGCAGCGAGGGGCGCCTGATCGAGATGCAACTGGAGGAGACGATTCTTGGCACCACCGCCGAGAAGGCAGCGCTCGTGCAGGACTACCTGGCCGACTACAGCGACGAAGCGTTCGCCTCGGCACTCGACCAGATCGGTCGCCTGGCCCACCAAGATCTACTCGATTTCGGGCGCATCGCCGAGCTGCTGGGCTATGACCGCAAGCTCAACACGCTCGACTATCCGGTCTCGCCGCGCGGGCACCGCATACTCGGGCGCATCCCGCGCCTGCCAAAGCTGGTGGTCACCCAGATCGTTGCCGAATTCGGCGGCCTGGACGAGCTCCTGGCGGCGACCGACGCCGAGCTCGAGGCGGTCGAGGGAGTAGGGGAGATACGGGCGAAGGACATCCGCGAGGGCCTTCGTCGGCTGCAAGAGGTCAACCTCGTGGACCGCTACCTACAGACGTAAAGCAAGCAAGGACGCCAAACCCAACAGACTTGACCCACAGCCGGTCCGTGGCCGGCCCCGACACAAAGGCCGGTCCCCATTTGCCGGCGCGACGAAGGAGGACACCATCCCAGTATCAACAGTTGAAGAGACATCGTTCATCGAGGAGCTCGAGGCGACCCGCGAGGTCGAGTGCATCGAGTTCGAGCTCGGCGACCACGTCGTGTACCCCCATCACGGCGCAGGCAAGGTTCTGAGCAAGGAGGACATGGAGGTGCTCGGCACCACCCGCGAGTATCTGACGATCAAGATCCTTCACAACGACATGACCGTCAAGGTCCCCACCGAGAACGCGGCCCTTGCAGGCCTGCGTCGCGTGATCGACGAGGAAACGGTCAAGAAGGTTCTGGATGTCCTCACCGCCGAGGTGTCCGAGATGCCAAAGAACTGGAACCGACGCTTCAAGCACAACCGCGACAAGATCAAGACGGGCGACATCTACGAGCTCGCCGAGGTTGTCCGCAACCTGGCCCTGCGCGAGAGCGAAAAGGGCCTCTCTACAGGCGAGAAGCAGATGTTCACACGCGCCAAGAAGATTCTCGCCTCCGAGCTCATGTACGCGCTCGACAAGGACGAGGACGAGGCCGAGTCCTATCTGGACGAGCTGCTCGCTGACTCCGCGTCCAGCCAGATGGCCGTAGCCGCCAAGTAACAGCGCTTGGCCGTCGCGCTGATCGTCGCCGCCGGACTCGGCGAGCGTCTTGGAGCATCACGTCCCAAGGCGCTCGTCGAGCTCGCGGGGCGGCCACTGTGGGAGTGGAGCCTGTACACGCTACGCGAAGCGGCGGGGATCGGGAGGATCGTGATCGCGATGCCACCCGCTTATGAGAGCGACGGCGCGACCTGCGAAGTCTCGGTCGGCCTGCCGTCCTCGCTGGAGGCGATCACCGTCAAAGGGGGCGCCACACGCTCGGAGTCTGTGCGGCTCGCACTGGCGGCCGCCGGAGACGGACAGGACTCGGATCTGGTGCTCGTGCACGACGCTGCGCGCCCGCTGCTCACCGTCGAGCTGATCCAGGCGACGCTCACGGCCGCCGAAGGCGAGGGGGTCGACGCAGCGATCGCCGCCGCGCCAGTCACCGACACCATCAAGCAGGCCGATGGCCAGGGCGTGGTGAGACAGACACTCGATCGCGCCGACCTGTGGGCGGTCCAGACGCCGCAGGTGTTTCGCCGCGGTGCGCTGCAGCGCGCCTTGGATGTCCCGCGCGAGGTGCTCGCCCAAGCCACCGACGACGCATCCCTGGTGGAGCGCGCCGGTGGGCGGGTCGTGGTCGTGGCGGCGCCGAAGGACAACCTGAAGGTGACCACTGCGCTCGATCTCGACTTTGCCGAGCTGCTGCTTGCCCGGCGAGATTCCGCGTAGGCTCCCGATCATGCTCACCGACTACCACCTTCACCTACGCCCCGACGAGCTCGAGGCGACCCCAGCCGAATACTTCACCCAGGCCAACGTCCAGCGATATCGCGACACGGCGAGCGAGCGCGACATCGCCGAGCTGGGCGTCTCCGAGCACATCTACCGCTTCGAACAGGCGCTCGGTATTTGGCAGCATCCGCTGTGGCGCGAATTTGCGCGCGACGACATCGATGAGTATGCAGGCTTCGTACGCGAGGAGACCGATCTGCGCCTGGGGATCGAGGCCGACTTCATCCCTGGCGCGGAGGACCGCATCGCCAATCTGCTGGAGGCGCGCGACTTCGACTATGTCGTCGGCTCGGTGCACTTTTTGCGCGACCAGTCCCTCGACATGGAGGACTACAGCGTATGGGGTAGTGCTCGCAGCGCCGAGGACATCTGGCGCGCCTATTTCCTTGCGCTCGGCGAGGCGGCTCGCAGCGGCCTGTTCGACATTCTTGCCCATCCCGATCTGGTCAAGGTATGGGGTCGTGATCGTCCCCTTCCAGAAGGCGACCTGCGTCGCTACTACGAGCTCGCGCTCGATGGGATCGCCGAGTCAGGAGTCGCGATCGAGGTCTCAACCGCCGGCCTGCGCAAGCGCGCACAGGAGATCTACCCGGCACCTACGCTGCTCGAGATGTGTGTGGAAGCGGGGGCGCACGTCGCGCTGTCGAGCGACGCACACCGACCGCAGGATGTCGGTGCCGACTACGACCGCGCGCTCGAGCTGCTGGACAGCGCGGGCGTCAGCGAGTTGTGTGTGTTCGAGCGCCGAGAGCGCCGCCTGGAGCCGATCGGCGCGGGTGTAGTGTGACACTGACCGGCATTGGTTACGACTCCCATCGACTGATCGAGGGTCGCCCGCTGATTCTCGGTGGCGTGGATATTCCAAGCGAGTTCGGCCTCGACGGTCACTCCGATGCCGACGTGCTCACTCATGCGGTGATCGACGCTCTGCTTGGCGCGGCCGGCCTCGGAGACATCGGCGAGCACTTCCCGGACAGCGACGAGCGCTATCGGGACGCCGACTCGATCGAGCTGTTGGAGATAGTGCTGCCGCGTGTTCTCGCGCAAGGACTCGAGCTCGTCAACGTGGACAGCACCGTGGTGATGGAGCGTCCCAAGCTCGGTCCCTACCGCGAGGCGATCCGCGAGCGATTGGCGGTCACGCTCGGCCTTGCGCCTGGACGCATCAACGTCAAGGCCACCACGGGCGAGGGGATCGGGTTCGTCGGTCGCAGGGAGGGCATTGCGGCGCTGGCGCTCGCCAGTCTCAGGATCGCCGACTGACCGAGGTCGTCAGGACGCCAAGCACCCAGGACGCCAAGCACCCTCCTGACGACTGGATAACGACGGCTGGCGCTAGTGTTGCTCGGCCATGCGCGAGATCCAACTACACGACACCCGCAGCGGGGCCTGGGCATCGCTGCGCCCGCGCGACCCCGGACGGGTGGGGATCTACGCGTGCGGGCCGACCGTCTACTCTCGCATCCACATCGGCAACGCGCGTCCGTTCGTCGTGTTCAGCGTGCTCAAGCGGTTTCTCGAGCACGAGGGCTACGAGGTGAGCTTCGTCGCGAACGTCACTGACGTCAACGACAAGATATACGACGCCGCGCGAGCGCAGAGTCGGCCAAGCACCGAGCTGGCGGTGGAGATGACCGCCAAT
Organism: Solirubrobacteraceae bacterium; assembly: GCA_036510155.1. Lineage (GTDB taxonomy): Bacteria > Actinomycetota > Thermoleophilia > Solirubrobacterales > Solirubrobacteraceae > Palsa-744. The sequence goes on along the minus strand of DATCEK010000164.1, from coordinate 6,556 downwards.
TACATCGCAGACACCGATGCGCTCGGACTGGGACGCCCCGATCGCGAGCCGCTCGCCTCGCAGACGATGGACGCGATCGTCTCCTACATTCGCGAGCTGATCGACTCCGGCCACGCTTATGAGAGCGGCGGCGACGTGTTCTTCAAGGTTCGCTCCGACTCGGGCTACGGCTCGCTCTCGCATCGTCGCGTCGAGAACCTTGACCAAGGCGAAGGCGTGGAAGGCTCTGAGCGCAAGGAGGACCAGCTCGACTTCGCGCTGTGGAAGGCGCGCAAGCCCGACGAGGACGCTTGGTGGCCCTCGCCGTGGGGCGACGGCCGCCCCGGCTGGCACATCGAGTGCTCGGCGATGGCCGAGGAGGCCCTTGGGGTTGGCTTTGACATTCACGGTGGCGGCTCTGACCTGCTGTTCCCCCACCACGAGAACGAGGCGGCACAGACGCGCTGCGCACGTGGCCAAGAGCTCGCGCAGATTTGGATGCACAACGGCATGATCCAGTTGACCGGCGAGAAGATGGCCAAGTCGGTCGGCAACATCGCCTTGCTGCACGAGGTGCTCGAGCGCTACGGCCGCGACGCGGTCGTGCTGTACCTGATCTCCGGCCACTACCGCCAGCCGCTGGCTTTTGGAGAGGCGGAGCTGGAGCAGGCTCGCGCGAATGTCAGCCGAATCCGCGAGGCAGGCCGTCGGCTCGGCCCCGGCGCAACTGCCCACCGCAGCCCTGGAGATGAGGAGCAGTTGCGCTTGTTTCGCGACGGATTCTTCCAGTCGCTGGCCAACGATTTCAATACGCCGGGAGCTCTGGCGCAGCTGTACGAATGGATTCGTGGTGCAGGTCACCTTGATGTGCAAGGGGATGCTGATCTCGGCGAGATGCTGGGGGTGCTGGGCCTGGACGGTTTGCTTGCGCCGGTAGCCGAGGCTCCTGCGGAGATACTCGATCTCGCCACCCTGCGTGAGCGGGCGAGGGCCGAGCGCGATTTCACGATGGCTGACAAGCTCCGCGATGAGATCGCCGAGTCTGGCTGGGAAGTACGGGACGGCCCATCGGGTCCCGAGCTGCTTCCGCTTGCAAGCTCGTGATCGTTTACGGGCGCAACTCCGTGCGGGAGGCGCTGCGCGGCCGTCGAGCGCGTGGCATAGCGCGCGTGTGGGCAAGCGCGAACGTCGCACACGAGCCTTGGTTGGCAGAGGTCAACACGAAGATATGCGCCGCAGAGGAGCTCGGGCGTCTCTGCGGCTCCTCCGCTCATCAGGGTGTTTGCGCGGATGTGGGCGGATACCCCTATGTCGGCGCGCACGAACTGTTGGCCGTCGACTCCCCGCTGATCGTGGCGCTCGACCAGGTCCAGGACCCGCAGAACCTCGGCTCGATCTGCCGCACCGCAGAGTGTGCCGGCGCGACGGGTGTAGTCATCGCGGAGCGTCGCGCGGCCGAGGTGACTCCAGCTGCGTGCAAGGCCTCCGCGGGAGCGGTCGAGCACATGCGCATCGCGCGTGTGCGCAACATCGCCGATTTCCTAGGTGAGGCGCGCGACGCCGGTTGCTGGTCCTACGGCGCGAGCGCTCCGGACTCCGAAGCAGGGGAGGAGGCTTCAGGCGATGGCGCTCGGGGCGGTGACGAAGCTCGGACTGATGATGCTGCTCGGGGGGGTGTGGTTCGGGACAGAGTGCGGGGTGGTGGGGTTCGGGACGGCGGTGGTCGGGGTGCCGGCCGGGGGCGGGGGGATACGGGACTGGTGGTGCCCTACACGGCCCCCGACTACAGCGGCGGGGTCGTGCTCGTGCTCGGCAGCGAGGGCAGCGGTTTGCGTCCGCGCGTGGCGGGCGCATGCGATCAGCTCGTCTCGCTGCCGCTGCTGGGACGGATGGAGTCGCTGGGTGTGGCGGCCGCCGCAGCAGCCCTGCTGTATGGAATCTTGCAATCGCGTGACGGAACGCTTGACAAGGCTCCATAACTGTGCGAAGCTGCCGCCCATAACGCTCAACCTAAGGTTGACTTCATAGCTTTGGCGCCAGGGGAGGAGTGCGCCACTGAGCAATGTTTTGGCTGGAAAAAGCCAAGAAAGGATCTGCTCGTGGCACGTACATTCCATAACACTCAATCTGAAGTCAAGGTTGATGACGGGTTTTTGATCGCCCTCGCGAAGCAGGGAGATCGCAACGCCTATGACCGTCTCGTCCGCCGCTACCACGGCTTCGTGCGGTTGAAGGCCTCTTCGTATTTCCTCGCCGGGGGAGACTCCGAAGACCTCATCCAAGAGGGCTTGGTCGGCCTCTACAAGGCGATCCGCGACTACCGCACCGACCGCGAGTCGAGCTTCCGCAACTTCGCCGAGCTCTGCATCACGCGTCAGATCATCACCGCGGTGAAGACGGCCACACGCAACAAGCACACCCCCCTCAATCAATACGTCTCGTTCTCCTCGACCCCGGCCGCGGCAGGCGAGGACGTGCCGACGCTCGACCAGACGATCGCGGGACCGTCCGTCAACGACCCTGTCAACCGCGTGATCTCATCCGAGGAGCTGCGCTCGCTCGTCGGCTGCCTCTCCACGGCCCTGTCGGAGCTCGAGAGCCGCGTGCTCTCGCTCTACCTGGACGGCTGCTCATACGAGCAGGTAGGGGAGCGCTTGGGCTGCGACACCAAGACAGTCGACAACGCCCTGCAGCGTGTAAAGCGCAAGGTCGGCGCACACCTGCGCACGCGCCTGGTCGCCTCCTGAACCAGCCCACCTCCATGTCTAGCCCGCGGCCGAAGGCCGGCGAGGCCTGACTGCGGTCCATCGCAGCTCGGCCTGTAAGGGCCGGGCCCGCGTCGAGCCTTGCGGTCCGACGCGGGCGTTCATGGTCAGCTCGGCCTGTATGGGCCGGGCTTGCGTCGCGCCTTGCCGCCTGGAAAAGCCAGGCGCAGGATCGTGCGCTGCACGTTGCCGAGCTGCTTGCGAAACGGGCCGGTGTTGTAGGGAAGACCGTAGCGCTGGCACACGTCGCGAACGCGTGGCGCGACCTCCACGTAGCGACTCGAGGGCATGTCTGGATACAGGTGGTGCTCGACCTGGAAGCTCAGGTTGCCGGCAAGGAAGTGAAACAGCGGGCCGCCTTCGATGTTGGCCGAGCCGAGCAGCTGGCGCACATACCAGCCGCCGCGCGTCTCGTTCTCGACCTCGGCTTGGCTGAAGGTGTAGGTCTGGTCGGGGAAATGTCCACAGAAGATGATCGAGTAGGCCCAGACGTTGCGCACGATGTTCGCGGTGAAGTCGGCGGCCAACGTCGCCTCGAGCGTGCGTCGGGCCGCGCGGCCGGCGCGACGCGTCGTGGCCGCTCGCCCGTCGTCCGCCGGCGTCGGGATCGCTCCGGTTGTGTCTGTGGCGCCGGCGCCATTGCGGCGCGAGTCCGAACGAGCCTTGACAGCCTCGACCGCCCCGGCGACGGCGGCGGACAGTAGGGGAAAGGCGATGTAGTCCTTGATGACTTGCCTGCGCGCCTTCAAGCCGATCGCCTTGAACTCTTCGGAGAGCTGCCGCTTTGACTTCTCTCCAGATTTGATCGCGTCGAAATTGAGGTCGTGCAGGGCAACGCCCCACTCGAAGAAGCCCATCAGCAGCAGGTTGTACAGGGGCTGGAAAAGGTAAACGGGATGCCATTTCTGCTGCGGGTCGATGCGCATGATCTCGTAACCCAGATCGCGGTCCTTGCCACGGATGTTCGTAAAGGTGTGGTGCTCATAGTTGTGCGAGTGCCGCCACGCGTCGGCGGGTGAGGCCGTGTCCCAGTCCCAGCTCTGGGAGTTGATGTCCGGGTCGTTCATCCAGTCCCACTGTCCGTGCATCACGTTGTGGCCGATCTCCATGTTCTCGAGGATCTTCGCCACCGACAGCGCCGCGGTCCCACCAAGCCGCAGGGGCCGATTGCGCGAGCCGAGCAGCATCACGCGCGCGCCGAGCACGAGCAAGCGATGCAGCTTGATCGTGTTGCGAATATATTTCGCGTCTGCATCGCCCAGCTCGGCAAACACCTCGTCGTGGATCGCGTCGAGCTCGCGTCCGAGCTGCTCGAGCTGCTCGGGCGTGAGTCGGGCGAGCGGGCTCTCGGGCTCGCTCGCGTTGCCGGGGGAAGCTTGACGGTCCTCTTCAGAAGGCGACGAGGGGGTGGGGATGGAGGGCGTGCCGTTCGGTATGAGCGGACTCGTAGCGTGGATCGCTGACATCTCGGTACTCCTTGGGTATGAGGTTTAGAGGTCGATCTCGATCGCGCCCTCGGGCGCGTTGACGCAGGTGCGCAGCATCTCCCCGGGCTGACCGTGCACACGTCCGGTGCGCAGATCACGTACCTGTCCGCTGCGCAACTTCCCCACGCAGGTGTGGCATATCCCCATCCGGCAGCCGAACGGCAGACAAGCACCGGCCTGCTCGCCGGCGAGCAGGATCGGCTGCTCGCCGTCGCTTGTTGCCACGACGCCGCTCTTGCCAAAGCGGATCTCGCCACCCAGACCGCGCTCGCCGTCACCGACATGCTCGGTTGGCGAAAAGCGCTCGATATGCAACCGTCTGTGGTCGGCGCGATCTTCGCTCCAGCGTCGCTCCATCCCCTCGAGCAGCCCCGCGGGCCCACAAACAAACGCCTCGCGCTCCCGCCAGTCCTCACAGAGATCGTCGAGCTGATCGGGGCTCACGCGGCCCTGCGCACCAGTCAGTCGCAGGTGGAGCTTGTAGCCGGGGTGTGCGCCATCCAGTCCGCCAAGCTCGCGCGAGAAGATCACGTCCTCGGCGACGCGGGCGCAGTGGACGTGCACGACGTCCTCGATTGGCCCTTGGGCGGCGAGGCCGCGCAGCATGCCGATGATCGGCGTGATGCCGCTACCGGCGCTCACGAACAGGAGTTTGCGCGGCGCGGGATCGGGGAGCACAAATGTGCCTTCCACGCCACCCAGCCGAACGATCGCGCCGGGACGGATGCGCCCATTGAGGAAGGGCGAGACCTTGCCGTCCTCAACGAGCTTGGGAGTGATCGAGATGCACCCGTCGGCGCGCCCAGGCTCGGAAGTAAGGGAGTAGGCGCGCCAGTGATGGATCCCATCGACGGCGACCCCCAGGCGCAGATACTGCCCTGGGCGGTGGCCCGGCCACTCCCAGCCCGGCTTGATCGTGACGGTCACGGCGCCCGGCGTCTCGCGCTCGACGCGTTCGACACGACCTCGCAGCTCGCGCGTGGACCACAAGGGGTTGACCAGCTCGAGGTAGTCGTCGGGGAGCAGCGGAGAGGTGAACGACTTGACGAGAGATATCGCGCGACGACGGGCGCCGGGCACGTTGGGTACGGCGCCACGCTCAGCCAAGGGTCTCTCCGGAGGGAATTTTGGGGGACAAACGCATCTGACCTGGATCAATGATACCTCAAATGAGGTTACATGCAAAATGGTATCCTGGATCGAGGTGGCAGGATCGCGAACCGATAGGTCTGACATACCCCGAAAGAGCCTTCAGGACTCGTCTTCAGGGCTGGACGAGGAGCCCGGCGACGGGCTGACGATCGAGCAGCTTGCCGGCGAGGTGGGAATGTCGGTGCGCAACATCCGCAACCACCAGTCGCGGGGCTTGCTGCCGGCGCCGGAGGTACGAGCGCGCGTCGGCTACTACGACGCCGAGCACGTTGCCCGTCTGCGTCTGATACTCGACCTGCAGGCAGACGGCTTCAACCTGGCCGCGATCGAGCGATTGATGAGCTCCTCGGGAGGAGTCGCCTCGCGGTTGCTGGGCCTGCGCAACGCGATGACGACCCCCTACGCGACCGAGTCGCCTGAGGTCGTCACCGCCGAGGACCTGGAACGGCGCTTCGGCGAGGTAGACGCCAAGAGTGTCGAGCGCATTCGCAAGCTGAAGCTGTTGGTTCCGTTGGGCGACGACCGCTTCGAAGTGCCGAGCCCAGCGCTGATGAAAGCGGCGGAAGAAGTGACAGCCTTGGGCATCCCCCTGCCGGCCGCACTGGCGTTGGTCGAGCGGGTCTCGCGCGACTGCGAATCGATCTCCAAGGCCTTCGTCAGGTTGTTCCTCGGCGAGCTGTGGGAGCCTTTCGAGCAGGCCGGCCAGCCCGACGAGCGCTGGGAGGAGATGATCGCGGCAACCGACGCGCTGCGGCCGATAGCCTCCGAAGCGCTGCTCGCGATCTTCAAGCAGCGCATGACAACTCAGGTCGAGCGCGCCTTCGGCAAGGTGCTCGAGCAGCAAACAAAGCAGGCCAAGCGCTCGAAGTAAAGATTTCCGAAAGGCGCCGCGCATCAAACGGAAAGCGCGCGTGTTAGCGGGGGTGGACTTATAAATCGCAGCCGTCGCAAGGGAGGCGTCGATGCGCTCACGTACGCTCATCACGGCCATCACGGCCGTCATATCGCTGTTCGCACTAGCACCGTCAGGCGCATTGGCGCACAAGCACCAAGCATTTGCGCACAAGCACCCAAGCCCAAGCGGCCGCTGCATCGTAAGCATGCAGGTGGCCCCGCGCCAGATCGTGGCAGGCGACCCAGTCGTCATCTTCGGACGGCTCCGCTGCATCGACC
>DATCEK010000163.1:0-11727 GCA_036510155.1 Solirubrobacteraceae bacterium | reverse complement strand
CGACCCCGGCACTGCACGCCTCACGGCCTACGGTCTGCTCGCTGGACTGCTGGCTTACGCCGCAGCCAGCACGGCCAGCCGCTTCGCGGCGACCTTCGCAGCCCTTCGGCCTGCGCGGCTTCGCCGCGACCGGCGCACAGCACCAAGCCCGGACAGACTAGATGCTCACCTGAGCGGGCGCTGTGGACGCGCTGTGCAAATTCGTTGGCCGGTCTGGAGCCTTCGTGGTCTGTATCCGTTGTGATGACCGCAGCCAGCATCGGTGCCGCCAAGGGCGGCGGGTACGCGCGCTACCTCGAGTCAAAGACCGTCGAGCCAGAGCGCGGGGACTACTACTTGAGCCCCGACGGGGAGCCCACCCAAGCCCCCGGCCAGTGGCTTGCGAGCCCTGACACGCTCGCGCGGCTGGGGATCGAGGGCAGCTCGATCGAGGGCCCGGAGTTCATCGCGCTGATGGAAGGTCGTCACCCTCGAAGCGGTGAGTTCCTTCGCCGGGCGGGCGCCACCGGCGGCCGTGGCGGCGGGATCGACCTGACGTTCAGCGCCCCGAAGTCCGTCTCTGCCGTGTGGGCGCTCGGGGACCCGGACCAGCGTCGTGAGATGGAGGCGGCGCACGCTGCGGCGGTGAGCGAAGCGATGGCTCATCTCACCGAGACGGTGCCAACGGTGCGCCGCCGCTACGACGGGCAGCAGGTCGAGGAGCACGCGCGAGAGGTGGTGGCCGCCGAGTACCGCCACACCACTTCGCGGGGTGTCCTTGCAGGAGACGGCCCCGACCCGCAGCTGCACAGCCACGTGGTCATCACGAACGCGATCCGCGAGGACGGGAAGATCGTCGCGGTCGCTTCCAGGCCGATCTTCCGCTCCGCGCGGGAGGTCGGCGCCTACTACCGCTCGGCGCTCGCGCACCAGCTTCAGCAGCGGGGTTATGCGATCGAGCGGGGCACCGGCAAACATGGTCGCTACTTCGAGATAGCCGGGGTGCCGCGCGGTCTGCTCGACGCCTTCTCGGCGCGCAGCCGCGAGGTCGCCAGAGCCGCCGAGCGCTTCCGCGCGCAATGGGGTCGCGCGCCCGAGCGCGGCGAGCTGCGAGCGCTCAAGCTGGAGAACCGCAAGGCGAAGGTGCTCGTCACGCGCGCCGACCTGCAAGTTGTCTGGAACGAGACCGCAGCGCGTTTTGACTTCGCCGGCGATAAGCCCACTCGGCTGCTCGGCATCACCGGCGAGCCGGCGCCTGAGCGTGCGCTCGAGGATCGCGTTGAGGAGCGCCTGACCGAGCGCGCCGCGACGTTCGAGCCGGGCGAGTTTCGCGCGGTGCTGCTCGAGCAGTCCGTCGGTGAGCTCTCACCACGCGAAGCGCTGGACCTCTCACGGGCGATGATCGCCGAGCGCCGCGTCCTGCCGTTGGAGGGCGGACTGATGACGACGCTCGCGGTGCGTGCCCGCGAGCAGGCGATCGAGCGCAGGTTCGCAGGGCTCGCCAGCGACGGTGGCCGCGATGTCGGGATCGAGGCCCGCGCGCTCGCAGGCGATCAGGTAGCCGAGCGGATCGGTGGACGCCTCAGCGCCGAGCAGGCTCACGCGCTTGAGGTCATCACGGGCCCCGAGCGCGGCGCGATCCTCGTCGGGCCGGCGGGCACCGGCAAGGGGGTCGTGATCGACGCTGCCGCCCGCGCCGAGCAGTACGGCGGCCATCAGACCCTGGGGATCGCGGTGTCCGGGTCCACCGCGCAAAGGCTCGGTCAGGACAGCCCCGCGCTCGCCGGTCAGACGTTGACCCTGGACGCGCTCGTCTCGCGCGTGGAGCGCGGCCAGCTCCACATCGACAGGGATACGACGATCTACTTCGATGAGGCTGGCATGGCGGACACTGACCGCCTCGACCGGCTCACCGAGGCCGTGGAGCACAGCGGGTCAAAGCTCGTGGCGATCGGCGATGCCGCGCAGCTGCCCTCGATCGGCGCGGGAGGCATGTTCGAGCGGCTCGCCCTGATCGCCCCTAGCGCGGAGCTCTCGAATATCCGCCGGACCCTTGACCCCGACGAACAGCGCGCGTGGTCAGACCTGCGCGCCGGACGATCCGACAGGGCGATGGCGCACTATCACTCGCGCGGGCAACTGCACATGGAGAACACCCGCGATGAGGCCGTCGAGCAGGCCGCGCAGAACTGGGCGGCGCTCACCGAGACTCACGACCCGAGCGAGGTCGCGCTGATCTCCGACGCCTCAAACCAAGAGATCCACAGGCTCAACGCCCGCGCCCAGCACTTCCGCTCAGAGCGCGGCGAACTCGGCGAGCTCGAAGTCCCGGTGCCCGGCGTCCACTACGGCATCCGCCAGGGCGACCGGGTAGCGATGATCGACCAGCACCACGAGCCAGGCGTCGAGCGCATCGAGAACGGCAGCCGCGGCGAAGTGCTCGATGTCACCCCCGCCGGGGACGTGCTGATCGAGTTCGACGTGACCGGCCGCAAACGAACATTGGCCGGGGACGATCTCGGCCGTGTTCGCCTCGGCTACGCGCAGCACATCCACCGCGCGCAGGGCGCGACCGTCACCCGCACCCTCGTCGTGACCGGAGGCTGGCAGACCAGCAAGGAGCCCGCCTACGTCGAGGCGTCCCGCGCCCGCCAGGGCACCGACTGGTTCGTCTCCCGCGAGGATCTCGGCGTTGAAGGGCACGACACCGCCCGCATCCAGCGCCTCGCCGAGAACATGCGCCGAAGCCACGCGCAGACCCCATCGCTCGCGCATCCCGAGCTGGCAGACCGCGACTACGGCACTCACTTTCACCGCTCGATCGCGCCCAGCCGCACCAGCCGGATACCGGGGATCGTCCGCACCCTCAATCGCATCGTCAACCCACCAGCACAGGAGCGAACACGATGAGCCAACGAATCCAGATCGTCCTACCCGACCCCGTAGCCCAGCAGCTACGCGAGCTCGCCGCCGGGGCCGACACGCCACCCTCCACGCTCGCCGCACAGATCGTCTCGGGCGGCGTCGCGCTCGCCGCCAAGGACGGCAAGGTCCGCCCGCTGCGCCCTGCGCCGGCGCTCGTCGGCGGCAACGGCAGCGAGCGAGCGCCGTGGCTTGAGCCCTACGGCGGCGACGCCGACTGGCGCCAGCAGATGTGGGGCGCGGTCGTCGCGCTGCACGGCCGCTACCCCACCCAGCTTGAAGCGCTCAAAGACAAGTGGTGGAAAGACGACTCGCAGACCGAGACGCTGTGCGCGCTCGCGGTATGGCGAGCGGAACTGGACGAAGCCGGCCAGGACCCCCGCGACGAGCTCGCCTTCCAGAACCAGCTCGCCGACTACTCCCAACTCCTTAGCCGCCAAGGCGGCGGCGTCACCAAGGCATGGAAGCCCGGTGCGCCGCCGCCGGAGTGGGCCCCGAAGTAGCCGCCCAACCAACTCGGCCGTTACATCTTTGACGCGCTCTGTGTCAGCTTCGCGTCACACGCTCACAACGCTGCACAGGCTTTGTACGGTCGGTCCACAACTGCACATTTTGGCGCCGGCGACAGCTGTAACTGCCCCGGCGCCGTGACACAGGAGAAGGAACCTCCCATGCCTAAATACCGTACCCCAGACGGGTTGGAGGAGCACGCCTGCATCGACCGTGCCGTGCTCGACCTCATGGTCGATCTCGAGAGGCAGCGGCCGTGGGCCGAAGACGAGATCGCCCGCACCATCAGCACTCCCGGCGATGTCCGCGACAGCCTCCGGCGACTGCGCACCTCAAGGCTCATCCACCGCTGGAACGACCTCGCCGTCGCCTCGCACCCTGTCGTGCGCTTCCACGAGATCAACCAGCCCGGCGATGGTCTTAGCCCCGGTGAGGCCAGGGAGCGCCATTGGGACAAGGCCGTCCTTGAAGGTCTCCTCGTCCGCAGCGCCGACGGCGAAGGGCCGCGCACCCAGCAGCAGACCTACGAAGCGTTCGGCGCGAGCAAGCGCAAGAAGAAGCTCGCCATCGACGACGCGCTGGACCGTCTTGACGGCGCCGGTCTCATCGAACGTCGCGGCGGGCGCTCGATCGCCTCGGAGGTCGCGCGGCGCCTCGATGAACTCATGACGCTCTGACGCGGGGTCAGCCATGCGCGTCAACGAACTGGCCTTGAGCCAGGCTGTCCTCCCCAGCCTGGCCAAGGTCGGCATCCACGAGGTCGAGCAGCTCGCCGGGCACCGCACCGGCGAGCTGCTCCGCCGCCCCGAGCTCAATAGCGGAGTGGAGCTGTACGAGCTGATTTGCGAGCTTCATCGCCACGGCCTGACGCCGTTCTCAAGCTACGGCGGACACATCGAGACTGAGCGCGAGCTGGAGATATTCCGTCTCCGCGCAGTCGAGGGCTTGACCTTCACCGAGATCGGAGAGCGGGTTGGGCTCAACCGAACCCGTGTTGATCAGCTTCTACGGCTGCACTTTCGCTTGGATGAAGTGCCGCCGGCCGCCAAGCACAGGAGGCGAGCACGCAATGACTGATCGGTCGCTGCGGGATATGCACCCGAGTTCGGGCCGCGAGCCGATTCTCGTCGTGGAGGCTGATGCGGACTTCGGACGAAAGCTCGTCGAGCAGCTCGCCGCCGACGGCCATCCGGCCGAGCTTGCCCGCACCGCCAGTCATGCCGAGATGATGGCGGGCGCCCGTCCGCCCCGATTGGTCGTGCTCGGGGAACTCGACTCACCGAGGGGCAGGCTCGACCTGTTGGAGACGATTCGCGGACACGGCCCCGAAGTCTCTCAGCGGCAGACATCCCCACCGTGGCCACAGAATCTCCCGGTGATCGTCCTCAGCTCGCACACAACCGAGCTCGACATGCTGCGGGCGTTTGAGGCGGGCGCAGATGACTTCCTGGGCCGCCCCGCCCGCTATCTGGAGCTGCGAGCGCGTGTGCGCGCGCTACTGCGACGGGCAGCCGGCAACAATCAGCGGGTAGGACCACTCCAGATCGGCCCGTTGACGATCGAACCGGCCGCCCACGCGGTGAGCCTTGCAGGCAAACGCCTGGAGCTACGCCGCCAGGAGTACGAGCTGCTGCTGCACCTTGCGAGCGATCCCCGACGGGTGTTCCACAAGCAAGAGCTACTAAAAGCCGTGTGGGGATACCGCTCGCCCGGCACCACAAGAACCCTCGACAGTCACGCCAGTCGCCTACGCCGCAAGCTCGGCGCCGCCGGTGAACGCTGGGTCATCAACGAGTGGGGAGTCGGCTACCGGCTGATCTGAGCGGGACGAGCGGCCTCGTACAAACGGCTCACACTGCCGGGCTGACAGAGCCGTCGCCCGCCGGCTCCTCGATACGGCGCGGCAGAACGATCTCGGTGGCCTCATCCGGTGTCACGTCCACGTAGAGCACTGCTGACCCGGCTCGTCCCCAGCAATCGTCGCGACGGGGTTCCCAAGTAGCGTGTTGCCGGCCATGAACCTGCAGGAGATCGAGGATCGCGTCGCGCAGCTGGACCCGGACCTGGCCCTGGGACCCGAGTTCATCTACTCGCTCCTACTCGCATACGGTCTCCCGAAGGCCGGCATCGCCCGACTGAGATCCGGGACCTACAACCGTTCTGCTGTCCCTGGCGAGACGCTCTGGAAGGGCAGGGTCTTCGATCGTTACGAGGCCAACGGCGCCGACCTCCATGCCGCGATCGACACCGTCGGCGCTGACGAACGAGTTCAGCGCGAGCATCCGCGGTTCGTGATCGTTCGCGACGCCGCACGGCTCTTGGCGCTTGACACGGTCACCCGCGACACCCTCGACATCGGTCTATCCGAGCTCCACTCGAACGCCGCCTTCTTCCTGCCGTGGGCCGGAATCGAGAAGCAGCAGCTAGAAAACCTCCACTATGCCGACGTCAAGGCGGCCGACCGGATGGCGCGCCTCTATGAGGAGATCGTCCGCTCGAACGACATCGAGTCGATCGATGACGTCAATCGCCTCAACGTGTTCTTCGCGCGACTCCTTTTCTGCTTCTTCGCCGAGGACACAGGCGTCTTTCCGAAAGGCGCATTCACGGACGCCGTGGCGTCGCTGACGAGTCCCTCAGGCGAGGACACTTCCTTGTTCTTGGACGCCCTATTTGCGGTGCTCAACACATCGGACAACGACCGAACCCACATTCCCGCCCATTTCCTGAGGTTTGGGCACGTGAACGGGAGCCTCTTCGATGTAACGGCGCCGTCGCCGGGATTCACCACAAAGGCTCGTTCCATCGTCATCGAGTCTGGCACGCTCAACTGGTCGCAGATCAATCCCGACATCTTTGGCTCGATGATGCAAGCGGTCGTGCATCGCGGCGACCGCCAGGCCTTCGGGATGCACTACACGAGCGTCGAGAACATTTTTAAGGTGATCGGGCCGCTTTTCATCGACTCACTGCAGACCGAGCTCGACGCCGCCGACACGGTTCCCAAGCTGCGTCGCTTCATCACGCGGCTCTCGAAAGTCCGTGTCTTCGACCCAGCGTGTGGGTCTGGGAACTTTCTCGTTATCTCCTATAAGGAGCTTCGCCGTCTCGAGCATCAGGCGCTGCAGCGAATAGGCGAGCTAGATGCCTCGTCAGCGTCGCTTTTCACGTTCTCCGAGATCAACCTCAACAGCTTCTACGGCGTCGAGATCGACGGCTTCGCACAGGAGATCGCGATGCTGGCGCTGTGGATCGCCAAGCACCAGATGAACACCGAGTTCAAGGAGCTGTTCGGCGCCGAAATCCCATTGATTCCACTTCGCGACGCGGGCAACGTCGAGTGGGGTAACGCGACAGAACTGGATTGGGAGGACATCTGCCCGAAGCGTGACGGCGAGCTCTACGTGATCGGAAATCCGCCGTACGCAGGGTCGTCGATGCAGAGCGATGAGCAGAAGGCGGAGTTCGTCGAGTTCTTCGGCACGACGAGGTACTCGAAGAACCTCGACTACATTGCGCTGTGGTTTATCAAGGGCGCGCGCTACATCGCCGACGGAGGGGCAAGCTTGGCCTTCGTGACGACCAATTCGGTCTCGCAGGGTGACCACGTGGGGCTAATGTGGCCGTACATCTACGATCAGGGCGTTGAGATCGCCTTTGCTCACCAGTCGTTTCGGTGGACGAACCAGGCTCGCGGCAACGCCGGCGTGACAGTCGCGATCATCGGCCTGTCGGCATCCCCGCCGAAGGAGCGCCCGCTGTTCATCGGCAAGCGGGAACGGCGCGTCGCGAACATCGGTCCCTACCTGTTGCCGACTTCGGACAACACGATCGTCCACCAGCGGCGGTCTACCCTAGCCGAGCTGCCAGAGATGGTTCTTGGGAGCAAGCCGACGGACGGCGGCCACCTGAATTTTACGGCCGCGGAGCGCGAGGAGATCCTCGCCGAGGATCCCCGTGCCGAAGAGTTCATTAGGCGATATGCAGGCGCGAGCGAGCTCCTCGGAAGCAGCGTCCGGTACTGCTTTTGGATCACGGATGCCGACGCCGAGCGGGCGCTGGGGATCGCACCGATTGCGCGCCGAGCCGAACTGGTACGCGCCATGCGCTTGCGGGGATCTACAGTAGCCCAGGCAATGGCTAACCGCCCATATCGCTTTCTCCAGCGTGCTCACAAAGACGGTCAGTCGATCCTCATCCCTTTGCACTCGTCGGAGCGCCGCACGATCATCCCGATGGGATTCTTCGACTCTCGGACGGTGATCTCAAACGCCGCGAATGCCGTCTACGAGGCCGAGCCGTGGCTGTTCGCGCTGCTGCAGTCGCGGATGCACACTGCCTGGGTCGGAACCGTTGGTGGCAGACTCAAGACCGACTACCGCTACTCCGCGGTCCTCTGTTACAACACCTTTCCGGTCCCGTCACTCTCCGACGGGGACAGAGCTCGCCTTGCTGAGCATGCGCTCGCGATTCTCGAGGCCAGGGAGCATCACTCTGACCGCACGCTCGGCGGCCTATACATTCCTGACAAGATGCCACTCGATCTGCAGCGCGTCCACGAGGCCCTCGACAAGACAGTCGACAATCTATATGGCGCCACAACGCCGTCCACTACTGAGCGTCTTGAGATGCTGTTCGATCTCTATGAGCACATGACAGCCGCCGAGACGGTCGCCGCTTAGCAATGCCCAACCTTGTCAGCGTTAGCTATCGACACACGGGTGCGAGCACGAATACCGACGCTCTGGGAATGCGCGAGATGCAGGCCAAGGCGTTCGCGGCACGTGAGAGCCAGTACCTGCTGCTCAAGGCGCCGCCGGCATCCGGCAAGTCGCGCGCGCTTATGTTCCTGGCTCTAGACAAGCTGTTCAACCAGGGACTTAAGAAGGTGATCGTCGCTGTGCCGGAGCGCTCCATTGGGGCGTCTTTCGCGGCCACCAACCTGACCCGGGCGGGATTCTTCGCTGACTGGGAGGTGCTGCCGAAGAACGATCTGTGCTCGCCAGGGTCCGACGGCTCCAAGGTCGCCGCCGTCGAGCGCTTTCTCGAAGGGCCAGATACGGTCATGGTGTGCACGCACGCGACGCTCCGCTTCGCACATGACGCGATCGACGAGCAGCTATTCGACGACACACTCTTGGCGATCGACGAGTTCCACCATGTATCAGCCTCGGAGGCGAGCCGCCTCGGCGCGCTGGTGCGCTCGGTGATGAAGAACACGAATGCACACATCGTCGCGATGACCGGCTCGTATTTCCGTGGCGATGCGATACCGGTGCTCGAGCCCGAAGACGAGGCCAGGTTCCGAAAGATCACCTACAACTATTACGAGCAGCTCGACGGGTACACGCATCTAAAGTCCCTCGGCATCGGGTACCACTTCTATCAGGGGCGTTACACCGAGGCAATCGGGGAGATCCTCGACACCGACAAGAAGACGATCCTGCACATCCCAAACGTGCAGTCCGGAGAGTCGACGAAGGACAAGCACCGAGAGGTCGACGAGATCATCGACGCTTTCGGCGTCGTCGACCACGTTGACGAGCACGGCGTCCTCCACGTCAAGCGCAACACCGACGGGAAGCTCATCAAGGTCGCCGATCTCGTCAACGACGTACCGAGCGAGCGGACCAAGCTCGTCGAGTACCTCCGGACCATGACGGAGCTCGACGAGATGGACCTGATCATCGCTCTTGGGATGGCGAAGGAGGGCTTTGACTGGCCTTTCTGCGAGCACGCGCTCACGGTCGGCTACCGCGGATCGCTGACCGAGATCGTCCAGATCATCGGCCGGGCCACGCGCGACAGCTCGAACAAGACGCACGCTCAGTTCACGAACCTGATCGCACAGCCCGACGCCGCGGACGGCGAGGTGAAGGTCGCCGTCAACAACATGCTCAAGGCGATCAGCGCGTCGCTCCTAATGGAGCAGGTCATCGCCCCGAACTTCAAGTTCAAGACGAAGAGATCCGAGGACGACGAGCCGGATATCGGAGAGCTGAAGATCAGAGGCTTCAAGGAGCCCACGACCGACCGTGTGCGCTCGATTGTCGAGGAGGACCTCAACGACCTCAAGGCCCAGATCCTCCAAGACCAGACCATGTTGAAGGCGATGCCGGGAAACATCGACCCAGAAGTGATGAACAAGGTCTTGATTCCGAAGATCATCCGCACTCGCTACCCCGACATTGGTGAGGAAGAGGTCGAGGAGGTGCGGCAGCACGTCGTCGCTGATGCGGTCATCAAGAATGGGGAGATCAAGGATGTCGGCGACAAGCGCTTTGTCTTGATGGCGGGTAAGTTCGTGAACATCAACGACATCACCATCGACCTCATCGACACGGTCAACCCCTTTCAGCGTGCGTTCGAGATCCTGTCGAAGTCGATCACGAAGCAGGTGCTGGGTGTCATCCAGGATGTCATCGACAGCACGCGGATCGATATCACCGAGGACGAGGCGCGAATCCTATGGCCGAAGGTCAACGCCTTCATGCGGAAGACTGGCAGGCCTCCGAACATCCGCTCCGAAGACTCCCAGGAGCGGAGGATTGCCGAGGCACTGCTGTTCCTACAGAAGCAGCGACTCACGATGGAAGTTTGACATGAACGTCGAGGAGCTTCTCCAAATGCTCGAGGAAGACGAGTTCGGGCTGCTCGAGCTGCCGGAACGGGCGCCTGTTCCAACACCCGAGGATCGCCTTGTCGCGGCCTATGAGGAGATCGCCGAGTTCACTCGGGAGCACGGACGCCCACCGGCGAAGGACCCGGCGAACATCGGCGAGTTCAAGCTTGCGACACGACTCGAAGCCATATGCGCAGACGACGAGCAGCGTCGCGTGCTCGAGCCGCTCGACGAGCTGGGGCTACTGAGTGAGCCAGAGCCGCCCGCGACGATCGAGGAGGCCATCGCGGACGACCCGTTCGGACTCCTCAGTGGCAATGACGACCTCTTCGACCTGCGACACGTTCCCAAGACGCAGACGATGCCGGACACCATTGCGCGCCGAGTGCCCGCTAAGGACTTTGAGAACTTCCGACAATTGTTCATCGAGCGCCATGCTGATCTGCGGTCCGGCCGCTGCAGGCTAGTCCCGTTCAAGAACCCGCTTGAGATCAAGCCCGAACGATTTTTCGTCCAGGGCGGGGTGATGCTCTACGTTGCCGAGGTCGGCGCGCTGACATACAACGAGATTAAGAAGGCCAACGCTCCCACTCGGTGCATTTTCGAGAATGGCACCGAGTCGCAGCTGCTGCTGCAATCCCTCGCGAGCAATCTTTACAAGGGCGGCAAGCGTGTCACGATCCCCGATGACGAGATACTCACCGAGATGGGACTGCAGCCGAACACGCCGATGGCGAGCGTGTATATCCTGCGGTCGCTGAGCGACGACCCGCAGGTGACGGGGCTGCCGGGGTTGCACAAGATCGGCTCCACGTCGTCGACCGCCGCTGAGCGAACCGTTCACGCGGCCTCGGAGACGACCTTCCTCGGGGCGCCTGTGCAGATCGTCGAGGAGTATCGCGTGCCGCGCGGCGTCGAGAGCAAGATCGAGGGGATACTGCACCGACTGTTCGCGCCCGCGCGGATCGACGCATGGTTTGAGCGCGACGGCGTGACGATCGCCGAGACACGAGAGTGGTTCGCTGTGCCGTTTGGAGTCATCGAGGAAGCGGTCCAACTCATCGAGAGCGAGGCCATCGTGAACTACACCTACGACCCGTCCACCGGCGAGCTGCGTCTCAAGCCATAGCCAGGTCCCCCACTGTGCCCAGCTCAGTGGCAACTGCACAGAGCAATACGCCCGCGCTCGGTGATCTGGGCTCTACGCTGCGTTTTCGGCGGTGGACTCCGCTAGTTCGACGAGTCGGCAGAGGGCGTTGATGAGCCGCATCTGCTCGATGGAGCGTGGCTCGACGTGCAGGAGCTCTGGGTTGCAGACGAGCACGGCGAGGCAGCGGGCGCGCGAGATTGCGACGTTTAGGCGGTTGCGGCTGTAGAGGAACTCGACGTTGCGCGGGACCTCCGCGCCGGAGGAGGTGGCCATCGAGAAGAAGACGACGTGCGCCTCCTGGCCTTGGAACTTGTCAACGGTGCCGATGCGTACACCTGTCGGCAGTCTGGCGGTCAGGCATCCCACCTGGGCGTTGTAGGGGGTCACGACCATGATGTCCTCAGGGCCGAGCGGACGGCTGCGGCCGTCTGCTTCGGTGACGGCTCCGCGCTGGAGATCCTCGATGGCGGCGCGGATCACCTCGGCCTCCTCGATGGATTCGCGGGTGTTGCCGGTGTGCTCGGCCTGGATGAAACGCACCCCG
>DATCEK010000162.1:0-5109 GCA_036510155.1 Solirubrobacteraceae bacterium | reverse complement strand
TTGGACGATCGCGACCAGCAGGCGCTGCGCACGATCGCAGCGGAGCTCGTTGCGCGTGCGGGCATCCGCGCCGTGGGTCTGATCGGCTCACCCGACGGCGAGGCGGTCGGGCTCGCGGTGGCATTTGCGGGGGACGCCGGCGACGCGCCCAGCGTGGTGCGCACTGTCGCCAAGCTCGTGGGCGGCGGCGGCGGCGGCAAGGACAGGCGATTGGCCGTCGGCGGCGGGCGCGAAGTAGCTGCGATCGACAGCGCACTCGTTGCGTTGCGTGACGCGCTCGCCGGCTCGCCTTGAAGCGCTTGCGCTACGTCTCGATCCCGATCTTCCTGGGGAGCCTCGGAGCCTCAGGCGCCGGTCAAGTCACGGCGGCGGAAGGCCCACAGGGCCGCTAGCCCACAGCTTGCGGCGAGCGCGAGCATGACGGTGGCGGCGCCGGCACGAAACGGTTGCGCCGGAACGAGGCCGACGTGTGCGAACGGGGTCAGTTCGAGCAACCATTTCGGGGCGCTCAGGAGCGCTCCTGTCAGCTGCCAGAGGAACGCGAGTGTGACGAGGCCGTAGGCGGCGGCTGCGCTTGCGCGTGGAATGAGCGCGAACATCAGCGCCGCGATCCCGAGGAACAAAAGTGTGGGCGGCATACAGTTCGCGCCGGCCTCGAGCATTCTCGCCAGCGAGATCTCCTCGCCCTGCGAGGCCGCTCCCGCCCAGCTGAAGAAGCCGGCCGCCAACGCAAGCACAAGCGACACGGCCGCCGCGAGCACCAGGCGCCCACCTAGCCAGTTGCCGCGACTCACCGGCAACGACAGCAGCGTCTCCACGCGCTCATCTGCTTCCTCGTGACGCGCGGCCGCGACCTGCGCGCATACGAACAGGCTTGTGGCCAGCATGAAAAAAATGAACACGAAAGCCATGTACCCGGTGGGCGTGGTGATCGAGCCGCCGCCGAGCTTGGCTATTTCACGCTCCATACTCGCGGAGACATCGGCCGTGGAGATACTCGTCGAGACCGCTCCCAGAATGAAGGCAAAGACGGACACGCTGAGCAGCCAAGCGAGGATCGTCGGCCGTTCCGAGCGCAGGCCTTGGGCAAACGGCGAGGAGAGCAGGCGCAGACGCGCAGGAGAGCTGTCGCGTGCGGGTAGCAGGCCGGTGCCGATATCGCGCGTGGCGTAGATCTTCGCGGCAGCAAAGAGAAGCAACGCAGTTGCCGCCAGCGGGAGCAACAGTGCGAGCGGCTGCTCCCTCGAGGTGAACGGCCGCAGCTCCTCGGCCCAGCCGAGCGGCGTAGTCCAGCGCAGCCATCCCGCGCCGCTCGAGGTGTCGGCGACGACGCGCAGAAGCAGCGATACCCCGACAAGCGCGTTGCCCAACTCCAACGCCGTGCGCCGGCTGGGCGCCAGCTGACTGACGAGCGCGCCGACGCCGACGTACACAGGTATGACCGACGCGGTGGCCAGCGCCAAATAGGCCGCGCCGCCAGCCCCAAGGCCCCCAAGAACGAAGCCCACGGTCTCGGCCAACCACAACAGCAACGTCCCCGCGGCGATCGCGCTCAACGCCGCCAGATACGCTGTGCGCCGGGTGAGCGCACCCGCCAGCACCAACTCCATGCGCCCGGTGTCCTCCTCGCCTCGCAAGGCGCGCACAGCGGCGAAGATGCCGAAGATGGCAGCGGCGATCGCCAGCGTGCCACCCACACGCCACGCGCTGTAGCCGCCGACCCCCACAGGGTCATACGGATAGCCGTAGAACAGGCGCAACGCATCGTTCCCCGCGAAGCTGCGCGCAAAAGCCAGCCGGTCGGCAAGCGTCGGATATGCGTGGGCGAAGCCGGCGGGCTGGATATATGCGTAGATCAAAAACAGGTAGGCGAAGGCAAGCGTGCGGGTACGCGCGTCGCGCACCGCACGCCGCGCCAGCGCGTATGCGCGCGAGAAGCCACCGTCGAGGCGCCCGCTGCTCGCGATCGCCCTCGACACCGGCGGGGAGACCGATGCCGCTCCGCTAACCACGATGCTCAGAGCCGTCGTAATGGTGGAGGAATATCTCCTCGAGCGACGGCTCGCGGCTGCTCAGCGTCGCGATCGAGTCTCCGCCCGCGCGCGCGAGTGCCGCGATCAACGGGCCGATGTCGCCGGAGACCTCAAAGCGCAACGCGTTCGGGCCGGCGCTCTGTGCGTGCACGCCCGGCAGCGGCTCGATCTCCGGAGCAGACCCGGAGAACGTGACCTCGACCGTCTGTGCAGCGAGGTGGCGCAGCTCAGTCAGCGTTCCCTCGTCGACCAGCCTGCCCTCCCTGAGGATGCCCACGCGATCGCACAGCGCCTCGACCTCGCTGAGGATGTGCGAGGAGAGAAAGACGGTCTGCCCGCGCTGCTTGGCTTCGTTGACACAGTCGCGAAAGGCGACCTCCATCAATGGGTCAAGGCCGCTGGTCGGCTCGTCGAGCAGCAGCAGCTCGGCGCGCGTGGCCAGCGCCGCGACAAGCTGGACCTTCTGGCGGTTGCCCTTGGACAGCGCCCTGATCTTCTTGTTCGCCTCCAGCTGGAAACGCTCGACCAACTCCTCGCGATAGGCGACATCGACACCGCCGTGCGCGCGCGCCAGGAACTCGAATGTCTCGGCGCTTGTCAGCCCAGGCCACAGAAAAGGCTCGCCCGCGACATAGGCGACCCGGCGATGGGCCTGCACCGGGTCCTTCCATGCGTCCACACCAAAGATCTCCGCGCGTCCGGCGCTCGGACGGTGGAGCCCCAGCAGCAAGCGGATCGTGGTCGTCTTGCCGGAGCCGTTCGGGCCGAGGTAGCCGTAGACCTCGCCCTGTTCGACCGTGAGGCTCAACGCGTCGAGCGCGAGCGTCTTGCCGTATCGCTTGGACAGGGCAGCGGTTTGGATCGCCGGCCGAACGGGATTTGGGACGGAGGCAGGGCGCGTGTCCTTGAGTGTCTGCGGTGCGTGCATCAACAAGAGGATCTTGGGATCCCATGTCTACGGCATCCGGGTTTTTCCCGCACAAGACCGCGGGGTCCTCCCTAATGCCGGCATAGGCATGGCTGTCCGTCTTACGACCTTGGGTACTGGCTATCAGGCGCGTCATCGCGTGCCCAAGCGAGTTTCAGAATCGACACATGTTATCGGATCTGATAACATCAACGGATGGAACCTTCCCTGGACGATGTGTTGGAGAAGGCTGCACAACTGCAAGAACTCGTCCCAGGCGCTGTCTTGGTCGGGGGATCGGCGGCGGCCCTCTATGCCCATCACCGACAATCGTTCGATCACGACCATGTAGTCGCCGATCTCGCGGAGCGTTTTGACGCGATCCACGAGATCTGGAGGCGTTCGGGGACTGGTCGATGACACGGGCGCAGCCGGGGAAGATCATCCTCGGCGAACTTGGGGGCATCGAGACCGGCGTGCGTCAACTGCTTCGCAGCCGACCGCTCGAGACCGCCGAGACAGAGATACGCGGCAAGCAGCTCGTCGTGCCGACTCTCCCGGAGATTCTGCGGGTAAAGGCTTGGCTTGCACTGAGCCGCAACCAGACGCGTGACTATCTCGACATAGCGGCGCTCTCCACTCAGATCGGACTCGACGAGGCCGCTGCCGTGTTGGCAGACATCGATGGTTATTACGCCGACATCAATCCCCGTCCAGAGGCCGTCTCCACGCAACTCGTCAAGCAACTCGCCGACCCTCGGCCACGCGACTCGGAGGTCACCACACAGCTGGCTAGCTACAAGGCGCTCGACCCCCGTTGGCACGACTGGTCGACCGTCACGGCCGTACTCGAGGATTTGGCGCAGAGGATCGTGCGATGACGCTGCGCTTTCGCAACCTCGACTTCGACACCACACAGCCGATGGACCGTTGGCCGGCCGAGGCGATCCAGACAGTCATCGACCGCGGCTCCCTTTCAGACTGGCGGCGGCTTGCAAGCGCGATCCGACGCAACCCCTGGGGACCTGCCGCACGCACCACAGAGATCGTCGTCGCCTGGGGCGAGCATTACGGCATAGATGCGCTGATGACCAACGTGATTCGTCGTGCGCGAGATGACATCAATCGGCAAGGCCGCGCGGAATATGCCGCCCAGATCCGCTCCTGGCGCATCCAGAACAAGATGACGCTGCGCCAGTTCGCGCTCGCCGCCGGCACCTCCGCATCGAGGCTCTCGGACTACGAGAACGCCAAGGTGGCACCGACCACCGACGTGCTCGGTCGCCTCGCCTACGTTGCAGGTGTACAAGTACGTGACTCCGCTTGAGTACAGGGTCGTGCTGTGGCTCAAGCGTGTCACACGACGGATACACCTGTGATCATGCCTACCGCGGTGCTCGGACCCGCTGGACGAAATTGGTGAGAAACGGCACCGCGCCTCGCCGTTCGTAGAGGCGCATCGCATCCGTGTTGGTCGTGATGACGTCGATCACCATGTCGTCTATGCGCAGCTCCCGCAGCCTTGCTTCCACGGCGTCCAGCAGAGCCGAGCCGACGCCTTTCCCGCGAGCCTCCGGGCGGACGGCCAGGATCGCCAGCTCGGCCAGTGGGTCGGAGGCACTCCACGACACCGCGAAGAGGGCGCCAGGACGGACTCGCACGAACGCATAGCCGAGATAGCGACCGGCCTCATGCGCTACCAAGACAAACGAGTCGGGCTCGGCGGCCAGCCACTCTCCCATGAGCCGCTCGTGCTCTTTCCAGGCCTGCTCATATGGGCGCACACGGTCCCGCAGATGTGGCGTCAACGCCATGTGGTGCTCGTACAGCACGCGCCACAGCGGCTGCAGGTCCTCCAAGCGATCCTTTGGCAGAGGAACGACGGCGAAGTCGGGCATGCGCGAAGACTCGCACACCGAGGCGAGCACGAGTCAGCCCGCGGTCGGCTATATGCGCTTGGCTGCCGCCAGCACGTGTGCTGCGAACTCGGTTGTCATTTTCGCGACAGACATCCTCTTGGCGGGTACAGTGACGCTGAGCGCCATGAGCCTGGAGCGGCCTGGTTGCGTGATTGGCGCGGCGATCGAGCGCACGCCAGATGCTTGCTCTTCGTCGCAGACAGCGACACCCGCGCTATGGATCACCAGTAGCTCCTTCTTCAGGACTCCC